>JACCXC010000045.1 GCA_013697275.1 Actinomycetota bacterium | reverse complement strand
CGAGCAGGTCGCCTGCCATCAACCGCCCCTCGATCTCGCGCCGCTGCGCCGCGGTATAGCCGGCGCGGTACGGCGCGAGCCGCCGCGCGACATCGCTCTCCACGCGATCGACGGTGAAGCGGTGGATGAGCTCGACGGCCTTGCGGCTCTTCGCGAAGCAGATCGTGCGGAGCCCCAGCGAGGCGAGGCCGCCGAGGAGCCGTGATGCGTCGCCCAGAGCGCTCGCCCGCAGTCCGAGCTCCGGGTCGAGCAGCTCCGGGTTCCAGAGTGCAACCGTCCGCTCGGCTTTCGGTGCTCCGTCGCCTTCGATCACGACCGCAGGTGCGCCGAGCAGGGCCTCCGCGAGTCGGGCCGGGTTCGCGATCGTCGCCGAAGTGAGGACGAACTGTGGCTCCGACCCGTAAGCCCGCGCCAGCCGCCGAAGGCGTCGCAGGACGTTCGCAACGTGGGAGCCGAAGACGCCGCGATACACGTGTGCCTCGTCCACCACCACGTAGCGGAGGTTCGCGAGCAGGTCGCCCCAGCGGTCGTGGCGGGGCAGCACGCCGACGTGGAGCATGTCCGGGTTCGTCAGGATCAGGTTTGCCCACTTGCGCACCTGCCAGCGCTGCTCAGAGGGCGTGTCGCCGTCGTAGATGGCCGCACGCAGGCGCGGCAGGCGAAACTCGGCGAGCGAGCGCGCCTGGTCCTGGGCGAGTGCCTTCGTCGGGTACAGGTACAAGGCGCGACCCTTCGGGTCGGCGGCCAGCGAGTTCAGGACTGGGAGGTTGAAGGCGAGGGTCTTACCGCTCGCGGTACCGGTGGAGGTCATCACGTGCTCGCCTCGCTCCGCCGCCTCGAAGGCATGTGCCTGGTGGGCGTAGAGGGTCGAGAGCTCCCGCCGCTCGAGGGCCTCGACCAGCCGTGGGTGGAGGCCCTCCGGCCGCGGGGCGACGCGGGGCTCCCGCGCCGGGATCTCAGTGTGGAACACGACCTCCTCTGCCTCGAGGAGAACGCTCCAGCGACCGGCTTCGACTGCCACGTCAGTCCCAGTCGTCGTCGACGACCGGCGGCACGTCCGGCCAGGGTGTCCGCATCGCGCGTCGGTAGGCAACGATGCCGACGACGAGCTGCGCGACGAGCGCGCCCGCGACTCCGCCGATCATCAGGATTGCGCCTGGCTGCCAGTCCGCAGTGACCCCGACCACGGCTCCGACGACGGCTATGAGGACGAAGGCAGGCCGTGTCGCGCTCGCCAAGCGGATGGCCGGAGTCGAATAGAGCTCCTCCTTCGTCGCCATCCCTGAAGTGAACACGAAGCGCCGCTGGTGACTAGCCTGACGTGCGGTGACGGTGCATCGCTGTCTCACGATCGCGACCTCGGACTCCGGCGGCGGGGCGGGGATCCAGGCCGACCTGAAGGCCTTCGCCGCGCTCGGCTGCCACGGGATGTCGGCGCTCGTCGCGCTGACGGCGCAGAGCACGACCGCGGTCACGGCCATCCACGAGCTCCCTCCTGCGTTCATCCGCGCCCAGCTCGACGCCGTCTTCGACGACATCGGCGTGGACGCCGCGAAGACGGGGATGCTCTTCAGCGCTACCACGATCGAGACGGTGGCCGGCTACCTGGCGGAGCGTCCGGTCCCGCTCGTCGTCGACCCGGTCATGGTCGCCGCGTCCGGCGCGAAGCTCCTCGAGGACGACGCCGTGGGCGCGCTCGTCGAGCGCCTCCTCCCGCTTGCGACCGTCGTCACGCCCAACCTGCATGAGGCGTGCGTCCTCGCCGGCGTGCCGTATTCGGACGAGGCGAGCCGGGAGGAGCTGGCAGAGCGCATCCATGCTCTCGGGGCGGCCGCGGTGATCGTCACGGGCGGGCACGGCACCGAGGCGGTCGACTGGCTCTTCGACGGCCGGCGGCACGTCCCGATTCCGGTGGAGCGCTACGGCGAGGAGACGACGCACGGGGCAGGGTGCACGCACTCGGCCAGCCTCGCGGCTTTCCTGGCGCGGGGCGAGTCGCTCGAGGATGCGGCCCGGGAGGCCGCCGATGTCGCGGCCGAGGCAGTCCGATCCGGCTATCGGGTCGGTGCAGGCTCGGGGCCTGTGGACGTCCTGAACCTTGCGTCTCTCAGAGCTCGGTGAGTTCGGGCTCCTGCGGGAGCTCGAGCGGCGCGGACTCGCGCATGGGATCGGGGACGACGCCGCCGTCTTCGGCGACGGGTTCGTCGTTACGCAGGATGCGCTTGCCGAGGGTGTGCATTTCCGCCTCGAGACGACTTCCTGGCGCGACCTCGGCTACAAGGCCGCTGCCGTCAACCTGAGCGACCTGGCCGCGATGGGCGCCGAGCCGGCCGGCCTGCTCGTCTCCCTGACGGTGCCCGATGTTCGGGTCGAGGACGTCCTTGATCTCTACCGCGGGCTGACCGAGCCGGGGTTCGCCGTCGTCGGCGGCGACACGACGCAGGCCGAGCGGGTGACCGTCGCCGTCACGGCGGTCGGGGAGAGCGCGCGCGTCCCCGGCCGGGCCGGCGCGAAGCCGGGCGACTTCCTCGTCGTCACCGGCCCGCTCGGCGGCTCGGCGGCTGGCCTGCGAGCGCTCGAGCAGGGGCTCGACGGCTTCGACGACTTGGTCGAGCGGCACCGGCGGCCGCCGTACCGGCTCGATGCAGCCCGCCGCCTCGCGCCGACGGCCCACGCGCTGCTCGACCTCTCCGACGGGATCGCATCGGATGCCGAGCGAATCGCCGAGCGCTCCTCGTGCAGGCTCGTGATCGACGTCGACGCCGTGCCGCGTGCGCCGCGCATCGAGGAGGTCGGCGACGACCCCTTCTGGACGCTGGGCGAGGACTACGAGCTGCTCGCTGCGCTTGCCCCGGACGACCCTGTTCAGGAGGACTTCACAGTCGTCGGGCGCTGCGAGGCGGGCGAGGGCGTGGAGTTGCGACGTGACGGCGAGCTGCTCGAGCTCGCGGGCTGGGATCACTTCCGCGTTTAGTTGCTACTTGCAACCAACTGGTTGTAAGCTGCTACCGTGTCTACGGTCTCCGCTCCGTTCGGGTTGCAGGAGGGCGTTGTGGACTTCGTCCGTGCGTTTGGTCTGCACCGCCCCGACCGGACGCCCTGCGGCAAGCCGCTGTCGGTCTCGGAGGCGCACGCGCTCATGGAGCTGGACGGTCGCGAATCCGTCTCCCAGAGCGAGCTGGCGTCGGCACTTCGGCTCGAGAAGAGCACCGTCAGCCGGCTCGTCTCTCAGCTCATCGCCCGCGGCTGGGTCGAGCGCGGGCGCGACGACGACGACGGGCGCGTACGCCGTCTCCGCCTGAGCGACCGCGGGGCGCGAGTTGCGGCCGAGGTGGCTGGGGCCCGGCGGGAGAAGTTCGAAAGCCTCCTCGCGCGCATCCCGGACACCGAGCGGACTTCGGTCCAGCGCGCGCTTCGCGTGCTTGTCGATGCCCTCGATGCGACGCCGTAGCCGACTAGTCCCTGTTGCCGCCGCGCTCGCGATGGGGATTCTCGTCTTCGCCGGCTACCTATGGGGCTCCTCTCGGGGCGAGTCACGGGTCGAGCAGGTGGCGGCTCGTGGGGAGGGGGTCATGCCCTTCGACCTGGAGCGGACGACGCATCGGTTCGCGAAGCAGTCCAACGGCGGCATTCAGTCGGTGGTCGCCGACGATCCCACGGACGCCGAGCAGGTGGCGCTGATTCGCGATCATCTGACTCGGGAGGCGGAGGAGTTTCGAGCGGGCCGGTTCGACGACCCCGCCGCAATCCACGGCATGGAGATGCCGGGCCTCGCGGCTCTGCGCGCGGGCGCCGACCGGCTGACGGTCCGCTACGCCGACGTGCCGGCGGGCGGCCGGATTACGTTCGCATCCGAGGCTGTGGGGCTCGTGGCCGCGCTTCATGCCTGGTTCGAGGCCCGGGTAGTGGATCACGGCGCGCACGCCGAGGCGGGAGCGGGCTAGGCGGCGGCTTGGGCCTGCTCGGCGCGGCGCGCGACCCAGCGGGTTGCGACGCTCGCCCGGGCGAAGCTCCGCGTCGCGCGGTCGTCGACCGCCAGGGTCACCGGCCCGTGGACGATCAGCCCCGGAGCGGCCTTCTCCTTCAGGAGGTCGGGGACGAAGCCTTCGGCGAGCCACTCGCGGCCGGGTGCGATCGAGAGGCGCACGCGGATGCGGACCAGGGCGTCCGAGAGCTCTTCGACGTGCTCGATCCAGGGCTGCTTGACGAACGTGGTCGGTCCCTCGGGGACGAGACCGCGGACGGACTCCACGAGCTCTACGCCGGCCGATGGGTCGTTCACGAAGAGCTCGAGCGCGAGCTCCTTGACCCCGGAGGGGAGAACACGGACGGCCGTGATCTGCGAGTTGTGCACGTTGATGACCTCGCCGTTCACCGCGCGCAGGCGGGTCCGGCGGAGGGACATGTCCTCGACGACGCCCTGCAGCTCGTGGTTGGCGAGGACGACGATCGTGTCGCCGACCGAGAACCAGCGCTCGACGAACATGGCGAAGCCGGCGATCAGGTCGACCAGCACGCGCTGGGCGATGTAGACGCCGACGAGGACGGCGAAGACGCCTCCCGCGATCGCGGCCAGGCGGTCGACACCACCGATCAGCTGGCCGAGCGAGACGACGAGCGCGGCGGAGAAGGCCGCGTAGCCGATCGTTGTGCGAACGATCCCGACAGACGTCTCGCGGCGCTTGACGCGCGCGACGCGGGTCGAGAGCTCGGCCTCGCCGTCGGCATGGCGGCGTTCGTGCCACGCGAGCAGGTGTCGGGCGAAGACGGCCGCTAGGCGCGAGACGAGCCAAGCGGCGGCGAAGAGGCCGACGATCACGACGATTCGCCCCCAGGGAGCGAAGAGGGGCGTCCGGTCGTTGACGAGATCAATGATGGGATCGAGCATCAGCATCGAAGCTAGCGATCGCTTCGACGGGCGCAAGGGGATTCACAACCCCGTAGCCGCGGGTTAGCGCAGGCTTAACGTTCGCGCCGCGCTACGCGGCCTGGAGCCAGCGCTGCCAGGCGCCTTCGTAATGGCTCTTGGGCCGCGCGCCGACGACCGTGTCGCGTGGCTCGCCGCCCTCGAAGAGGACGACCATCGGGATCGAGAGGACGTTGAAGCGGCCGGCCGTTTGGGGGTTCTCGTCCACGTTCATCTTCACGAACTTGACCCGCTCGCCATGCTGGCCGGCCAGTTCGTCGAGAATCGGCGCGATCATGCGGCACGGGCCGCACCAGGGGGCCCAGAAGTCGACCACGACAGGCTGGTCTGAGCCGATGACTTCCTGCTCGAAGCTCTGGTCGGTGACCTCGGAAACCTGTCCCACCGGCTCGACTATACCCACGCTCACAGTCGACCAAGCGCAGCCGCCAGGCGCAGCGCCGGCACGCGCAGAACGGCCTCTCCGACGATCGCGCGGCTCATCTTCGAGCGGCCTGCCTCGCGGTCGGCGAACGTGATAGGAACCTCCGCGATCCGGAAGCCGGCCCGGTGCGCGCGGTAGGTCGTCTCGATCTGGAAGGCGTAGCCACGCGTCTCGATCGCGTCGAGATCGATCCTCTCGAGCACCGCCCGGCGGAAGACCTTGAAGCCCGACGTCGAGTCCCGGACCGGGAGGGCGAGCCAGGCCTGAGCGTAGAGGCAGCCCACCCGGCTGACGGCTCGGCGCACCGGCCCCCAATTCGTGACGCCTCCGCCTGCCACGTAGCGCGATCCGATCACGAGGTCGGCCTCCTCCGCCGCGGCCACGAGCCGCGGAACGTCTCGCGGGTCGTGCGAACGGTCGGCGTCCATCTCGAGCACGAGGTCGGCGCCTTCGTCGAGGACGCGGCGGAATGCCGCCAGGTAGGCGGGTCCGAGGCCCTCCTTTCGTTTGCGGTGGAGCACGTCGACCCAGGAAAGCTCCGCCGCCAGGCGGTCGGCCAGAGCTCCGGTCCCGTCGGGCGAGTCATCGTCGACGACGAGCACGCGGCCGTCGAGATCGCCCGACTCGAAGACGGATCCCAGGGTTCGAACCACCCCCTCGAGGTTGTCCCGCTCGTTGTAGGTCGGCAGGCAGATCGCGAAGCGCACCGTGCGTATGATCGCCGTCGGGATGGCCGGCGACTCCCTGCCGCGAAACCAGGAGCTCGCCGAGCAGTTCGAGCTCCTCGCCGACCTCCTCGAGTTGGACGGCGCAGATGCCTTTCGCCTCTCCGCCTACCGGCGTGCGGCAGACCGGATCCGCGAGTCCTCCGCATCGGTCGCGCGGCTCGCCGTCGAGGGAAAGGCGACGCAGATCCCTGGGATCGGGGGGACGATCCAGGACAAGATCGCCGAGTACGCCGAGACTCGCGACCTCCGGGCGGTCGCCAAGCTCCGCGGCCGCGTCCCGGTGGGCCTTGTTCAGATGATGAAGGTGCCCGGCCTCGGCCCGAAGACGGCGCGCCGGCTCTGGCAGGAGCTCGGAATCGAGACGATCGACGCGCTACGCGGGGCCGCAGAGGCCAAGCAGCTTCGCGAGCTCTCGGGTCTCGGTCCGAAGACCGAGGAGCGCGTCCTTGCGGCGCTCAACCGCCCCGCCCGGGACGGCTCCGCTAACACGGGGCGAGTCCTTCTCGGGCGCGTCCTCCCGGTTCTGCGCGAGACGGTGGCCGAGCTCGCCGAGCATCCCGCCTGCGAACGGGTGTCCGAGGCGGGCAGCGCGCGGAGGCGGATCGAGACCGTGAAGGACGTCGACCTGATCGCGACCGCGCCCGACCCCCCCGCGCTCACCCAGCACTTCGTCTCGCACCCGCGCGTCGCGGAGGTCGTTGCCCACGGTCGGACCAAGGCAACCGTCGTCTCGTACGACGGCTTCCGGTTCGACCTCCGCGTCGTCCCGCCCGAGTCCTATGGGAACCTCCTCCAGCACTTCACCGGCTCGAAGGATCACAACGTCGCCCTCCGCGAGAGCGCGGTGCGCCGCGGGCTCTCGGTCTCGGAGTACGGCGTTCAGCCGGAAGAAGGCGAGCTCTTCCAGACGACCGACGAGGAGGAGCTCTACGGTCACCTGGGCTACGCCTGGATTCCTCCCGAGCTGCGTGAGAACCGCGGCGAGCTCGAGGCCGCGCGTAAGGGCGAGCTCCCGAAGCTCGTCGCGCTCGAGGACATCGCCGGCGACCTTCACATGCACACGACGTGGTCGGACGGCCGCGGGACGCTCGAGGAGATGGTCGGCGCGGCGCGGGAGCTCGGGCGCGGGTACGTCGCGATCTGCGACCACGCGAAGCGCTTGCGAGGTGACCTGCTCGAGCGTCAGGCGGCGGAGATCCAGACCGTGAACGAGCGCCACGGGGACATCGAGGTCCTCGCCGGCGTGGAGGTCGACATCCGTCGCGACGGCTCCCTCGATCTGGAGGACGAGACGCTGGCCGCGCGCGATTGGGTGATGGCCTCGATTCACTCCGGCTTCACCGAGGGGAGGGCTGAGCTGACCCGGCGCCTTCTTGCCGCCTGCGAGAACCCGCACGTCGATTGCGTCGGTCATCCGAGCGGCCGCAAGCTGAATCGCCGCGCGCCGTACGACGCGGACTGGGACGCAGTCTTCGCGCGGGCGGCCGAGACCGGGACGTTCCTCGAGATCAACGCCCAGCCAGACCGGCTCGACCTGAAGGACGCGATGGCCCGCGCGGCCGTCGGGGCGGGCGTGAAGGTCGTCATCTCGACCGACGCCCACCGCGTGCACGAGCTCGGCAACCTCGAGCTAGGCGTCTTTCAGGCCAGGCGCGGGTGGCTGACGAAGGACGACGTCGTGAACACGCGCCCGTGGGCGAAGGTCCGCCGGATGCTGAAGGCGTGAGCGACTTCCGCCAGGACGGGGCGGCGGCGCTCGAATGGGTCGCCGGCTACCTCGAGGGGATGCGCGAGCGGCCGGTTCTCTCCCGGGCCGCCCCCGGCAACGTGCGGCGCGCCCTTCCGGCCGAGCCACCCGAGCGGGGCGAGCCCTTCGAGGCGATCCTGCGCGACCTGGACGAGGTGATCGTCCCGGCGACGACGCACTGGAACCACCCGCGCTTCTTCGCCTACTTCGCGATCACCGGCTCGAAGCCGGGAATCCTGGCCGAGCTCATGAGCGCCGCCTTCAACGTCAACGCCATGCTCTGGCGGACCGGCCCGGCGGCCACCGAGCTCGAGGAGCTCGCCCTCGACTGGCTGCGACAGCTCCTCGGCCTTCCCGAAGGCTTCCACGGGCATATCGAGGACACGGCCTCGACATCGACGCTCGCGGCGCTGGCCGTCGCTCGCGAGCTGCGTCCGGACGGGGTGATTGCCTGCTCGGAGCACGCCCACTCTTCGGTCGACAAGGCGGCGAAGCTCCTCGGTCTCACGGTCTGCAAGCTTGCGGTCGACGATGAGTTTCGCCTGCTTCCCGAGGCGCTCGAGAAGCTCCTTGCGAGAGAGCGGATCGCCGCGGTGGTCGCCACGGTCGGCACGACCTCGACCACCTCGGTCGACCCGGTGGCCGCGATCGCGGGCCTCTGCGAACGCGCTGGTGCCTGGCTGCACGTGGATGCGGCGTACGCGGGCTCTTCTGCCGTCTGCCCCGAGCTCCGCTGGGCGCTGGAGGGCGTCGAGCGCGCCGACTCGCTCGTCGTCAACCCGCACAAATGGCTCTTCACGCCGGTCGACTGCTCGGCCCTCTTCACGCGCCGTCCTGAGGACTTTCGCAGGACGTTCAGCCTCGTCCCCGAGTACCTGCGGACAAGCGAGGAGGAGGTCACGAACCTGATGGACTACGGACCCGCGCTCGGCCGGCGTTTCCGCGCGCTCAAGCTCTGGACAGTCATTCGCTCCTACGGCCGTGAGGGGCTACAGGAGCTGATCCGCGAGCACGTTCGCCTTGCTCAGCTCTTCGCCACCTGGGTCGAGGCGGAGGCAGGCTGGGAGGTCGAGGCGCCTCATCCCTTCTCGGTCGTCTGCTTCCGGCGGGACGCGTCGGATGAGGAGAACGAAAGCCTCCTGGAGCGCGTCAACGCGACGGGCGAGGTTTACCTGTCTCACACGCGGCTGCGCGAACGCTTCGTCCTCCGCCTCGCGATCGGCCACGCGGCGACGACCGAGGAGGACGTGGCCCGTGCGTGGGACGTCCTGCGCGCGGCGTGATCGTCAACGCAACCGACTACCACACTGCCGGCGAGCCCTTCCGGATCGTGACCGGCGGCGTCGACTCGCTCCCGGGCCGGACGATTCTCGACAAGCGCCGTTATGCCGCCGAGCGACTCGACCGCGTGCGGGAGTTGCTCGTCCACGAACCGCGCGGCCACGCCGACATGTACGGCTGCTTCGTGACGGATCCGGAGGACGAGGGCGGCGACCTCGGCGTCGTCTTCTTCCACAACGCGGGCTACTCGACCGCCTGCGGCCACGGGACGATCGCGCTCGCGACCTGGGCGCTCGAGAGTGGGAGGGTCGATGCGACCGAGCCCGAGACGAAGCTGGCGATCGACGCGCCCTCCGGCCGGCTCCCCGTCACCGTCTCGGTCGAGGGCGGACGTGTGCGCGGCGTGCGCTTCAGGAACGTGCCCGCGTTCGTTGCCGCCGAGGGACTGTGCGTCGGCGAGTGGAGAGCGGCGGTTGCCTTCGGCGGCGCCTTCTACGCCTCCGTCGAGCTCCCCGGCGGGATCGTCCCGGCCGAGCTACCGCGCTTGATCGAGGCAGGGCGCGAGATCAAGCGGGGCCTCGAGGCTGGGCGGGACTGGGTTCATCCGCTGGAACCCGAGCTTCGCGACATCTACGGCGTAATCTTCTGGCAGGAGGAGGGCGGCGCGGACGAAGCGCTCGTGCAGCGAAACGTCACGGTCTTTGCCGACGGGGAGGTCGATCGCTCTCCCTGCGGGAGCGGCACGTCAGCGCGCCTCGCGCTCCTCGACCGCTCCGGCGCTCTCGCGCGGGGCCAGACGCTTCGCCACCTGAGCATCGTCGGGACGGAGTTCAAGGCCCGCGTGGTCGGCGACGCGGATGTCGCTGGGGGCCCGGCCGTGGTGACCGAGGTCGCCGGCAGCGCCCATCTGACCGGGTATCACCAGTTCGTCCTCGAGCCCGGCGACGAGCTCGGAACCGGGTTCCTCCTGCGCTGAGCGCCGGCCTCGCCGGTACGGACGCGTTGCACGTGCGTGACCCACACGCGCGGATTTCCGCGATACGCTCGGACGCGGGGGAACCGGTAATCCGGGGGTCCCCCGGGGGGAATAGCGCTCGGGTCAGAGATACCGCAGAAGCTCGACAAGCGCGGTCGGCGACTCGACGACGAGGTCGGCGGCCTCGCGGAGTTCGGCAGGCCCCTCGTCCGAGGCGACGGCCAGGCGAACTGAGTGCTCGAGCCCAGCCGCGTCGAGGCCGGCAAAGGCGTCGAGATCGGTGGTGTCGTCCCCCGCGTAGAGCGCCCGGCGCGCACGGGAGCGCTCGAGCAGCGCACTCACGGCAGTCCCCTTGTCGGCCTGGAGCGAGGGGCGGATCTCCAGCACCTTGCGGCCCCAGCGCGGGCTAAGCCCCGCCGACCGCGCCCGCTCCGCGACGGCTTCGAGCTCGCGGACTGCCCTCTGCTCGTCGGGAGCCTCGCGATAGTGGAGCGACAGCGAGAGCCGCTTGTCCTCGACCGGCCAGCTCAAAGTCTCCCGGAAGGCGGCGATTCCCCGCGCCGCCCCCTCGGCGTCCGGATGAAGCTCGAGCCCGTGGTTCCCGACGTACTCGATCCCGTCGAGCCCCACGAGGCGCCGCGCATCCGACCCGTCCCGCCCGCTCACGCAGGCGACGAGGAGATAGCGCGCGACGAGGCGGCGGAGCTCGGCGCGTGTTTCCTCCGGCACTTCGGAGAGCTCGGGCCGCGCAACGATCGGCGCCAGCACCCCGTCTACGTCGAAGATGAGCGCGCTTCGCTCGGGCGCTTCGGCGAGCTGGGCGAGGACGGCCTCCACGCTTCCTACGATACGGCTGTGGCCCGGCCGCTTCCCCCGCTCCTCGTGCTCGCGGGGATCGGGCTCGTAGCGGGCTTCTTCGGCGCGCTCTTCGGCGTGGGCGGAGGGATCGTCGTCGTTCCGCTCCTCGTCCTCGCCGCGGGGCTCGACCCGAAGGAGGCGACCGGGACGTCCCTCGCGGTGATCGTGCTCACGGCAGCGTTCGGCGTCGCCGCGTTCGCTGCCACGGACGAGATGCATTGGCGTGAAGCAGCCGTCGTCGGAGTTCCGGCCCTCGCAGGAACGGTGGCCGGAACGTGGCTCCAGCAGCGCGTCTCCTCGCGGGCGCTCGTCCTCCTCTTCGCCATCTTTCTCCTCGCCGTGGCCGTCCGTCTCCTCGTCGCATGATCGAGCTCGTTGCCGCCGTGCTTCTTGGGGTCGCTGCGGGTGCACTCTCGGGCATGTTCGGCGTCGGCGGTGGCATCCTGTTCGTCCCGACGCTCGCCCTTGTCCTCGGCCTGAGCCAGCTCGGCGCCCAGGCGACCTCACTTGCCGCCATGATCCCCGTCGCCTGCCTGGGAGCCTGGCGGCAGCACCGCTACGGGAACGTTCGCTGGCGCACGGCCCTGATCGTCGGGCTTGGCTCGGCTGCCGGAGTGGCGGCCGGAGCGGCACTTGCTCACGGGTTGTCGGAGGACGTATTGCGGCGCCTCTTCGCCGGGCTCCTCCTCGTGACCGCCGCGCATCTGGTCGTGTCCGAGCTGCGCTCCTGAGCGGGTCTAGAGTTCCAGTGTGAGCGCGGACGAGCTCTGGATCTCGCTCGTCGACGAGCCGATCGGGAACTTCGTCGCAAACGTGCAGGCGGCCGATCCCGACCTGGCGGCCATGGTCGCCTCCCCCCAGCGGCAGCTGGTCTTTCGCGCCTTCGCGTACATCCGCGTCGGCCTCGTCCTCGGCGAGCTCCTGGTCGAGCATGGCGCGCCGCTTCCCGACCCGTCGCGTTGGGTCGAGGACTTGCTGGCCGACCCCGTCTCGCGCGCTCGAGCCGCGGAAGAGGTGCGAGCCGTCGCGCGAGATGTCACCGCCGACCCGGAGCTCGCCGAGCTCGACGAGGCAGCTCCGGGCGCCGCGGCTCGCGAGCAGTTTCTCAAGCTGACGCGAGAGAGGCTCGGCGGCTGAGCGAGCGCGCCGATAACCTCCCCTCGGTGTCCGCCCGCGCGGTCGCACGGGTTTGCCTCATCGCGCTGGCCGCTCTCGCGACCGCGTCGTCGTCGGCTGCCGCCGCACCGGTCTCGCAGGCGTCGGCCCGCTCGTTTGCCGTGCGCGTCGTCCTCGCCGACGGCACGGAGGAGGTCCTCGGTGAGGCCGTCGCGCCGCCCAGCCGCGCTTCCCGCTCGCCGCGACTCGACTACGGGGAGGGGATCGTCACGACCGGCGGCGTCTGGACGCGCGCGCGTGCGCTTGCAGGCAAGGAAGGCCGCGCGAGCGCCGGCGCGACCGTGCGGACGATCTCACTCTTCGGCGGCGAGATCACGGTGGGCGCGCTGAGCACCAGGGCCGCGGCGACGGCGTCGCAGAGCCGGGTCACCGGAGGCCTGTCCGGCTCCTGGCTCGCGGACGTCACCGTCCTTGGGCAACCCGTCCGGGCGGCACCGAACGCCCGGGTGCAGCTCGGCGACTGGGGCTACGTCGTGCTCCTCGAGCAGGCGGTCGTGCGCGCATCCGGCGCGAAGGTCGGCAGGCGCACGCTCGTCAGCGGCCTGCACGTCCACGTGACCGCCGATCACGGAGGCCTGCCGGCTGGGAGCGAGATCGTGGTGGGCTACGCGGAGGCAGGCGCGACGGCGAGCAAGGCCGTGGTTCAGCCGCCGAGCCCGCCCTCCGCCGGCGTGCCGGTGGCGCCGCCGAAAGGCCCGAAACGCGACCCCGAGCCACAACCGTCCGTCTCGCCGGGCAAGCCGCCGCCGGTCGTCCAGAACCCGCCTCCCGAGGTGCGGCCCGAGTTGACGGCCGACCGCTACGTCTTCCCCGTCTACGGGCCGTCGAGCTTCACCGACGACTTCGCCGCGTCGCGCGCCATCACCGGCTGGCACCACGGCAACGACATCTTCGCGCCGGTCGGCGCCCCCATCCTCGCGGTCACGGACGGGACGCTCTTCCTTGTCGGCTGGAACGACGTGGGCGGAAACCGGCTCTGGCTTCGCGACGACCAAGGGAACGAGTTCTACTTCGCACATCTCTCGGCCTTCTCCCCGCTTGCCTTCGAGGGCTCTCGCGTCGAGGCGGGCGACGTGATCGGGTTCGTCGGGGCGACCGGGGACGCGGCTGGGACACCGCCGCACCTCCACTTCGAAGTGCACCCCGCTGCCCTGCTCGGTCTCGGCTACGACGGGGTCGTCAACCCGCACAGCTATCTTCTCGCGTGGCGTCGCGTCGCCGACGCGACGTTCGACTGGGGGAACCCGCAGCCGGGCAAGGCGCCGCCGCCGGGGATCGTCCTTCTGCAGGCCGAGGACATCTCGGCAACGAGCGGCCTCGACGCCGAGGCCCTTGCCCAGGCGATGGAGGTGCAGCCGCTCGCCGGCGACGTGCTGCCCCCCGGCGAGCCCGCGATCGTCGGCTCTCAGCCAGGCCTCTCGTCAGGCTCCGGCTAGCCCTCGCTGCCGTATCGTTCGCGGCGTGGACGTGAGCGCCGCGCACCGTTTGACCGGCTACTCCCTGCCGCTGACGCGGACGGGCCGTTCCTCGCTCGTGCCGCCTCCGCCCTGGCACTACTCGGGCGACTTCCTGATCGTCGAGTACCGGACCGATCCGGATGCCGCCCGCGCTCTCCTGCCGCCGGAGCTCGAGCCGGGGGACGACCTCGGAAGCGCAGCCGCCATCTTCGTCGATTGGCAGTCGTGCTCCGATTCAGGCGAGGAGCTCCTCGACCCGGTGCGCGCGCAGTACAAGGAGTTCTTCGTCGTCCTCGCGGCGAGCTACCGGGGCGAGCCCGTCACCCGCTGCCCCTTCATGTGGGTGGACAAGGGCATGCCGCTCGTGCGCGGGCTCGTGCAGGGCTTCCCGAAGAAACCTGGGTCGATCTGGATGACCCGGCCGGTCACGGTCGGGCGCGCGGGCCCGCGGCTCGAGGCCGGCGGGACCCTCGCCGCAACGCTTGCTGCAGGAGACCGTCGGCTCGCCGAGGCGACGGTCACGCTCTCGGGCATCTCCGACGAGGGGCCGACGGTCAACTCGCCGCCGCTCTTCAACACGCGCTTCTTCCCGGCCTGGGTGGCGGAGAACGAGCCGCTCCAGGAGCACGTCTGGGCGGGCGGACAGGATCGCGAGATCTCGCCGATCTGGGAGGGCGATGCGACGCTCGGCTTCTTCGAGTCGCCCGCGGACGAGCTTGCCGACCTCGCCCCTGTGGATGTCGGGCGGGGCTTCTGGTTCTCATTCGGCTACACGGTGGACGGCGGAAGGCGCGCCGAGTGACGCGACCTGTCGGCGACCTGCGGCCGTCGAAGATCATCGGTGTCCACCTGAGCTACCCGAGCCGGGTGGAGGAGTACGCAGCCCGCACGCCGGACGAGCCCTCGTACTTTCTAAAGCCGCCAACGGCGCTCGCCGGCCACGGCGACGAGATCGTCCGCCCGCGCGGGTGCCGCTACCTGAACTACGAGGGCGAGGTTGCCGTGATCGTCGGCCGGCGGATGAAGCGCGTCCGAGAGGAAGAGGCTCTGGCCCACGTCGAGGCCTACACGGCGGCGAACGACTTCGGCGTCCACGACTTTCGCCACGCCGACCGCGGGTCGATGCTGCGGGTCAAGGGTCAGGACGGTTTCTGCCCGCTCGGGCCCGCGCTCGCCGACGAGGCCGAGGTCGACCCGACCGACCTGGCGCTTCGCACTTACGTGAACGGCGAGCTGGTGCAGGAGGGGTCGACACGCGAGCTCCTGTGGCCGATCGCTTACATGCTGGCCGATCTCTCACGGCTGATCACGCTCGAGCCCGGCGACGTCCTTCTCTCGGGCACGCCAGCGAACTCTCGCCCGGTCGAGCCCGGCGACGTCGTCGAGGTCGAGGTCGAGGGAATCGGCCGCCTCTCGAATCGCGTGGTCGAGGGGAGCGAGGAGCTGGCGCCGCCCGGGGTCATGCCTGCAGACTCGCCGAACGCACGGCACGTGGCCCTCGCTGTCCCCGAAGAGACAGCGTGAGTACATTGCTCCGGCTCCGGCACAGAACTGGCCCGACTCGCCACACATTCGTAGGGGAGTCCTCCGTAGGCTGGCCGAGGGCGGCGGGTGGTTCCCTCCCCACCCTGGGAGGTGGCGTGGGCGCTTTGCGCCCTGGGGAGGGGGCGGCGTGAGCGTCGTCGCGACCGTCGCGGGCGTCGAGGTCTCGCCCGACCACTTCATCGGCGGCGAGCGGGTCGCATCCGCCGAGAGATTCGCGGACGTCTCGCCGATCGACGAGAGCCGGCTCGCCGACATCGCCCGCGGGGGCCAGGAAGAGGCCGACGCGGCGGTTGAGGCCGCGCGTGAGGCGTTCCCCGCCTGGGCCGCCCTCGGGCCGGAGGGCCGCGCCGGGCACCTCTCCCGCGTCGCAGACCTGATCGAGGAGCGCCAGGAGACGCTCGCCGAGGTCGAGACGCTCGACAACGGCTCGCTCCTCGAGGCTTCCCGCATGCGGCTGATGAAGCGGGCCGCGCTCAACTTCCGCTTCTTTGCCCGGCTCGCGCTCGACCTCGAGCGCCGGGCCTGGGAATCGAACGGCACCGCCTACCACGTGCGCCGCGACCCATCGGGCGTCGCCGTCCTCATCACGCCCTGGAATGCGCCGCTCCTCCTCGAGACCTGGAAGTGCGGGCCTGCACTCGCCGCCGGGTGCACCGCTGTCCTGAAGCCGGCCGAGTGGTCGCCGCTCACCGCCTCGCTGCTGGCCGAGATCGCGCGCGACGCGGGGCTCCCCCGGGGTGTCCTCAACGTCGTGCAGGGGTTCGGCGAGGAGGTCGGCGCCGCGCTCGTGGCGCACCCCGGCGTCGCCCGCATCTCGTTCACGGGCTCCGTCGAGACGGCGCAGCAGATCGCCCGCGCGGCCGCGGGCAACCTCACCCCCGTGTCCTTCGAGCTCGGTGGCAAGAGCCCGTTCATGGTCTTCGCGGATGCCGATCTCGACCGTGCGGTCGAGACGGCGACCTACCAGTACGACAACGCAGGGCAGGTCTGCCTCGCGGGCACGCGCCTGCTCGTCGAGGAGGCGATCGCGGAGGAGTTCAGCGAACGCTTCCTCGCCGGCGTCGCGGAGCGGAGGCTCGGCGATCCGCGCGATCCGGACACGGACATCGGCCCGCTCATCGCGCGCGAGCACTTGGCGCGCGTCGAGGGCTTCGTCGAGCGGGCCGAGCGCGATGGAGCACGGCTTGTGATTGGCGGGCGCGTTTCGCCCGAGCTCGGAGGCCTCTACTACGAGCCGACGCTCTTCACGGACGTCCGCCAGGAGCTGGAGATCGTCCAGAAGGAGGTCTTCGGGCCCGTCCTCACGCTCCAGACGTTCGCGGACGAGGACGAGGCCGTCCGCCTGGCCAACGACACCGAATACGGCCTCGCGGCTACCGTCTTCACCGAAGACGAGGAGCGCGCTGAGCGGCTCGGCGAGGCCCTCGTGGCCGGGACGACCTGGATCAACTGCTTCTACGCCCGCGATCTCGGCGCGCCCTTCGGCGGCGCCAAGCGCTCGGGGATCGGCCGCGAGGGCGGCGAGTGGAGCTTCGACTTCTATGCAGACGTCAAGACAGTGGCGCGAAAGGTGGCCTGATGGCGACGGAGACCAAGCAGACGACGGGGGCGCGGACGGGGGAGCAGTTCCTGGCCGGCCTGAAAGGCGAGGGACGGGAGATCTGGCTAGAGGGCGAGAAGGTGACCGACCCGGCGACCCACCCGAAGCTCGAAGGCGCGGCCCGCTCGCTCGCGCGGCTCTTCGATCTCCAACACGAGGACCCGGAGACGTTCCTCTTCCCCTCGCCCGACACGGGCCAGCCGGTCAACGTCACGCACGTCCAGCCGAAGCGCCGCGAGGACCTCGAACGGCGGCGCGTCGCATCCAAGCGGATCGCCGATGCAACCGGCGGGATGATGGGCCGGACGCCCGACTACCTGAACTACACGTTCGCCTGCTTCGCCGCGCGGGCCGACGTCTGGGCGCGGTACGGGAACGAGGAGGGCGCGCGGAACCTCGTCGAGTACCAGCGCCTCATGCGCGACAACGACCTGTCACTCACCCACACGCTAATCAATCCGCAGGTCGACCGCTCGGTCGCAGAGGCGGACCAGCTCGGCGGGGAGATCTCGCTGCACAAGGTCGGGGACACTGAGAACGGGATCGTCGTCCGCGGAGCTCGGATGCTCGCCACGCTCGCGCCCTTTGCGGACGAGCTGGCCGTCTACCCCGGCTCAGACCTGCGCCTCCAGGACGCGAAGTACGCGATCTGCTTCTCGATCCCGATGGACACCCGGGGGCTCAAGTTCATCTGCCGCGACTCGTACTCGAGCCGGCGCGACCCGTTCGACTACCCGCTCTCGACGCGCTTCGACGAGATGGACGCCGTCGCGATCTTCGACGATGTGGAGATCCCGCGCGACCGGCTCTTCCTGGACGGCGACCCGCAGCTCCACAGCGAGGTCATCACCGACTCACACTGGCGCGCGCACATCATCCACCAGGCGATGACGCGAGCCTGGGCGAAGCTCGAGTTCGCCTTCGGGATGGCGCACACGATGGCCGAGCTGACCGGCGTGAACTCCTTCGACCACGTGCAGGAGAAGCTCGGCGAGATGTGGACGATGATGGAGCTGACGCGCGCGGGCGTGATCGCGGCCGAGGCCGGCTCGTTCCAGGCCGAGGGCGACGGGATCGACGACTGGGTGCCCGACGAGCGCTCGTTCGTCGCGCTCCGCGGCGTGATGCCGAAGTGGATCCCGCGCGCGATCGAGCTGATGCAGCTCGTGGGCGGCGGCGGCTTCATGACGACTCCTTCGAAGGCCGACTTCGAGGGGCCGATGCGCGAGCTGATCGACAAGTACTTCCAGGGGCGGAACGCCCCGGCCGAGCGGCGCGTGCGCGCCTACCGGCTCGCATGGGACTTCGTCGGCTCGGCCCTCGGAGGGCGCGGCGAGCTCTACGAGCGCTTCTACCTCCAGGACTCCTTCCGGATGACCGCGCTCGCCTACCTGCTCGCCGACAAGAAGCACCCGACCGAGCTCGTGGAGCAGTTCCTAGTCGACTAGTGCCCCTCCCGGCCCTACCCCCATCACCTTCCGAGGCCGCTGAGACGGCGCCGTTCGGCGTCCTCAGTCACTCCGATGCCACCAGCATCGGAGCTCCCTGCATCCCTGCCCGGCTTGCTCATCGACCCCGGAAGGCGGGGGCGCAGAACCGGAAGGAACACCAGCCGACTACCTAGTGGCCGCGCCCGTCGACCCGCTCAAGTTCCGCCACGTCATGGGTCACTTCCCGACGGGCGTGAGCGTGATCACGACCGCATTCGAGGGCGAGCGCCACGGGATGACGGCAAACTCGATCACGTCCGTTTCACTCGAGCCGACGATGATCCTCGCCTGTCTCGTCCGCGGCTCCCGGACGGCGCTCGCGGTCGAGCAGGCGGGCCGCTTCGCCGTGAACATCCTGGCCGAGGACCAGGAGGAGCTCTCGCGGCGCTTCGCCCGCCCGGGCGAGGATCACTTCGAGGGGCTCGACGTCCAGGGAGGGCCCGGTGGGATCCCGCTCATCCCGGGTTGCATCGCCTACCTGGTCTGCGGCCTGCACGACGTCGTCGAGGCGGGCGATCACGACATCGTCCTCGGCACCGTCGAGGATGCCGACGTGGCCCAGAACGGCGCGAGTCCGCTCGTCTTCTTCCAGGGTGGCTACCGGACGCTCCCGGGGATGGGCCGGCTGGGGTGAGCCTCGTCGGGATCCACCACGTGGCACTCCGAGTCTTCGACCTGGACGAGGCCTCGGAGCGCTGGTGCCGTCAGTTCGGCCTCACCCTGCGGGAGCGCCGGGCCGATCGCGCCTTTCTGCGCTGCGGCTTCGAGGACTACTCGCTCGAGCTCGTCGCGTCCGGCGAGCGACCGGGGTTCGACCACGCCGGCTGGCAGCTCGCCCCCGGCGTTGAAGCCGAAGATCTCGGGCTCGAAGAGCCGCTTGTGGATCCCGATGGCTACGGCGTCGAGCTCGTTCCCTGGCGCGAGCCGGAGAGCCCGTTCCCGGATGTCGCCCGACTCTCGACCGAGCTCCCCGGGCTCCATCCCCGCCGGCTCGGCCACATCAATGCCGTGACGGACGACCTGGCGCGCCTCTCGGCGTTCTACGTCGACCGCCTCGGATTTCGCGTCACGGACCGGCTCGGCGACGAGGGCCTCTGGCTGCACCTGAACGCGGATCATCACGTGCACGCGATCCTTCAGAAGGAGGAGGCGCACTTCCACCACTTCGCGTTCGAGCTACGCGACATGGGCGAGATGCGCGGGATGCTCGATCACGTCGCGAAGCACGGCCGCTGGGTGGTCTGGGGGCCCGGGCGGCATGGGGTTGCGGCGAGCCTCTTTGCCTACATCCGCGTCCCGGAGGAAGACCTGATCGTCGAGCTCTACGCCGACATGGAGCAGCTCGGGCCGAACCACCGGCCGCGAGACTGGGAGGACACGCCGCACTCCTCGAACGTCTGGGGCACGCTGCCGCCGCGCACCTACTTCCGCTTCGATCAGGAGGCGATCGAGATCGAGCGCGGGCAGCTGCAGGCCCTCGGCCGGGCGCCCGGCTAGGGGTGAAGACCGGCTCGACGAGGTCGTCGCGCGGCGCCGGCTGGCGCTGCGACGAACCCGGCCGCTACCGGGAACTTCTCGAGGAGGCTCGGGCCCTCGAGCCGGGCACCACTCGGGCGCCGAACGTCGACCGGGTGCCGATCAGTTCCGCTGGAACCTCGTCACGATGCGCGAGGCGCGAAACGAGAAGCTCGCGGCGCTGCACGACCCGAGCGACGACCAGCGTCGAGCCTGGGTCGCGCACATGCGCGCCGAGAGCCTGACGATCCGCGCGCCGGGCGCGGCCGACCGCACCTCCTTTCTTCTCTTCGGCGATCCGGGAGAGGGCGACTCGTCGCAGTTCGCGCTGGTTCAACCCCTGCTGAGCCGGGCGGACGGCGTCGACTTCGCTTTCATCGCCTCCGATGTCGTCTATCCGGCCGGCGACGTCAACGACTACCGCCGCAAGTTTTACTTCCCCTACCGCGATCTGAGCGTCCCTATCTACGCGATCCCGGGCAACCACGACTGGGACGACGGCGGCCTTCTCGGCTTCATGTTCCACTTCTGCGGCCACGACGAGCCGCCGCGAACCGTGCTCGACGCCGTCCCACGGGCTCTCCGGCCTTTCTGGCGCAAACCGGCCCGGGTGCACGCGGCGACGCAGGTGGCGCGCCGCGAGCGGGAGGAGAAGAACACGATTGCCCGCCAGCCGGGGCCGTACTTCGCCCTCGACGCGGGACCGCTCCTCCTCGTCGGGCTCGACCTTGGCCTCTGCGGGCGCGTCGACCACGACCAGGGCCGCTGGCTGGGCGAGGTCTCGCGTGGCGACCCGCGGCCGAAGATCCTCGTCACGAGCAAGCCGATCTATGGGGACGGGCACTACAACGCGACGCCGATCGAGGGCGGCGGCTCGGTGGACGAGGTCGTGCGCCACCCGGCCTCGAATTACGTCGCCGTCGTGAGCGGCGAGATCCACAACTACCAGCGCTACCCCGTCTCCGTACCGGGCGGCCGCACGATCCAGTACATCGTGTGTGGCGCGGCCGGGGCTTTCTCCCAGGGGACGCACACGATCGAACGGATCGGGATCCCCAATCCGGACCCGGACCTCCCGCCGGTCGCCGAGGAGGACGTGCGCCTCTACCCGCTCCGCGGTGACTCGCTCTCCTTCTTCAGCGAGCTCTACGCTCGCCGGGCAGAGGAGAGCCGGCTCTTCCGGCGCCTGCTGCGGGCGGTTGGCGTGCCCAACGCCGACGCCGTCCGGATCCGTCCGGAGGAGGCGGGTCGTCTGATGGAGGAGGCGACCGGCGCACCGTCGCGGAGGGACCCCTCGGCCGGCCCGGGTCGGGGTCGCCGAGGCAATCACCCGGGCCGCGGAGCGCAGATCCGCACAGGTGATCCGCTGGCTCCCCGACGGACACCTGGGCGAGCTGTACTACCCTTACTGGGACTGGGACGAGCCGCCGTTCTTCAAGTGCTTCTTCCGCGTCGACGCGACGGAGACGGAGATTCGCCTTCGGCTCTTCGCGGCGACCGGCTGCGCCGAGCACGACGACGATCCGCCGCTCGAGGACGAGCTCACCTGGACGAAGGACGCCGGGTGGTCGTGAGGGCACTGGTCTGCGTGGCCGTGGCGCTCGCTCTCGCGCCCGCCGCGAGCGCGCAAGCGCGGCCCAACTGGCAGGCGAACGTGTCGGCCGCGGCTCGCTACGCGGAGGCCCGGGCCGGAGTCGAGTCCTTCGCCGTGGTAACAGAGCGCGGCCGGCTCCTCGGGCGCTTCAAGGAGCGCGCCTACCCGTCCGCGAGCGTTCTCAAGGCGATGCTGCTCGTCGCATATCTGAACAGGCCGGCAGTCCGCGGGCGGCCGCTGAACGACAACGAGCGTGGCCTCCTCGAGCCGATGATCCGCTGGTCTGCCAACGAGCCGGCGACGTACTTCGTCCGGCTGCTCGGCCGCGGGCCGCTCAACCGCCTCGCCGAGCGCGCCGGGATGAGGCACTTCCACTTAGTGATCTCGCCCTGGGGCACGTCGAAGATCACGGCTGAGGATCAGGCGCGCTACTTCGCCCGGGTCGACCTCCTGACCCCGAGGCGCCACCGCTCCTACGCGCGCCGCCTCCTGGCCACGGTCGTCCCGTCGCAGCGCTGGGGGATTCCGCCGGCCAGACCGGACGGCTGGAAGATCTTCCTCAAGGGAGGCTGGGGCTCGGGCACCGGTTGGGTGACCCACCAGGTCGCGCTCCTCGAGCGTGGGAATCGCCGCGTCTCGCTCGCGATCCTGACGCGCCGCAATCCGAGCCACACGTACGGAACCGAGACGATCCGAGGGATCGCGACGCGGCTCTTGCGCGGGCTTCGTTAGGGCGCGCTTGCCGACCTCCGTCAACGACATTCATTCGCTCCTGAACGAGACGGCTGTTGTGAATGTCGTCCAGGTCACCTCACTGGACTCGATCCAAGCTGCCCTCGCAGAGGCGGAAGCGAGCCGGCTTCCGGTTGCGATCGCCGGCGGGCGGCACGCGATGGGTGGGCAGCAGTTCTGCGCGGGCGGCCTCCTGCTCGACACGAGGCGACTCGACCGCGTGCTCGCCTTCGACCCCGACGCAGGGACGATCGACGTCGAGGCCGGGATCCAGTGGCCGGCGCTTCTCGACTTCCTTCGACGCGCCTCCGAAGAGACCGGCCGCCCCTGGGCGTTCCGCCAGAAGCAGACCGGGGCCGACAGGCTGACGATCGGCGGAGCCGTCTCTGCGAACGTGCATGGTCGCGGACTCGCGTTCCCGCCGTTCGGGGACGAAATCGAGTCGCTCACCCTGGTGGATGCCGCCGGCGAGGTGCGCACCTGTAGCCGTCAGCAGAATCACGAGCTCTTTCGCCTCGTGATCGGCGGCTACGGACTGTTCGGCGTGGTGGCGTCGGTGAAGCTTCGCCTCGTTCCGCGGCGGACGCTCGAGCGGATCGTCGAAGTGCGCACGCTGGACGGGCTCGCAGCTGCTTTCGAGGAACGAGCGCGGGCCGGTTTTCTCTACGGCGACTTCCAGTTCGGGATCGACCCGGGCGATCCCGAGTTCCTGACGCGCGGAGTCTTCTCGTGCTACCGGCCCGTTCCGGGCGATCCTTCACCGCCTGCTGGACAACGCGTCCTGACCACGGCCGACTGGCAAGCGCTCCTGCTTCTAACCCACGTGGACAAGCGCGAGGCGTGGGCGCGCTACTCGGCCCACTATCTCTCGACGAGCGGCCAGCTCTACGAATCCGACGCTCATCAGCTCTCCGAATACCTCGACGGCTACCACGCCTGGCTCGACCAGACGACCGGCGCCGAGACTCCGGGCAGCGAAATGATCACGGAGATCTATGTCCCGCGCGGCCGGCTCGAAGATCTGCTGCTCGAGGTCGCCGACGATTTTCGGGAACACGGCGTGAACGTCATCTACGGAACGATCCGGGTCGTCGAGCGTGACGAGGAGTCCTTCTTGCCGTGGGCGCGCGACCGTTGGGCCTGTGTGATCTTCAACCTTCACGTCGACCACACGCAGAGCGGCCTCGCCGAGGCTCGGGACGCCTTTCGCCGGCTGATCGACCTGGCCGTCGCTCGGGGTGGCTCGTACTTTCTGACCTACCATCGCTGGGCGCGCCGCGACCAGGTCGAGTCGTGCTACCCGCGGATGCGCGACTTCCTCGCTGCAAAGCTCGAGCACGACCCCGAGGAGCGCTTCCAGAGCGACTGGTATCGCCACCAGGTCGGGCTGCTTCGGTGAGTGTTCGTGCGGCGGTTCAGGCGGGGATCCTGCTCGGCATCGTCCTCGATCTCCCGGTGGTCGCACCACTCGTGCGACGGCTGACCGGCTCGCCGCAGAGCGAGCGGGTCGACGTCGACCGCGTTACCGTCGAGGTCGTGCGCCCGCCGGGGCAGGGGCCGTGGCCGACCTGGGTATTCGTCAACGGGGCGCATCCGCTGCGGCGCCGTGAGCCGGTCGTCGCTCGCCTGGTCGAGGGACTGGCGCGAGCCGGGTTCCTCGTGGTGGCACCTGACGTGCCCGGCCTGGGTGACGGGACCGTGACGGCACGATCCGTCGAGGCGACGCATGCCGTGGTCGCGGCGTCCGTCGAGCGGCCCGATGTGCGCAACGGGCAAGTAGCGCTCGTAGGGGCCTCGACCGGAGCGGGGCTTGCGCTCCTGGCAGCGAGCTCCCCACGCGTGGCAGGACGAATCTCGGTCGTGGCGGCCGTTGTGCCGTTCGCAGATCTCCGCAAGCTGATCTGCTTGGCGACTACGTCGGCCTACGAGGAAGACGGCCGGTTCGCCCGCTTCGAGGTGACCGATCTGCATCGGCTCGTCGTCGCCCGGTCGCTTGCCGCAACGCTGCCCGAGGCGGCGGAGCGCGAGCAGCTGCTCGCGGCTCTCGCGGAGATCGAGCGCGAAGCGCTCAACCCTCTGGAGGAGCTCCCACGGCGGGGGGAGCCCAGGTCGGGCGAGGCTCGCGCAGTGCTTCGTCTGCTCGCGAACCGGGATCCCGAGCGGTTCGGCGAGCTCTTCGACGCTCTACCTCAGCCCGTCAGGGCGTTCGTCGGCGAGCTCTCGCCACTCCGGGCGTGCCGCGCGCTCGGAGCGCCCGTCGAGATCGTCGTACCGCCGCTCGACACGTACTTCCCCCCAGGCGAGGCGCGCTCCCTGCTCACGGCCCTTCCCCAGGCCCGCCTCACGGTGACCCGTGTGCTCGACCACACCCGGCCCACGGCCTCGCTCGCCGGCCTGCGTGGCCTGATAGCGCTGCTCGGATTCGCGCTCAGGGGCATCGAGGCGGCGGGTCGCCGCCCGTAGGCGGTGCCCCTCGGTTGCGACGGAAGACCTGAGCGGGCGATACTCGCCAGCCTCTCGACCGAAAAAGGAGGGGCTCTGTGGCGACGCGTGCGGAACCGGGTGGCGAGGTAGGGCTCGAGCGGCGAGCGGTGGGTCTGCCCGCGGCGATCGGGACGACGTTCGGTCTGATCGTCGCGTCGACCGTCCTCTATACCGTCGTTTCGGGCTTCGCGCTCAGCTACACGTGGCTGGTCGCCCTCGGGCTCGGCCTGCTCGCGATGTACCTGCAGGCGATGAGCTTCTCGGAGCTCGCGACGATGATCCCGCGCGCCGGCTCGATGAACGAGTACGTGCGAGCCGGGATGGGGCCGTTCCTCGCCACCCTTGCCGTCCTCATGGGCTACGTCGCGATCATGCTCTTCCCGACGACGGCCGAGGCGTTCGTCCCGTCCTTCATCCTGAACAGCCAGGACTACATCGGCTGGGACTTCTTCTCGGTCGACGTCTGGGTGATCATCTTCGTCGGCTCGGTCGCGCTCCTGAACATCGCCGGGGTGCGGCAGTACGCGGCGGTCGAGGTCTTCCTGACGTTCTTCGTCGCTGCCTCGGTTGCGATCATCGGGCTGATCGGCCTTCTTGGCATCGGCTCGAACGACCCGATCGGGAGCGCTCTCCCGGACATCGGCGGTCTTAGCTGGGGTGGTGAGGCGGGGCTCGCGGGGCTCCTCGGGCTGGCGATCTTCGCGTTCGTCGGGATGGAGTACGCCTGCCCGCTCGCGGAGGAGATGGAGAACCCACGGCGCAACATCCCGCTCGGGATCTTCCTGGGCCTCGCGCTCGTCGCCGTGCCGCTTCTGCTTCTCGGTCTCGCGGCGGCCCGCTACGTCCCGGCCGAGCAGCTCGGCGCCTTCGCCCCGACCGCGCACGTGGACGTGGCGACTGCGATCCTCGACGACTTCGGAAAGTGGTGGATGGTCGCGATCTCGATCGGGGCAACGCTCTCGACGCTGAACGCGCTCCTTGCCGGCATCCCCCGGGTCCTCTACGGGATGGGCCTGACCGGGCAGCTGCCTCGCTTCTTCTCGTACCTGCTGCCACGCCCACGGACGCCTGTCGTCGGGATCGTCCTGATGGCGCTCGCGCCGATCCTGATGAACCTCCTCGTCGAGCCCACGAGCCTGACCTTCCTGAAGCTCATCCTGGCGGGCGTGCTCGGCTGGGGCACCGCCTACATGCTCATCCACCTTTCGCAGATCATCCTGCGTCTGCGGTCGCCCGAGCTTCCGCGGCCGTTTCGCTCGCCCCTCTTCCCGCTCCCGCAGCTCGCAGGCATGGCCCTGCTCGCCCTGGCTGCGTTCAAGATCTTCCCTGTAGCCGAGATTCGGGACGGGGCGTACGAGTACTACCTCTACTTCCTCGGGGCGGCCGTGGCGTTCTCGCTCCTCTACAACCTCGTGGTCTACCGAAGCTTCGGCGCCCTGTTCCGGCCCACGCCGGTCGAGGAAGTCCGCCGGGAGGCGGAGACGATCCGGCACGATACGGCGTAGCCCATGGCGACGACCGAGCGAGGCTCCGCCGAGGAACGCGTCGCGGCGATCCACGATGCAGGGGTCGAGCGCGTCCGCGTCCACTTCACCGACCTCATTGGCGTCTCGCGGAACAAGGTCGTCCCCGTCTCCATGCTCGACGAGATCTGCGAAGACGGCATCAACTTCTGCATCTCGGCTTTCTGCGTCGACCACGCGGGCGAGATAGTCGAGGGCACGGGGCTCGGCGCCGAGGTCGACTTCCGCGACGCGAACGTGCGGCCTGACCTCTCGACGCTTGCGATCGTCCCGTGGGAGCGCGCCACGGCGATCGCGGTGGGCGACGTCTACTTCGACGGCGACCTTCTGTCCGCCTCGCCGCGGCAGCTCTTGAAACGCGCGGTCGACGAGCTCGAGCAGCGCGGTTTTCGCGCCGTCGCCGGTCACGAGCTCGAGTTCTTTCTCCTGCGTCCCGGGCCGCACGGCTCCGGCTACGAGCAATACGCGAAGCAGCCCGGGCTCGTCTACACGCTCTCGCCGAGCGTCGACACCGAGGGCGTCCTGCGCGAGATGGAGGACGCCGTGCGCGCGATGGGCCTCCCGTATGTCGGCTCGAACCAGGAGTACTTCGGCTCGCAGTGGGAGATCAACCTGCGCTACGACGACGCGCTCAAGGCCGCAGACGACGCGCACCTCTTCAAGCTGGCGGTCAAGGAGATCGCGGCCCAGCACGGCCTCGTCGCGACCTTCATGGGCAAGCCGATCCAGGAGCTGGGCACGTCCGGCTACCACCTGCACCTCTCCATGTGGGACGGGGCGGGCGAGCCCGCGTTCCATGATCCCGCCGCGGGGGACGGCCTCTCCGAGGTCTGCCGGTGGTTCATCGCCGGGCAGCTCGAGCACGGACGTGGGATGACCGCGATCATGGCGCCGACGATCAACGCCTACAAGCGCTTCCTGGCGCAGGCGTTCGGGCCCTGGAACGTGACCTGGGGCCACGACAACCGCACGGTGTACGTGCGCATCCCGCGCGAGCGGGGCACGGCGACGCGCATCGAGAACCGCGCCGGCGACGGGACGGCGAACGCCTACCTGGCCTCGGCCGCCGCCCTCTTCGCCGGGCTGGACGGGATCGATCGCCAACTCGACCCCGGCGATCCCGTCAGCGGCGTCTCCTACGAGCTGGAGGACAAGCCGCTCATGCCGTTCTCGCTCGGAGAGGCGCTCGACGCGCTCGAGGCAGACGCCTACTTCAAGGAGGCGCTCGGCGCGCAGTTCGTCCGGGCGTTCGTGGCTATGAAGCGGAGCGAGGTCGCGCGGTTCCAGAGCGCGGTGACCGACTGGGAGCTGAACGAGTACGTGAACGTCCTCTAGTGGCCGAACAGGCACTCAGCTTCGAGCAGCACATCAGCCCGCTCTTTCGTGACGAGGACGTCGACTCGATGCTCTTCGCCTTCGACCTGCGCTCCCTCGATGACGTGCGGCAGAACGCCGAGGAGATCTACGAGCGGCTCGCCGACGGCTCGATGCCGTGCGACGCCGAGTGGCCGGAAGAGAAGATCGCGCAATTTCGCGCCTGGATCGACAGCGGGACCGCGCCGTAAGACGCGCGCGCAGCGAGCACTCTTCGTGCGTGTTCCGCGACAGTCTGTGCGCCACCCGCGCGCTTCGCGGCGATAGGCTGATCCCGAGCAGGGGGCGGGTCGGGACCCGTAGTTAGACGGGCGCGCGACTAATCCAGGCCGAGCACGCCGGCCAGAGATCTCAGGTCCTACGCCTCGAGCGTGACGGGATTCGTGAGGGTGCCGACACCCTCGACCCAGACCTCGACCACGTCCCCGCCTCGCAGGTAGCGCTTCGGCTCGCGTGAGTCGCCGACGCCGCCGGGCGTGCCGGTGGCGATCACCGTTCCCGCCTCGAGCGTGAGACCGCGCGAGCAGTACTCGACGACTTCCTCCGCCGGAAAGATCAGGTTGCGCGTGCTCGAGTTTTGGAGCAGTTCGCCGGAGACGGTCGTCTTGACGCCCAGCGCGCCCAGGTCGAGGTCGTCGAGCGACGCAACACAAGGTCCCATCGGGGCGAACGTGTCAAAGCTCTTTCCGAGCGTGAACTGGCGAAGCGGCGTCTCGAGCTGCGCTCGACGGCCAGAGACGTCGTTGAAGGCCGAGATGCCGCCGATCGCCGCTCGCGCCTCCTCCCACGAGGCGTTCTTGATCGTGCGGCCGAGAACGAGCGCCACCTCGCCTTCGTAATCGGGTCGCGTCTCGTCCCGCGGAACGACGATCGGCTCGCCCGGCCCGACGAGCGCGGAGGGCCACATCGCGAACACGACCGGCACCTCGGGGATCGCAAGCTCGGACTCCTCTGCGTGGTCGCGGTAGTTGAGGCCGATGCCGACCAGCTTGGCCGGGTCGACGGGGTGGAGGAGTCGCACGCCGGCGAGATCGTGCGCCGCGCCGGTCGCGCCCGCGATCCGCTTCCAGGCAGCCTCGCTCGGGATGAACCCGCCTGGATCGGCCGGCCCCGCCTCGACAATCGTCTCGCCGTCGAGCCTCCCGACGTGGGTCTCGCCCGAGCCGGTGCGGAAGCGGACAGCCTTCACGCTCGCTGCTCCTCCCGCAAGACCTTCATCGCGTTGATCGCTCGCGGGAAGCCGGCGTACGGGGTGATCTGGATGATCGTCTCTTCGAGCTCCGAGTCGGGAATCCCGATCGCCCGCGCGGTGCGGATGTGCGCCCGAACCTGCGGCTCGAGCCCGCCGAGCGCTGAGAGGACGGCGACGATCACGAGCTCGCGCTCTCTCACGGGCAGCCCCTCGCGCGCGTGGACGTCGCCGAAGACGAACTCGACCGTCAGGTCACCGAGATCGCCGAGGTTGGCGAGGAACTCCTCGCCGCCCGGCTCGTCCGCGAGCTCGGCCAGGCGGGCTGTGCCGCGGGCACGCCGTTCCGAGTCGGCCGTCACCTCGCCATACTCTCACGGCATGGCGCAGACGGCGCTCACGCTCGACCGGGTCGACCTGGAGAACGACGTCTTCGCCGAGCGGGTACCGCACGAGACCTTCGCGCTCCTCCGTCGCGAGGCCCCGGTGCACTGGTACGACTGGAAAGGCGGGCGCGGCTTCTGGTGCGTGACGAAGCACGAGGACGTGGGCGCCATCTCGCGCGACACGAAGACGTTCTCATCCGAGGCCGGCGGCGCGAACCTCGAAGATTTGGACGAAGACGCGCGTGTGGCGCGCCAATCGATGCTCGAGACCGACCCGCCGCGCCACACGCGTCTGCGCGGCCTGGTCGGTCCGCCCTTCACGCCGCGAGCGGTTCGCGCCTACGAGCTCGCCCTGCGCGAGCTGACCCGGGAGATCCTCGACCGGGCGCTGTCGCTCGGCGAATTCGACTTCATCGAGGAGATCGCCAAGGAGCTGCCCATCCGCGTCCTCGGGCGCCTGCTCGGAGTGCCCGAGTCCGACCTGGACGACCTGATCGACTGGGGCGACCGGATGATCGCGAACACCGACCCGGACTTCGCCGACGTGCTGCACGACAGCCCGGAGAGCGAGCGCTACCGCCTCGTCCCGTTCCGTAGTCCAGCAGCCCTCGAGCTCTTCGAGTACGCGCAGCGCGTCGGGGCCGAGCGCCGGGCCGAGCCGCGGGACGATCTCGTTTCGCAGCTCGTGCACGCCGAGATCGACGGCGAGCGGCTGACCGAGCGGGAGCTCGACACGATGTTCCTCCTCCTCGTCGTCGCCGGGAACGAGACGACGCGGCAGGCGATCGCGCACGGAATGCTCGCGCTCGTCGACTACCCGGAGGAGTGGCAGCGCCTGCGCGACGAGCCGGCTCTCGTCTGGGAGACGGCCGCCGACGAGATCCTTCGCTGGTCTTCACCCGTCCTCCACTTCCGCCGGACGGCCATGCGCGATCTCGAGCTTCGCGGGCAGCACATCGCCGCGGGGGACAAGGTGGTCGTCTGGTACGTCTCGGCGAACTTCGACGAGGACGTCTTCGAGGAGCCGCATCGCTTCGACGTCGGCCGCAGGCCGAACCGGCACATCACGTTCGGTGGCGGGGGGCCGCACTACTGTCTGGGCGCGCACCTGGCCAAGCTGGAGGTGCAGGTCCTGTTCGAGGAGCTTCTTCCCCGGCTCGCCGGCCTCGAGCTGACAGGCTCGGCCGAGCGGGTTCGCTCGAACTTCACGAACGCGCTCAAGCGGATGCCCGTGCGGGTGAACGCGGCCTGATGCGCGGACGCGCCCGGGCGCTCGCGGCGAAGTCGCTCAGGGAGAACGTCGAGGTGTTCGAGGGCTGCGGGTTCCGACGGGAACCCGAGGTCGCGCCACTCGAGGCGACCGTGCGGCGGAACGGCTTGGCCTTGCGGTTGCGGATGGCGCCTCAGGGCGGCCTGTTCGGTGGGAGCTTCGCGCTCGAGATTGCCTCGGCCGCCCCCCTCGCCGAAAGCCGTGGTCTCGTCGGGCGCGGCCGAGGCGTGGTTCGCCTCTCGCGGCTTGCGTTTCGGCCCAGGCGTGGGGACCTCGCCGGGGAGCGCCTCGCAGCGCAGCTCGAGGCCGACGGGAGCCTGCAGGCGGCTCTTGCACGAGTCCACTTCGAGCGAGTTCGCGTCGATCCGGCCGGGTCGCCCGTCATCCGCCACATGGGTGGCTCCGTCGTCTGGGTGCTCTTCCCGCCGCTCGTGCGGGCGGTTCCGCTCGTCCCCGAGCAGGCGGAGGCGAGCGCGCGGGCGCTCGAAGCCTTCGGGGAGGTGCCCCCCTGATGGGCTGGAGGGCCGTCGCCCTCGTCGCGACCCTCGTCGCGGCCGGGTGC
>JACCXC010000030.1 GCA_013697275.1 Actinomycetota bacterium | reverse complement strand
GACTCCGAGGGGCGCCGGACGATGCTGACCGACCGCGGGATTGCGCCCGCGCTTGCACCGGGCGAGCTCGATCCCGTCTGGTTCGCCTGCGAAGCGCTCCACGTCCCGGGCTACAGCCTCACGCGTTTCCCGATCGGAGACGCGGCGCGCGAGGGCGTCCGGATCGCCCGTGAGGCTGGAGCCAGCGTCAGCGTCGACCTCTCGGGGACGAGCGCGATCGAGGAGCTCGGAGTTGACCGCTTCCGCCACGTCGTCGCCGAGCTTCGTCCCGACACGGTGTTCGGGAACGAAGACGAGTTCGAGCTTGTCGGCGTGCTCGAAGCGCCGACCATGGTCGTGAAGCTGGGGTCTCGCGGCTGCGTCGTCCGCCGTGACGGAGCCGACACCGAGCTCGCGGCCGAGCCCGCCGAGGTGCTCGACACGACCGGGGCCGGCGACGCCTTCGCGGCCGGCTGGCTCGTCGGCGGCCCCGAGGTCGCGCTCGCGGCCGCCGCGCGCTGCGTCGCTTCCATGGGAGCCTTCCCGGAATGAGCGAGCTCATCAAGATCTCCGCGGAGATAGAAGAAGCCCTCGCCGCGGGCGGTGCTGTCGTAGCGCTCGAGACGACGCTCGTCTCGCACGGCTTCCCAGGCGCGGAGGGCCTGGCTGTCGCGCTCGCGTGCGAGGAGCGCGTCCGCGCGGCCGGCGCCGTGCCCGCGACGGTCGGCGTCCTCGACGGCCTGATCCGGGTCGGCCTCGACGCGGAGAAGCTCGAGCGCTTTGCCCACGCGCCCGAGGCGCGCAAGGTCGGCCCGCGGGATCTCGCGGCCTGCGCCGCGCAAGGTGCACTGGGGGCGACGACAGTCGGCGGGACGCTCGCCGTCGCCCGCGCGACCGGCCTGCGGTTCATGGGCACGGGAGGCCTTGGCGGCGTCCACCGCGGCTTCGCCGAGACGCTCGACGTGTCGGCCGACCTCGGAGAGCTCGCCCGCACGCCTGCGCTCGTCGTCGCCTCGGGCGCGAAGTCGATTCTCGACGTCCCTGCGACGGCCGAGGTCCTCGAGACCCTGGGCATTCCGGTACTCGGCTGGCGGACCGACGAGATACCGCTCTTCTACCGCGCGAGCGGCGGCCCGCCCGTCTCGGCCCGGGTCGAGTCGGCAGACGAGGCCGCCGGCGTGGCCTCGACCCACTGGGCGCTCGGGCGAGGTGGAGTCGTCCTGGCGCGACCTCCGACCGTGAGCCTGGACGTCGAGACGCTGATCGCCAAGGGCGTGCGCGAGGCCGAGAGGCAGGGCGTGCGCGGCCAGTCGGTCACGCCCTTCCTGCTCGCGTTTCTCCACGAGAGGAGCGGCGGCGAGACGGTCGAGGCGAACAAGCGACTGGTTGCCGACAACGCCGCTCTTGCGGCCGAGGTCGCTTTTGCGTACACCTTGATCTCGTGAAGCGGCTCGTGCTCCTCGTCTTCGTCCTCGCGCTCGGCGCCTGTGGCGGCGCAGAGCCCGAGCCGGCCGCAGAGCCCACCACCGCCGCCGAGACAAGCCCGACAACGACGGCCGAGACTCCGACCACGACTGCGCGGAAACCGAAGCCGAAGCCGGCAGCGAAGGCACTTCCCGGCCTCCCTGCCTGGACGGCCGGCTACCAGGAGTGGACGAAGATCACCGACGCCCCGCTCCCGCCGCGCGACGCCGACCCGCACCTCGGGACGAAAACGGTCTACACGAGCAAGCCCGCCGCCGGCGGGACGTTCCCCGAGGGCACGCTGATCGTCAAGGAGGCGTTCCGCCCGGGCAAGGACTTCGTCGGCCTGATCGCGACGATGAGAAAAGAGCCTGGAGCGGATCCCGAGCACGCAGACTGGGTCTTCATCGAGTGGACGCGCGAGGGGCCAGACGACGCATTCAGCGAGCAGGCGCGCGACGCCGTCTGCTGGTCGTGCCACATGGGCGCCGCCGACCGCGACTACGTCTTCACGAACGGCGGCTGAGGAGGCGGATCGCGCGGGCGTACCTTGTGACCGCGTCCGCTGAGAGCCTTCCCGGGGCGAGCTCCACGACGAACGATGCCGCTCCCGGCAGCGCGTGGTTCTGCCAGTTCGGCGCCGTCCCGGCGGGCCAGCGGATGCTCCGGTAGGGGACGCCGGCCAGCCGCGCGTAGCGCCGCGCGACCGCGCGGCTCCCGCCCCAGGCCCGCACGACCGCTTGGGGCTGGTGGAACCAGAGCGAGACGTCGGGACGGATCCGGCGGACAAGCGCGCGGACGAGACGCGTCTCTGGCTCCGACCACGGGCGAGGCCCCGAGTACTGGGGATCCCAGCGCTGCCCGATCCGCCGCCACTCCGAGCCGAAGTTCCGGTTCAGATCGACGCCACGGCCGTTTTGGCGAACGCCGAGGGCAGCGCCGTCGGGATTGACGTTGTCGACGATCCAGAGCGCCGTGCCGCGCGGCACGGCGCCGTGCGCGAGGCGGCGCGTGACGGCGATCCCGGCGCACTCGTTCCCATGGATGCAACCGACGACCAGGAGCCGGCGCTGGGCCGAGAGGTCTCCGAGCACGAGCGCGCGGATCGGCAGGCCGCCGGCCGACTTGCCCAGGAGCTCGACCTTCCGGGGCGTTTCCGTCGGGCCGGTGATGAGGCCGGCCGCTGCCACGAACGCGGCTCCGGTTGAAATGAGCATCCCTGCTTCATACGGTATGCGGGCGGGCCCGGAGTCCACCCGGACCGGACGGTCGAGCCCGCCTCATGCGTCCCCTTCCTCTCGCCGCCGCGCTAGCCGTGCTGGTCGCCTTCGTGGCCGGTCTCGCGGCTGCCCAGGTTCCGAACGACCCGCGGCCTCCGGTGCCCACGGGGACGATCACGACCCCGGCGCCGAGCGAGACCGAGGGCGAGGGGCTCCCTCCTGTCCCGACGACGCCGGCCCCCCCGCCGGCCGTCGAGCCGGAGATCAGCTGGCGCGATTCCCGAGCGATCGGCCTGCCCTACGCAGGGCGGCTAGTCCGCGGCGTCCAGTTCCCCGCCGCCGGGCCTCACCTCTTCACCTGGGATCCGCTCCTGCACCGGTCCCCGAACCGCTCGTGGCGACGCTGGGGGACGGACGGGCTCGTGCGCGTCACCCTGCGCGTCGTCCGCGCGTATGCCGCCGCTCATCCCGGGGCGCCTCCCGTCGCGATCGGCGACCTGAGCCGCCCACGCGGCGGGTACTTCGGCCCCAAGCACGCCTCGCACCAGAACGGGCTCGACGTGGACGTCTACTACCCGCGCAAGGACCGGCTCGAACGCCCGCCGAAGACGGCAGTCCAGGTCGACCGCCGCCTCGCGCAGGCGCTCGTCGACGGCTTCGTCGCCGCGGGCGCCGGGAAGGTCTTCGTCGGGCCCAACGTCGGGCTCCACGGGCCGCGCGGGGTCGTACATGAGCTCGCGCACCATGACAACCATCTGCACGCCCGCTTCCCGCGCTGGCGGGCGTAACGATCGACCGGCAAAGCGGCAGCGCGGCTACTTCGACCGCACGAGGCCGAGCTTCCTCGCGCGCTTCGCGCTGCTCGTCCGGCCCCACCTCTCGATCGCGCGGGCGGCCGCGGGGAAGCCGCCCAGGAGGCGAAAGCAGTTCAACCCGAAGGCGTACAAGGCGACGACGACCGCCCAGTCCCAGGCACCGTGCCCCCACACGACGGCTAGGCGCTGAGCACGTCGAGGACGTCCGAGACCTCGATCGCCTCGTAGCTCTCGAGCGAGGTCGAGCCGCGAGCGCTGATCGCGACGGACACCCGGGCGATGGTCTTCGCGTCAGGCGCCTCCACGATGTTCACGAAGTCGTAGGGCCCGAGCATGAACCACTGGTGGAGGACGCGGGCGCCGAGCTCCTCGACGTCCTTGTTCACCTCACGGATCCGCTCCGGGTTCGCGCGCAGGGTCTGGAGCCCCTGCTCGCTCAACTTGGACAGCATGATGTACGTCGGCATTCGCCCTCCTTCGACGTGGGAGCGCGAGCATAAACCGACGGAACGCCCCTCCCGGCGAGAAGCCGGGAGGGGCGTTCATCGCCCCCTTCCAGGAGCGATCCGCAGGATCCTTGTCTAGTCGTCGTCGTCCGAGTCGTTTTTTCCCCTCGCGCGGACGAAGAGCTTGGTGGCGTAGACCTCCCGCCCTTCGACGCCGGGCGCCGGGTTCGGGTCGCGGTCGACGGCAAGGAGACGCTCGCGAGCGGCTGCGCGAAGCGCTCGCGATCTTCGAGGAGCTCGGTGCCGAGCCGTGGACTGAGCGAGCTCGCACCGAGCTTCGGGGAACAGGTGAGACCGCGCGCCGCGGCACGCGGCACGCCGAGCAGGAGCTGACGGCGCAGGAGCTCCAGGTTGCGCTGACGATCGCGGGCGGCGCGACGAACCGGGAGGCGGCGGCAGCGCTCTTCCTCAGCCCGAAGACGATCGAGTACCACCTGACTCACATCTACGCCAAGCTCAACCTCCGCTCGCGGTCAGAGCTGGCACGGCGGTTCGCGCGGGACATGGATTCAACCGCCGAAGGGCGCGTCGAGGAGCCAGCCCCGGCGCGGGCCTAGACGAGATTACGAGTCCCGCAAGGGTAGCCGCGCTGGGGAGGGCGGAGACCACGTACACCGCTGCCACAAGCCGGTCGCGCCTCGTCCTCGAGCGTTTCGTCGCGGGCCTCGAGCCGGGCGTGGCGACGAGCGGAGCGACGAGGTGGGGGCAACCGCCATGGGATCCTCCTGAAGCGCGGACCTCTGCGGAGACTACGGCGCAGGGGAATCCCGGGGATCTCTGCCGGAATCCAGCGCGGCAAGCCGGGCCCGGGCACACTGCTCGAAGTAGAGGACTGCCAGCCCGAGGAAGAAGAACGGCGCGAGCACGAGCTGCGAGAGCGTGAACGCGACCTCCACCGAGTTCTCGGCGAAGCCGACTAGCGCGGCCGCCAGGAAGGGCCCGAGGATGCCGTAGATGACGAGGAGGGCAGCGACGACGCCGACGGCGTGCAGGAACTCCGCGCGCGCGAGGCCGATCGAGCGCCGCAGCGCCTCGGCGAGCTCATGGACAAGCCCCGCGCGCTCCTCCTCGGGCTGACAGACGCTGATCGGGATCGAGAAGCCGAGGAAGACGAGCCAGGAGACCGCGAAGAGGATGAAGACCAGCCCGGCGAGCGGGTCCGCGGCCCGGATGAAGACGCCGAGCGAGAACGGCACCGAGACGACGAGGGTCAGGACGAGGAGGACGGCGGCGCGGCGCCCTACTTGCGCCCAGGCCTGCCCGAAGGCATCGCCCGCGGCGAGCCGCGAGCCGAAGGCGTATCCAGCCGTGAAGAGGAGCGCGAGGACGACGATCGCGAGTCCGTCGGGGAGCCGGCCGGCGACGACGAAGCCGAGCGCGGCCACCGCCCCCAGCCCGAGCGCTGGCCAGAGCCGGGCGCGGTAGACCCGGGTCGTCTCTGCGAGCACCTCGCCGAGCGGGAGCGGCTTGTCCACCGGGGCTACGGCCATCGCGGCCATCTTGTGGCAACCACTGGGAGGCGCCACGATCTTGGGATGGCGCACGAGCCCGTCGTCGTCCGCGAGGACGTCGACGCTATCCTCGGAGGACTCTTCGACATTAACTGGCAGCTTGACCGGATACGGCGGGCTCTGGAGGGCGACGATGAAGAAGAAGCCGGCACGGACTCCTGAAGACCGCGCTGACCGCGCGAGGCTGGAGGCGTTCCATGCCGAGACGATGCGCCGCCTCGCGGAGCGGATGGCGTATCACCGGGCGAAGCTGAAGGAAGAACGCGGACCCGACTACGTGCCGCCGACGCTCGAGGAGTACATCATGAGTCGCCGCAGGAAACCAGGCGCAGCCTGAACTACGCCGCTGCCGGCTCGGTTACCCCGGCCCGCTCGAAGACGAGCTCGCCGTCCTCCGCAGTCACGCGAATCGTGTCCCCCTCCGCGAACTCGCCGGCGAGCAGCCGGAGCGCGAGCGGGTTTTCGACTCGACGCTGGATCGCCCGCTTGAGCGGCCTCGCACCGTAAGTCGGATCCCAGCCCGCGTTCGCGACGAGCTCCTTGGCTTCGCCAGTGAGCAGGAGCGAAAGCCCGCGCGCGGCAAGCCGGTCCCGCAAGCGCTCGAGTTGGAGCTCTACGATCTCGGCGATGTGCTCGCGCGTCAGCGGGTGGAACTCGACAATCTCGTCGATCCGGTTCAGAAACTCCGGCCGAAAGACGTCCCGCATGAGCTCGGCCGAGCGCACGTTCGAGGTCATGATGATCACGGAGTTCCGGAAATCGACCGTGCGGCCCTGGCCGTCGGTCAGGCGGCCGTCGTCGAGGATCTGCAGCAGGACGTCGTACACCTCCGTGTGCGCCTTCTCGATCTCGTCGAGGAGGACGACGGAGTAGGGCCGGCGCCGAACGGCCTCCGTCAGCTGGCCGCCTTCCTCGTAGCCGACGTACCCCGGGGGCGCGCCGACGAGCCGGGCGACCGTGTGGCGCTCCTGATACTCCGACATGTCGAGGCGGACGAGGGCACGGTCGTCGTCGAACATGAAGTCGGCTAGCGCGCGGGCGAGCTCCGTCTTTCCCACTCCCGTCGGGCCGAGGAAGACGAACGAGCCGATCGGCCGGTTCGGGTCCTGGAGGCCCGAGCGGGCGCGTCGCAGGGCGTTCGCGACGGCCGAGACCGCCTCGTCCTGGCCGATCACGCGCTCGTGCAGGCGCTCCTCCATGTGGATGAGCTTCTCGGTCTCGCCCTCGAGGAGCCGTGAGACCGGGATTCCCGTCCAGCGCGCGACCACCTCGGCGACGTCGTCCTCGTCGACCTCCTCCTTGACCATCGGCTCGGCCTGCGGCGTTGCGCGCTCCTCGAGCTCACGCTCGAGCTCGGGCAGCTCGCCGTAGCGGATCTCGGCGACGCGCTGGAGCTCCCCGTGGCGCTCGGCGCGCTCGGCCTCCATGCGGAGCTCGTCGATCCGCTTCTTGATCTCGGCCACGCGCTGCAGGGCGTCCTTCTCCTCCGCCCAGCGCGCAGCGAGCTCGTTCCGCCGCTCCTGCGCCTCCGCCAGCTCGCGCTCGAGCGGCTCGCGCACCTCGGGCGACTCCTTGGCCATCGCAGCCAGCTCGATCTCGAGCTGGCGGACGCGCCGGTCGGCCTCGTCGAGCTCGAGCGGCGAGGAGTCGATCTCCATCCGCAGGCGCGAGGCGGCCTCGTCCACGAGGTCGATCGCCTTGTCGGGCAGGAAGCGGTCGGAGATGTAGCGGTCGGAGAACACCGCGGCCGCGACGAGGGCCGCGTCGCGGATGCGGACGCCGTGGTGAGCCTCGTACCGCTCCTTCAGGCCACGCAGGATCGCGATCGTGTCCGTGGCGGACGGCTCGCCGACGAACACCGGCTGGAAGCGCCGCTCGAGCGCCGCGTCCTTCTCGACGTGCTTGCGGTACTCGTCGAGCGTGGTCGCACCGACCGCGCGGAGCTCGCCACGCGAGAGCATCGGCTTCAGGAGGTTGGCCGC
>JACCXC010000004.1 GCA_013697275.1 Actinomycetota bacterium | reverse complement strand
GTCCATTGTGATGGTCGCGCGAGAGCGGGATCAGGGCGGGGTGGCGCTTCATTCCACGACTCTAGGGTGCACGCTGGCTGCAGAGGAGCTACAGGACGCCATCGTCGCCGCCTTCGAGGAGGCGCTCACAACCGGCCACCCGGACGCCGTCCGCCGAGCCGAGGCGGCAGAGATCCTCATGAGCCCGGGTCTACGGCCGGCCCGTGCAGCCCTCCGAGGAGGTGACCCCGAAGTCGGACACCCTCCGGGAGATCCAGGACATGCTCAGGGCTATGACTCGGGAGGAGCGGAAGGACCTGATGCGGCGGCTGGATGAGGGCCAGCCGATCAGCATCTGAGCTTGCCCGCCGCTTGCCCGTGGCGTGGGAAACAGCATGGTTGAGCCGCACAGACCCCGATCCGACTTTCCACCTGCTTGCCACGGCTCCCCGAACCGCATGGTCTAGCCAAGCTGAACCTCACCCCCTACTGAGGAAGTGGCGGGGAGCCGTTGCGGCCGGTTGGGGATGGTGGAGTGCCCCGGTTGCGTGGATACTCGACTGTCCGCGCAAGCCCGCTATGCGGCCGAAGTGCGCGAGATCCTGGAGTGCTGGTTTCATGGTCGTCCGATACGCGAGGAATACCTGATCGTCGATCGCGGCACGCTAGCGGGCGCTGGCGCTCATTCGTACAGCGCCGGCGACGCCACGGGCGGCTCCGACGAAGCAGCACGCTTCAAGGATCTCTAGCCCGCCGAGCCGCAGCACGCCCACTCTCCTACTCGGTGGAGCGCAGCCCACCCGCGCACGGAACTGTGGGAGTGGCCCCGAGGAAGTACCCTCAAGAGCTCCGCGAGCGATGATCGAGACAGCAGGTTCACCCGGGAACGACCGACCTCCCCGACCCGAGGAGGCGTGACGTGGCGCGAAGCCGTATCGTCTACCGCCATGCCACTCGAGCTGCTCGAGTTCCCCGCTGACGACCTGGCCCGCGCCCGCCGCTTCTGGGAGATCCTGCTCGACGTCTCGCTCGACGAGCGGAGGGAGGGGGAAGGCCAGGGCCTGCAGACCCACGACGATCGCCCGTCGCTCGGGCTGCATGACCGTGGCCGGGGCCCGGGTGATCGCTTCTCGCTGTCGTACTTCCGCGTCCCGGATCTCGCGCGGGCGCTCGAGCGCGTCGTCGAGCTCGGAGGGAGCGTCGTCCACCCGGGCGAGCGCTGGGCGATCTGCCGCGACTCCGAGGGCAGCCCGTTCGGTCTCGCGACGGAGTGAAGGGGTCCTCCGCGCGACTCGCGGGCGTCTCGTGACGCCTCGCGCGAAAGCGGCGGCGCCATATTCTCATGAGACAACGATAGGTCTGCGCACACGCGTTTAGACGCCGCACGGGTGAGCGGCTCGGCCCTCCGGCGAGACGCGGGTCGTGAACCCGGGACCGGCCCCAGCGGGGCACTACGCAGTCGTCGACATCGACGAAGCGGTTACGGTTCGGCTCGATCCGTAGGCCCCGGCGGGCTTTCTCCCCATCGTGTCGATCACGAGGCAATCTTTGCCGACGTACACTGAGGCCCGCGATGGAGCCCCAGACGCTCGCCTGCCAGATCGGGGCCGGTCTGTCGACCTCGGAGTCGGCCTGGGAGGCGGCCACAGAGGCGGCGCGCGAGGCTCGCGGCGGCGCGCTGGGCCGGGCCGGGGTCGACCTCGCGTTCATCTTCCTCTCCCCGGCGCATCTGGGCGCGGCGGAGGCGGCCGCCGAGGCCGTCCGCGAGGAGCTCGCGCCGCGGCACCTGCTCGGCTGCGTCGCCGAGGGAGTGGTCGCGCGTGTACGCGAGCTCGAGGAGGGTCCCGCGGTGGCCGTCTGGGCGGGTGCGCTGCCGGGCGCGGAGATCGAGTGCTTCCACGCCGCGGCCGTGCAGACGGACGAGGGGGTCGGCGTGACGGGCTTTCCCGAGCTCGACGATCCGGGGCTCGTCGCGCTGCTTGCCGATCCCTTCACGTTCCCGGCCGGGCCGTTCCTGACCAGGCTGAACGAGACGCACGAGCAGATCCCGCTCGTCGGCGGGCTCGCCGTCGGCGGGCAGCGACCAGGCGCGCAGGCGCTCATCCTGGAGGACGCGGTGCACGCCGAGGGTGCCGTCGGCGCCGTCGTCTCGGGCCTGTCCGTCCTCACCGTCGTCTCGCAGGGCTGTCGGCCGATCGGACGCGAGGCCGTGATCACGCGCTGCGAGGGCAACGTCGTCTACGAGCTCGCTGGCAGGCCGGCGCTTGAGCGCCTGCGCGGGGAGGTCGCCGCCCTCTCCTCCGAGGAGCAGGCGCTCGCCGCGCGCGGGCTCCTCGCCGGGCTCGTGATCGACGAGAACCGGCCCGAGTACGACACGGGCGACTTCCTCATGCGCGGTCTCCTCGGTGCCG
>JACCXC010000218.1 GCA_013697275.1 Actinomycetota bacterium | reverse complement strand
TGGCACCGGGGCGAGCTGCCCGACCGCTCGGGGCTCCACCATCCGCTCTTCTGCCCTTACGGCCCTTACGCGGCCGGTGACGGCCGGCTCGTTTCCGTCGCCGTCCTCTCGCCCGGGCACTGGCGCGCGCTTTGCCTCGACGTGTTCGAGCGGCCGGATCTCCTCGCGGACGAGCGCCTCAGCACCAACGAGGGGCGGGTGGCCCACCGCGGCGAGGTGGAGGGAGCGCTTACCAAGGCGTTCGCGGCCCATTCTGCGGAGGTGTGGCTCGAGCGGCTCGAAGCCTCCGGCATCCCGTGCGGTCGAGTGAACGACGTGGGCGAGGTGCTTCGCCACCCACAGCTCGAGCACAACCGTCTTGTCACGGAGGTGGACTCGCCGGTGGGCCGGATCCAAACGATCGGCAATCCGTTCCTCGTCGACGGCGAGCGACCGCCCGTCGGGCCGGTTCCGGGGCTCGGGAAGAGCTTGAGACCCGCGAGGCGTCTACCAGCGCTCGCTGCTCGCCGAGCGCCGGTCTTGCCAAACGGGCGAAGCTCCATGGGACAATCCAAGCATGCCTGCCGCCGATCTCCTGGACGCACCTGAGCTCTCCCTCGAGGCGATCGACGCCAGGGCTGGAGGCGAGAACTTCCCGATCGCATCGCTCCTCGCCCCACCCGAGGCCCGTCCCCACCTGCGCGCGGTGTACGGGTTCGCACGCCTCGTGGACACGCTGGGCGACGAGGCGACAGGCGACCGGGTGCGGCTCCTCGACGAGCTCGAGGGCGAGCTCGACGGGCCGCCTCGCACGGCTCTCATGCACCGCTTGCACGCGTCGATCGAGGCCTGTCGTCTTCCGCGTGAGCCTTTCGCGCGCCTGATCGAAGCCAATCGGATCGACCAGCGCAAGACCCGGTACGAGACCTGGCCGGAGTTGCGAGAGTACTGCACCTACTCGGCGGAGCCGGTCGGACGTCTCGTTCTCGCCGTCTACGGCCGGGCGGACGACTCAGGCCTCACGGCGCGAAGCGACGCAGTGTGCACAGGCCTCCAGCTCGTGAACTTTCTCCAGGACCCGCCGCGGGATCTGGCGCTCGGACGCGTCTATCTTCCGCAGGAAGACCTCCGCCGCTTCTCGATCGTCGAGGCCGAGCTCGCGGGCCCGCAGAGCGAGCGCGTTGCTTCGCTCCTTCGTTTCGAAGCCGATCGGGCGAGGCCGCTCCTCGAGCGCGGATTCGGGCTCGGCGCAGCCCTGGGCGGGCGCGCGGGGCGGTCGGTTGCGCTCTTCGCGCGCGGCGGTCTCGCCGCGCTCGACGCCCTCGAGCGAGCCGGCTGGGACGTCTTCTCCAGTCGGCCGGCACCTTCGCGGCTCACGCTTGCCCGACTGGTCGGCCGGGAGCTCCTGCATCGATGAGCGTCCGCGAGGCCTATGCCGAGGCGGGGCGGATCACGCGGCGCGAGGCGCGGAACTTTGCCTGGGGGATCGCGCTCCTGCCGCGACCAAAGCGCCAAGCGATTGCGGCCCTCTACGCGTTCGCGCGGCGTGTGGACGACATCGCCGACGACCCGGGCCTGGACCGGGGGGAGCGCCGCCGGCGGCTCGAGGAGTGCGCTGCCGCCGTGGAAGCCCTACCCGCCGCCGGCGATGATCCCGTGCTCGTAGCCCTTGCGGACGCTAGGGCGCGCTACGACATGCCCCGCTCGGCCCTCGGCGACCTCGTCAGAGGCGGGTTGATGGACGTCGAGCGCTCGCGCTACGCGACCTGGGATGAGCTGCGGGAGTACTGCCGCTGCGTCGCCGGGGCGGTCGGAATCGCGTGTGCCGCCGTGTACCGGCCGAGCGATCCGGAGGAGGCCCGACCATTGGCCGAGACGCTCGGGATCGCGCTTCAGCAGATCAACATCATGCGGGACGTCGCCGAAGACTGGCGGCTCGGCCGCGTGTACCTCCCACAGGTCGAGCTTGCCCGTTTCGAGGTCACCGAGGACGTCATCGCCGCCGGGCGCGTGTGCGACGGGTGGCGCGAGCTCATGCGCTTCCAGGGCGAGCGGGCGGACGCCCTTCTGGCTGAGGGGCTCGGCCTCCTGCCTCTCCTCGACGCGCGAAGCGCCCTGTGCGTCCGCGCCTTCGCGGGGATCTACCGCGGCCTTCTCGTCCAGATCCGGGCCCGAGACTACGACGTCTTCGCCTCGCGCCCGGAGCTGTCTCCGTTCGGGAAGATGAGAGCGGTGGCGGCCGGATGAAGACGGTCGTCGTCGGGGGTGGGCTGGCGGGCCTCGCGGCTGCGCTCGAGCTCGCTGACGCAGGTCACGCGGTCACCCTGCTCGAGGCGCGACCGACCCTGGGAGGAGCCGTTCAGACACTCCCCGAGCGCGACGGCGACCCAGCGCCGCCGCCGGACAACGGCCAGCACGTGGCGCTCGGTTGCTGCACGGCGTACCTCGCATTCCTCCGCCGGATCGGCCAGGCCGGCTCCGTCCGCCGCAGCCGGCTCGACCTCCCCGTGCTGGATCAGGGGGGCGTCGTCGGCCGAATCGGCCCGGGCGCTCTCGCGCTCGCGCGGTACCGGCACCTCTCCCTCTTCGAGCGGCTGCGGACGGCCAGGGTCGTGCGCACGCTCGGCCAGCTGGATCCCGAGGCGCACGAGGGCGAGACCTTCGCGGCACTCCTGCGTCGGCTCGGCCAGACCGAACCGGCAATCGAGCGCTTCTGGGACGTCTTCATCCGCCCGGCGCTCAACCTGCGAAGCGAGGAGGCGAGCGCAGCCCTAGGGCTCTTCACCGTGCAGACGGCGCTCCTCGGCGACTCGGGCGCCAGTGATCTCGTTCTGCCAGCGGCGCCGCTTGGTGCGATGCACGGGGAGGCCGCCGGGCGGACGCTCGACGCAGCTGGAGCCCAGGTGCGTGTGGGAGCAAGGGTTGAGTCCCTGGAGCCGAGCGCTGTCCTTCTGGCCGACGGCGAGCGCGTGTCCGCGGACGCGGTCGTCGTAGCCGTTCCGCCCGCCGAGAGCGCAAGGCTCCTCGGCGAGCCGGATCCGTCCCTCAGGGACTCGCCGATCGTCTCCGTCCACCTCCTCTTCGCTCGCCGCCTTCTGGCAGAGCCGCTCGCGGCGCTGCTCTCGAGCCCCGCTCACTGGGTCTTCGACCGCGGGGAGCTGACGGGCCGCCCTCCCGGGCGAGGCCAGTACCTGACGGTCGTCTCGAGCGGGGCACCGGAGCTCATGGCGCTCCGCGGCCGCGAGCTTGTCGACCTCATGGCTGCGGAGCTTACGAGCCGGCTCGGCGCCGCCGAGCTCCTCTGGTCGCGCGTCAGCCGGGAGCCCGCCGCGACGTTCGCGGGCGTCCCCGGATCGGCTGCCCGGCGACGCCTTGCCGAGACGGGCCGCGAGAACGTCGTGCGGGCCGGCGCGTGGACGAGCACGGGCTGGCCCGCGACGATGGAGGGGGCGGTGCGAAGCGGACAGGCTGCGGCGCGGGTCCTCCTCAGCGCGCGTGAGAAGGTTGCCGCATGAGCGCCACCGTCACTTCGGCGCTCGACCGGACGCTGAGCGCCGCAGTCGAGCGGCTCGTCGAGCTCCAGAAGTCCGGCGGCTGGTGGGTCGGCGAGCTCGAGTCGAACGTGACCATGACTGCCCAGCACGCGTTTCTCCTGCATTTTCTCCGTCTGCTCGACGAGGAGACGCTCCGCCGCGTTGCCAACGAGCTGCTGGCCCGGCAGCGTCCGGACGGGACGTGGGCGATCTACCGGGGAGGAGAGCCGAACCTGGACGCGACGGTCGAGGCATACGCGGCTCTGCGCCTCGCCGGCCTCGGCCCCGAGGATCCACGACTCGCGGAGGCTCGCTCCTTCGTCGTCGCCAGAGGCGGGATCGGAGCGGCGCGGGTCTTTACGCGCATCTGGCTGGCGCTCCTCGGGCTCTGGCCCTGGCGTGAGGTTCAGCTAGTTCCGCCCGAGATCGTTCTCCTGCCGCCGGCCGCGCCGCTCTCGGTCTACAGCTTCGCCTGCTGGGCCCGCCAGACGATGGTCGCCCTCTCGGTGGTGACCGCTTACCGCCCCGTCCGGCCGGTGCCGCCCGACCGCGCCTGCCGCGAGCTCGACCTCGGCCCAGTGACGCGTCCGCGGACGGCATGGCAGGGGCTCGACCGTGCCGTCGCGCGCTACAACGAACGTCCGCTCGGTCCCCTGCGCGAGCGCGCGCTCGCGCGGGCGGAGCGCTGGCTCCTCGATCGTCAGGAGCTCGACGGCTCCTGGGGCGGAATCCAGCCGCCCTGGGTCTGGTCGCTCGTCGCACTCGCTTGCCGTGGCCATGGTCTCGAATCCCCGTACCTCCGTCGTGGAATCGCCGGGTGGAAGCGGTTCGTCGTCGACGACGGCGAGCGGATCCGTTTTGAGGCCTGCCAGTCGCCCGTCTGGGACACAGCTCTGGCCGTCCTCGCGCTCTCGACATCGGGGATGTCGCCGGCCTCGCCGGCACTCGCAGGCGCCGTCGAATGGCTCCTCCGGGAGGAGATCGGCGCACGCGGCGACTGGGCGCTCCGACGTCCCGGGGTCGAGCCCGCGGGCTGGGCCTTCGAGCACGACAACGATCTCTACCCGGACATCGACGACACGGCCGTGCTCGCCCTCGGGCTCGAGGAGCTGGGAATGGGAGCCGAGGCGGTCGATCGTGCGCGACGGTGGCTAGCCGGCATGCAGTCCTCCGATGGTGGCTGGGGCGCCTTCGACGTGGACAACACGGGCCGGTGGCTCAACTGCATCCCCTTCTTCGACTTCGGCGCCGTGACCGACCAGCCGAGCGCCGACGTGACCGCGCACGTGGTCGAGTTCCTGGCGCGCGACCCGCGCCACGACGAAACCGTGCGGCGCGGCGTCGACTACCTGCTTCGCGAGCAGGAGCCCGACGGCTCCTGGTTCGGTCGCTGGGGCGTGAACCACGTGTACGGGACGGGCGCCGTCCTGCCTGCGCTCGACGCCGCCAGGGTGTCTCGCTCAAATCCGGCTGTTCGGCGCGGCGTCGCGTGGCTCGAACGCGTTCAAAACGACGACGGAGGCTTTGGCGAGGACTGTCGCTCCTACGACCTCGGTGAGGCCGGCCTCGCGTGGCGGGGTCGAGGCGAGTCGACGCCCTCACAGACGGCCTGGGCGCTCCTCGCGCTCGCCGCAGCCGGCGAAACGCGCACCCCGGTCGCGCAACGAGCCGTCGGCTGGCTCGCCGCGACGCAGCGGGCGGACGGGGACTGGGACGAGGAGCCGTTCACCGGCACCGGCTTCCCGCGCGACTTCATGATCCGCTACCACCTCTACCGGATCGTCTGGCCGGTGCTCGCGCTCGCACGAGTCCGGCACGCGCTCGAGGCGGAGTGAAGGTCTACGTGACGGGCGCGACCGGCTTTGTCGGTAGTCACGTCGCGCGCGAGCTCCGAGAGCGCGGCGGCGACGTCAGGGACGACCGCGTCGAGTTGCTCGACCTCCCGGCCCTGGAGCGGGCCTTCGCGGGCTGCGAGGCGGTCATGCACGTAGCCGCGCTCTACAGCTACGAAGCTGAGACGCGTGCCCTGGAGCGAGCGAATGTCGACGGGACGCGGAACGTGCTTCAGGCCTGCCTGCGCGCCGGCGTTCAGCGGGTCGTCTTCACGAGCACGGCCGGCACGTGCGGTCCGGTGTCCGGGCGAGCTGCGACCGAGACAGACGCGCCGCCTGCCTGGGAGCTCGCAGTGCCGTACAAGCGGACGAAGCTCGAGGCCGAGCAGCTCGTCCTCGTCGCCGCCCACGAGGGCCTCGACGCCCTCGTGGTGAACCCCACTACACCGGTGGGCGATGGCGACCGCAGGCCGACGCCGACCGGTCGCATGGTCGGCGGCGTCGCAACCGGAGCGATCCGCGGCTACCTCGCGACCACCGGGCTGAACGTCGTCGACGTTCGCGATGTCGCGCGTGGCCACGCGCTCGCCCTGGAGCGCGGAAAGGCCGGCGAGCGCTACCTGCTCGGCGGGGTGAACCTGCCGCTCGCCGAGCTCTTCGCCGCCGTCGCGCGGCTGGCCAGGCGCGCCCGGCCACGCGTCCGCCTTCCCTATCTCGGAGCGGCCGCCGCGGCCCGGCTTGGCCTCGCGAACCGAGACGAGGTGCGCCTTGCACGACTCCCCATGTACTTCTCGTCCGAAAAGGCTGAGAATCAGCTCGGCTACCGACCGGGTCCCGTGGAGCCCGCGCTCGCACGGGCGGTCGCCGAAGCTCTCGCCCCACGCGGAAGGGCCAGGGAGGAGAGGCGTTGAAGTTCCCGCTCCGCAGCACCGTCCAGATCGGCCGCTATGTCGCCTCGCAGCGAGGCAACCAGCGCTACCCGCTGGTGGTCATGCTCGAGCCCACCCTGGGCTGCAACATCGCCTGCATCGGCTGCGGGAAGATCCGCGAGTACGAGTCGAACAAGGCGCGCCTGACGGTCGAGGAGTGCCTCGACACGGCTCGTCAGTGTCCCGCGCCCGTCATTTCGATTTGCGGCGGGGAGCCGCTGATCTACAAAGGGATCGAGGAGGTCGTCGGCGGCTTCCTCGTGCGGAAGCGGAACATCCAACTCTGCACGAATGCGCTGCGCCTGCACGAGATGCTGCCGAAATTCGAGCCGGATCCCAGGCTCACGTTCGTCGTCCACCTCGACGGGATGCGGGAGATCCACGACTACATCTGCGACTACCCGGGCCTCTGGGAGACCGCCGTCGCGGCGATCCGCGAGGCGCGCGGCGCGGGCTTCCGTGTCACGACGAACACGACTGTCTTCAAGGAGACGTCGGTCGAGGACGTGGTCGAGATGATGAGGTTTCTGACCCACGACGTCGGTATCGACGGGATGCTCGTCGCGCCGGGGTACCAGTACTCCCAGATCGACCCGAGCCTGACGATGACTCGCGCCGAGCACGAGGAAAAGTTCCGCGCAATCAGGGCGGCAGTCCGTGAGCACGGCTACAGGTGGCTCGCGAGCCCGGTCTACCAGGACTTCCTCACCGGCGAGCGTGCCCTTCCCTGCGCGCCGTGGGGCTCCGTCACGCGCAACCCGTACGGCTGGAAGGGACCGTGCTACCTCCTCACGGACGGGATCTTCCCGACCTACCGGGCACTCGTCGACGGCATGGAATGGGAACGCTATGGCCCGGGCAACGATCACCGCTGCGAACATTGCGCCATCCATTCGGGGTTCGAGCCGGCGGCCACGCTCGCGACGACAGAAAGCCTTCGGGAAACGGCCCGCAGCCTCGCCTGGACGCTGAACTAGGAACGTTGGTCTGTGCGCTGGCCGCCGAGGAGGCGGCCGCCCGCCGAGCCGGAGCGCGGGTCGCGCGCGTCGGTCTTGGCGCGACCGGTTCGCTCCCGGAGGGCCCGCTCGTGTCCTTCGGGCTCGCGGGCGCGCTCGCCGGGGACCTCGTCCCCGGCACACTCGTGACCGCGACGCGGATCGTCGACGATGAGGGCCGGACGCTCTGGGAGGGCCTACCGGCTGCCGTGGCCGAGGCTCGGGAGGTCGTCGTCTGGGCAGCCTCGCGCATCGTGGACGACCGGGGCGAGCGGCTCGAGCTCGCCGCGCGCTCCGGCGCTCAGGTAGTCGACCTGGAGAGTGGGCCGCTAGCTGCCTCTGGTCGGCTGGTCGCCGTCCTCAGAGCGATCTCCGACACGCCCGAGATCAGGCTCGGGCAGCTCGCCCTTGCAGCTCGACCGGAGGGCGGCGTCGCCTGGGCTGCAGTCTTGAAGGCCTTCGCTACCGAGCCGGTGACCGCCGTTCGGACGGCAGGGGCGGCCCGGAAGGCTCTCGCCGCGCTCGAGCGCGCGGCCGTTCACTGGAGCGGGGATGGGCGTCTTGACGCCCATCCCTGCTAATCGAGCAGTTCGGTGATCGCCCCGATGAGCAGGATCACGAAGACGATGAGAAGGATCTTCCAGGCGCCCCGCATGAACCAACGCGCCGTCGGGTTGACCCGCCGCTCGTCCTCAGGTCCCCAGGAGCCCATCTAGATCCCCGTCCGCCAGGTGTACGAGCCGTCCCCATGGGCCCTGATTCGAACCCAGGGGTAGAAGTTGCTGAAGCACCCGTACCGGAAGGCGCAGTTCTCGAAGTGCCCCTGCCGTTGCGAGAAGTGACCGCTGTCCGCCCGTCCGCAGCACCAGACGTAGCGGTAGTCGATCGCCGACATCTCCCCGCGGTAGTAGACCGCGCCGTCCATGTCCGTCACGTACGTGCCGCTCTGGACGCTGAGGATCTGCGGGTATCGCCAGCACCAGCGCTTCCAGTGCCAGTACTTGAAGAGGACGAACCCCAACAAGCTCCGGTGGACGCGGGCGACCCGCGCCGTGCGGCAGTAGTACGGCTGCGCGCACTCCTCCTCCGACGCAGCCGCGAGCCGCATGCTCC
>JACCXC010000189.1 GCA_013697275.1 Actinomycetota bacterium | reverse complement strand
GACTCGAGCCGCGCGAGAATCCGCGCCTTGTCGACCGCCGCGTCCGTCGCCGCAAACGAGTTCAGGCAGTGCGCGCCGAGATCGGCGAGGCAGCCAGCGGCTGTGAGGATCGTGGGGTGATCCCCCTTGAGGAGATAGAGGTCGGCGTCCGGCGCCTCGGGCGGTAACCCGAACCGCCCGGTCGGGTCCCAGGCGACAAGCACGACCTCCGCCTCCGCGAGCCGCCTTCTGAGGGGTGGGAGGAGCGGGTTGCGACCCGGGGTGGAGCCCGCCTCGACCAGCACGCACGCGCGCCGCATCGCTCAGAACGCGCCCTGAGGCACGGGCGTGCCGTACACGGGTGGAAAGAGCGTTTCGTCGTCGGTGAAGACGAAGGTGCGGTAGTGCTGCTCGACTGCGGCGGCGAACGGATCGCCCGGCTCGAATCCACAGACGTCCTCGAACACGGGTCGGAATCCCTCGCGTGACAGCCGGCCGCCCAGCCCCATCGCTTGCTCGTCGGCCGGGTGGCGGTAGAGCAGCGCCGCGGCGACGGCGAGCGAGAGATACGAAGGCACGCGGCCCGACGCGCCGCGGATCAGCTCGACGGCGCCGAGCAGCCGGTCGCCGGGGCCAAGCTTGCGGAGCGGCTCGCGGGCGACTCGCGTGATCGGATCGGCGAGCTCCGGGTCGGCGAAGCGGCGCATCGCCTCGGCCGCAGGGGCGTTCGGGTCGCCGTCGAGTTGCGGGTGCGCTGCGACGAGCGCCCGGCGGGACTCGAGCAGGCAGCCGGCGACCATCGGCTTGAGGAACGGGTCGGCGACCGCCTTGTCGATCGTCAGATGGCCGCGCAGCCAGCCGAGGTAGGCGCAGATCGCGTGGGCGGCGTTGAACGCGAACAATTTCTCGCGCAGGCGCGCGACGTAGATGTCGGTAGCCTCCACTCCCGCGGGAAGCGGTAGCTCCGTTCGGAGCGCTCGGGCATCGACGTAGAGCTGCCGCGGCGTGTCCCCTACGAAGGTCGGCCGAACCGTCCCGAGCCAATCCCCTCGGGCGACGACCGCGGTCGCGACGCTCCCGGCGAAGCCCACGTGGGGTAGCGCTGCCCCCGCACGCTCCCGAACGGCCTCGGCCAGTCCACCGGCGCAATCGCCATTCTCGGCGACCCAGACATCGAGAGGGCGCGATCCCGGCCGGCGGGAAAGCGCGCGCGCGAGCGGGGGCGCGAGCGCCGCAACGTTGCCCACCCCGACCGCCGTACAGACGAGATCCGCGTTCGCGACCGCCTCGTCGAAGTCGGACCCGCCGACCCCGACCGCCGGCACGCCCTCGATCGCGCTCCGGGACTTTGCGGGAGCAGTGACCCGAACGTCGAAGCCGCCCGCGCGCCGGATCCGAGCGGCACCCTCCTCGTCGCGGGCGGCGAGCACGATCTCCCAGCCCGCCTCCCGAAACGCGGGCGCCAGATAGCCGCAGCCGATCCGGCCCGGCCCGACGATCACGACGCGCATGCGACCTCCCGCTGCCGCGCAGCCTGGGTCAGATGCCGCACGAGCAACCCGGCCGCGTCGGGGACGCCCTTGTAGCCGGGAAAGGCATTGACGTCCACCACGACAGGCCCGTCGCGGCCGTAGAGGACATCGACGCCGTAGAGCTCGAGCCCGAGCGCCCGGCCGGTGGCCAGGGCGAGCCCCCGCTCTTTCTCGTTCGGCTCGAACGGTGTACCGCGCTTGGCGGCGAGCGTTTCCGGCGGCCACCCGCGGAGCACCCCTCGTACGGTCTCGCCCACCACGTAGAGCTTGCGGTCGATCCCGTCCCCGTCGACGCGGTCCTGGACGACGAACGGGCCCGGGAACGGCTCCCGCTTCGGTAACGAGCCACCGCCGGGGCCGCCGTCGACGACACCCGCACCGCGCGAGCCGGCGAACGGCTTCACCACCACGGAGCCGGCAGCCGCGAGCGAACGCACCTCCTCCCAGCTCGCCAGGGTCACCGTGATCGGCCGCGGCACGTTCCCGGCCCGGAGCGCGTTCTCCGTCGCTGTCTTGTCGCGGGCGAGCGCCGTCGCCGCGACCGTGTTGCAGCAGCGGCCGCCCAGCGTCTCGAGCCGGCGAGCGGTGCCGAGCGTGGCCAGGTCGAGCCCGCGCAGCCCCACGACATGGGCGCGCAGCAGCTCGGGTTCGTACGGCGA
>JACCXC010000186.1 GCA_013697275.1 Actinomycetota bacterium | reverse complement strand
GTGTAGCCCCGGTCAGACCGTCAGATGGGTGACCGGGACGCCGAAGCGCTCGCGGGCCGCGGCGCCTGCGTCCTGCTCGAGCCACGACGCTTCGTCTCCCTCGCGCGTGATGACGATGACCTCGTCTGCCGTGAAGGTGCGCAGGGCGTCCTCGATCGCCTGTACCGGGTCCGTGTCCCCCACCTCGGTCTCGACGCGGCCTTCGCCGCTCACCGCCTCGGCCGACCGGGCTGCGACCTCCCCTGCCTCGCCCCGGGCCTGATCCTCGTCGCTCGCGAGCCATTGGAGCGGAGAGACGTCGGCTGCGGGCGCGACGATCTTGATCTCGACCGATCCTTCGCCCGCATGGCGCTGCACGCGCTCCCGCAGGAGCTCGGGCTCGGCCGAGGCGGTCGTCACGACTAAGAGGCGGCGCGGCGTCATCTCAGTAGCGCACCTACCTGCTCTCGGGCCGGGTGAAACCCCCTCCCCCTTCGGAGGGATGCGAGGGGTTCGACGGCAGCCGAAACGATCTCCATGCGCCCCATCCACATCATCGCCGCAGCCTGCGCCGCGCTCGTCTGCGCCGCGCCGGCCTCCGCAGCCCTTCCCGAGGAGGGCTTCCTCGTCTACAAGGACTCCCGTCTCTCCTCCGCCACCGAGGTCCGCGCCAAGGGCACGGGCCGCTTGATCGCGACGGTCGAGGACGGCCTCCAGAACGCCGGGTCCGCATCTGCCTGCAGCGACCCGACCTTCGAGCTCTCCGGCCCGCGCTGGAAGAGGTTCGAGGAGTACCGGGTCAACATCGCCTCGACGCCCACGTACATCCGGCGGGCGGCGACGCTCGCCGACTTGATCGCAGCCCACGAGGCGTGGGAGTCGCCGTTCGTGACCGACTGCCCCCAGCCTTCCCGGACAGCCTACGAGGCGAAGTACGGCGGTCCCACGACCAGGAACGCCTCGCTCGTCGCGAGCCTGACGGCGGACGGGCTGAACGTGGTCTCCTTCCAGTCGCTTGCCGGCACGGTCTGCGACGGCGCTACCGCCTGCGTCGTCCTCGACTTCAGGAACGGCCGGATCCGCGAGGCCGACATGGCCCTCGAGCAGGATCTGACGCGCTACGGCTTCCAGGACTTCTGGACGACCGAGGACGAGACCTGGTGGAACGAGTCGGGCGGCCGCTGGGCCGTGAGCGACGCGGCGACCCACGAGTGGGGCCACTTCGCCGGCCTCGGGCACGTCGACGACTCACCGAGCCTGACCATGTACCCGTTCGTGCACGACGGCGCGCAGACGCTCGGCCTGGGCGACATGCTCGGAATCGCCGCGCGCTACAACAGCAAGCGCGACGACTGATCGGCGGTCTTGGGCGCCGGCTCACCGGCCGGCGCCCGTCGACCCCGTTCCTCAGCCCTCTTAGTCGCCCCAGTCGAAGTCGCGGGAGCGGCCCCAGAAGCTGTCCTCCGGGTCGGCAGGCTCCTCGGTGGCCTCGACCACAGGGGGCCAGGCCAGCACGGTCTCCGCGTTGATGTCGGGCTCGGAACCATCGAGGGTGTCCTCGATCCGAGCCTGCTCCTCAGATTTGAAGAGGGGATGATTCTCGAAGGGGTCGTCGATGTGGTAGCGGTCGAGCGGCATATCGCCGTCGAGCGTGGAGTTCTTGCGCTTGAGCTCGAGATGATCCTCGATGACAGCAGCGAACGTCGTGTTCATCCGCACCTCCGGGTTGGGGGTTTGGCCGGGCGAAGTGGGCGATTGTAAAGGACCCTTGCGGCCAGCGCGAACGGGAACCGAGGCTAACGCCTAGGCCGGACGGTCGGCAACGGGTGCCAGGGTCGGCCGAGCGGCCACCTCGACCCGGTTCTTCCCGCCCGCCTTCGCGCGATAGAGCGCCTGATCCGCTTGGGCGAAGAGCTCCTCGGCGGTCTGGGATTCCGGGTAGGCGGCGATCCCGAAGCTGACGGTCACGGTCATGCTGGCGCCCGGCCGCGGCTCGAAGGACCGCGCGGCCAGCTCGCCGCGGATGCGCTCGGCCACTACACGCGCTCCTTCGAGGTTGGTCTCGGGCAGGAGGAGCGCAAACTCCTCACCGCCGTACCGGGCCGCCGTGTCGACCTCGCGGACGACGTCACGCAGAATCTCTGAGAAGACGCGCAGGACCTCGTCTCCGGCCAGATGACCGTGACGGTCGTTCACCTGCTTGAAGTCGTCAAGGTCGGCGACGACAAGGGCGAGTGGGTCGTCGAACCGCGCCGCGCGTACGAGCTCGTGGTCGAGGCTCTGCTGGAATTGACGCCGGTTCGGAAGCTCGGTCAGTCCGTCGGTGACGGCCTCGAGCTCGAGCCGCTTGTGGAGGTGCGCGTTCTCGAGCGCCGTGCGCGCCTGGGAGGCGAGCCAGTACGCGAGCTCGCGCGCGTCGTCCGAGAAGTCCGTGCCCGGAGGCGTGAGGAGCAGGAGTGCGGACTCCCCCCCGTCGCCGGTCAGCGGAATCGCGAGCGGCTCTGGCCCGGCGTCCGGATCGCCCGCCCGCGCGAGCTCCTCGCCGTTCAGGATCAGGCGTCCGCCCGCCGCTCCCGTCGCCTCGACCGTGCTCTCGACGATGACCGGAACGAGCAGATACGGGTTGTTCGTCGCGGCCAGCGCCTCGCCGAAGCGCGCGATCGCGTCCCGCGTGCGGCCGCGCTCCCACGCGAGCTCCTCGAGCCGCGACTCGAGCTGGGCCGCCATGTCGTTGAAGGCTTCGCTGACGCTCGCGAACTCGTCGTGGCCGCGGACGGGTACTCGGGAGGAGAAGTCGCCACGCGCGACCGAGCCGGCCGCATCGGAGAGCTGCTTCAGCGAGCGGACGATCGTCCGGCCGAGGACGTAGGCGACCGCGCCGGCGACCGCGAGCGCGAGAACCGCAAGCAGGAGCATGCGCCGGCGCAGGCTCGCCGCCTCTGCCTCGATCTCCGCCTTCGGCGTGTAGACGACGAGGGTCGTGTCGGCGATCCCGGTGGGAAGGGAGGTGGCAAGGGCGCGGTACGTCTCGCCGTCGAGGTCGAGGTCTGCGGCGCCGCGAAGCGGAAGGCGCGCGCGTGCAAGGCTCGCCGGGCCGACGATCGAGCGGCCATCGGCTACGAGCGCCAGGCGGTCCTGGCTCGCGAAGCCGGGACGCCCACGGAGGCGCGAAACGAGCTCGTCGTCCAGCGGCACGGACACCACGACGCGGCCGAGAGGACGGCCGTCGTCGGTGAGGACGTCGGCGAAACGCCGGATCCCGAGTGCGGGAGGGCGAGAGCCGGCCAGGAGCTGGCCCCGGGAGTAGAAGGCCGCGTCCGAGACCTCGCGGTAGAGCCGGGCGAGACCCGCCCGGTTGTCGTCGGCGAGCGCGCCGTGGAAGGCCGTTGCGTGCGCCAGCGCGACCGCGCTTTCCTGCGCCTCGTCCACACGGGCCGAGAAGTCGTCGACGGAGGAGTGCAGGGATCCGTTCAGGCGCGCGTCGGCGCGGCCGGTCTCTCCCCGGCTCGCCACCTCGCTGAAGGCCCAGACCGCGCCGAGGAGCGGGAAGAGCGAGAGCAGCAGAAAGTAGGCCGCAAGCCGGAACTTGAAGCTGCCGAAGTGCCTTTCGAGCCTGGACGCCAAGAACCTCATAGCCTCAGGTTCTATCGACCGCGCGGCAATGACCCTAAAGGGGGAGGGCGCCACATTCTGGCCGTACTAGAAGACGGGGCGCTCGGTGATGACAGCGATCGCCATCCCCAGGAGCCAGCAGATGCCGACCACCGCGAGCGCAAGCCCTGCGAGCCGGCGTTGCGAGCCGGTGCCCAGCGCGGCGGCGATGAGCGCAACGAGCATCGCAGCAGGTCCGACCCGGCCTGGGTACCAGACGAGCGTCAGGATGCCGGCGAAAAGGGCAGCCGCGGCCAGGAAGCCCGCCACGATGTCCGCGGTCGTCATCCGATCGGAACCGGTGCGCTCGTCGACGCTCACCCGCGCCTCCCACCGGCGGTTGACGGGAGCCGCGCCGGGACTGGCCGACGTACGGGCGACCCGTGCGGGCCGCGCCCGGGCCGGCGCAGCCGCCGGTCACGATCGGGTCGCCGCCCGGGCCCACCACCCTCGCCCGACTCGTCCGCCGCAGCATCGATCTCGCCGTCCGGCGGATCCTTCACCGCGTACCAGATGACCAGGGCCAGGTAGAGGATCGGGATCTTCAGGATCACCATGAACCAGACGGTGAACCAGAGCACGCCGCGGAGTCTACTCAGCGTGCCCCCGGCGGCCGGAGCACTGCGAATTGGTCGGTCACCTCGAGCCGGCGCGAGCGAAAGCGGAAGACCGTCGCCGGCCGTCCGCCGGCTCGGCCCGGCGCCCGCAGCTCCCCCGTGGGCTCGAGCAGGCGCCTGCGCAGGAGGATCCGTTGCAGGTTCGTGGCAGAGACGTCGTGGCCGAGCGCCGCACGGTAGAGCGTCCGCAGCTCGGAGATCGTGAAGGCGGCCGGCGCGAGCGCAAAGCCGGCGTTCGTGTAGGAAAGCTTGGCCCGGAGCCGCTCCCGCCCTGCGAGCACGATCGAGCCATGGTCGAACGCCGGCTCCGGAAGGCGTGAGACCGGATGCCACGCCGTGTCCTTCGGCACGGCCGGGTCGACGCCCGCCGGGACGAGCCCGAGGAACGCGGTCGCGATCACTCGCTCGGCCGGATGGCGGTCGGGATCGCTCCGTGTTTCGAGCTGCTCCAAGTGCGAGAGCTCCCGAACGTCCACCTTCGCGACGAGGTGGCGCCGGATGGAGCCCTCGAGCGTCTCGCCCGGGTCGAGGCGCCCACCGGGAAGGGCCCACGCACCCAGGAAGGGCTCGCGCGCCCGCTCCCAGAGCAGCACCTGGAGCTCGTCCTCGCGGACTTGCAAAACGACGCCGAGGGCCTCGTGGCCCGGCCGGGCTGTGGTAAACTCGTCCATAGTTATCGACTTATAGTCGCAAACCTGACGGAGGTTCCGATGAAAGCTCTCGTGATCGTGGACATGCTCAAGGATTTCGTGGACGGATCGCTCGCGAACCCACGCGCGAAAGAGATCATCGAGCCGCTGCGCCGCCTCCTCGCGCATGCGCGGAACGCAGGTTGGGTCGTCGTCTTCTCGAACGACGCGCACCGGCCCGAAGATCCGGAGCTGAAGGTCTGGGGCGAGCACGCGATGGAGGGAACGCCCGGCTCCGCGGTGATCGACGAGCTCGCCCCGCTCGAGGACGAGATCATCTCCCCGAAGCGCCACTACGGCGCCTTCGACGAGACCGGCCTCACCGAGCTGTTGCGCGAGCTGGGCGTCGACGAGGTGGTCATCACCGGGCAGCACACTCATATCTGTGTGCGGCACTCGTCCTACGGCGCTCTCAAGGCGGGCTTCGACGTCACCGTCCCGAGCGACGCCGTCTGCGCCTTCGAGGGCGTGGACGAGGACGAGGCCCTCGAGTACTTGAAGATGGCCTACGCCGCCAACGTGACCACGGTCGACGAGCTGACCGGGGCGCGCGTCCCGGCGCCAGCGTAGGAATCTCCGGATCGGGTCAGCGAGGCCGTCGGGAGGCGGTCTCGCTGCGTTTTGGGGACGTCGCACCCTGGAGAGAACCGCTCCAGGTGACGGCGCGAATGGTTCGGCGATGACCCATCTCTGGAAAGCCGGGATCGCCGCGGGCGGCGCCGGGGCCGGGATCTTGATCGTCCTCGCGGTGCTCCAGGTCGGCAACTCGTGGGGCCAGGCAGCTCTGCTCGTTCTCGGCGCGCTTGCCCTAGTCGCCGCCAGCGCCACGCTCGTGCTGCGCCCGGGCGCGGGGGTAGACGCAGGCCCCGACTGGCGCCTCACCGCCTTCACGATCTTCCTCCTCACGCTCGCCTTCGGGCTCATGATCGGCGGCGGGACGCACGCCGGGCACTCCAGCCATGGCTAGCCTGGGCTCGTGAATCGGCTCGGCGCCGAGACGAGCCCGTACCTCCTCCAGCACGCCGACAACCCGGTCGACTGGTATCCGTGGGGCGACCAGGCCTTCGAGCGGGCGCGGGCCGAGGACAGGGCGATTCTCCTCTCGATCGGCTACGCCGCGTGCCACTGGTGCCATGTCATGGAGCACGAGTCCTTCGAGGACGTCGAGATCGCGCGGCTCATGAACGAGCGCTTCGTCTGCGTCAAGGTCGACCGCGAGGAGCGGCCCGACGTGGACGGCCTCTACATGGAGGCGACCGTCGCGCTGACCGGGCACGGGGGCTGGCCGATGACCGTCTTTCTCACCCCGGAAGGGAAGCCGTTCTGGGCCGGGACGTACTTCCCGCCCGAGCCGCGCTTCAACATGCCGAGCTTCCGCCAGGTGCTCCTCGCGATCGCCGAGCTCTGGAAGGAGCGGCGCGACGACGTCGGTGCCCAGGCCGAGCAGCTGACCGCGGCCATCCGAGAGGCGGGCGAGCTTGCCCCCTCGAGCGAGCCGCTCACAACCGGCCTCCTTTACGGAGCACTGTCCGACCTTCGCCGCCATTTCGACCCTCAGCGAGGCGGCTTCGGCGGAGCGCCGAAGTTCCCGCCCGCCTCGACGATCGAGTTCCTCCTTCGGATGCACCACGGCGACCTCGCCGACGACGCCCTGCCGATGTCGCGCCTGACCCTCGAGCGGATGGCCCTCGGCGGGATGTACGACGTCCTCGGCGGCGGCTTCCACCGCTACTCGGTCGACGCCGACTGGCTCGTCCCGCACTTCGAGAAGATGCTCTACGACAACGCGCTCCTCGCCTCCGCCTACCTGCACGGCTGGGTCGTGACGGGCGACGATCGCTTTCGCCGGGTCGTCGAGGAGACGCTTTCGTACCTCGTGCGCGAGATGCGTCTGCCGGGCGGCGGCTTCGCATCCTCGCAGGACGCGGATACGGACGGCGTCGAGGGCCTGACCTACACCTGGACTGCAGGCGAGATCGAAGCCGTCCTCGGCGAGCCGCACGAGGAGTGGCTACAGCCGTTCGAGCACGGCCGCTCGATCATTCGGGGCGAGGTGCCCGAGGACGCGCGGCGCCGGCTTTTCGAGGTGCGCGAGGCGCGGGCGCAGCCCGGCCAGGACGACAAGGCGCTTGCTGCCTGGAACGGCCTCGCGCTCGCCGCCTTCGCGGAGGCGGGCAGGAGGCTCGAGCGAGACGACCTGCTGGACGTCGCCCGCTCACTCGCCGAGTTCCTGCTCGGATCGCTCTCGGACGACCACGGCCGCCTGCTACGCACCTACCGCGAAGGCGTGGCGAAGATCGACGGCTACCTGGAGGACTACGCGAACGTCGCGAACGGGCTCCTCGAGCTCTACTTCGCGACGGGCGAGCTGCGCTGGCTCGAGGAGGCGGCCCGCCTCGGACGCCTCGCCGCCGAGCTCTTCGCCGACCCGGCGCAGGGCGGGTTCTTCGTGGCCGCGGCGGACGGTGACGGCCTTGTCGCGAGGCGCAAGGAGCTGGACGACAATCCGACTCCATCCGGCAACTCGATGCTCGCGTTCGTGCTGCTTCGGCTTTCACGCCTCTACGGCGACGCCGACCTCGAGGGCGCTGCGGTCTCGGTCTTCCGGCTCGCCCGTCCGCTCGCCGAGCGCGCACCCTCGGCGGTCGGTCACCTCCTGTGCGCGCTCGACCTGCACTTCTCCTCGCCGCGCGAAGTGGCGATCGTGGGCGAAGACGACGAGCTCAGGCGAGCCGCGCTCGCCGGGCTCCAGCCGAACGCGGTGTTCGCGTTCTCACGCAGTGCTGACGATCCTGCCGCCGAGCGCGTCCCCCTGCTCACCGGCAAGGGGCTCGTGGACGGTCGCCCCGCCGTCTATGTCTGCGAGCGCTTCGCCTGCCAAGCCCCGGTCACGGCGCCCGCGGACCTGAAGCCGGTCTAGAGAACGAGCGCCGCGATCGCGATGGCGCCGAGGATCATGGCACCCGCGAGCGCGAACTCGGAGCGGCGCTGGGAGACGACCGGCGCGGCGCCGGCAGGCCGGACGGCCGCGGCCGGGAGCGCCGCCGCAAGCAGCAGGACGATGGCCGCACCCAGAGCGACGAGAAGGAACGGCTGCAGCCACGCAGGTGCGTCCTCAAACGGGTTCGGGAGGACGCCGAGAATTCGCCCGTCCCGCGCGACCCCCCCACTTGGGCCTGCGGCCTCCGCGCCCGCCGAACCGCTCCCCGAGCTGCTCGACCCCGAGGCCGCGGCCGCGCTGACGTCCTCATCGGCGCGGCCCTCGGCCTCGGTGTCAGATCCCACTCCGCCCGCGGACGCGTCGGACAACCGCGCGCCCGACGCCGGTCCGTCTCCGGCGCCGCAGGTCGAGCGCTCAGGCCGAGTTGACTTGAGGTCTTCGCCGGCCGGGACGATCACCACGACGGCGCGCCCGAGCGAGACGAACCGCCCGCGGCGGAACGCGTTGGCGCTCAGCTGATAGGTGCCCGCGGGAAGCGTGATTCCGCGGAACCGGCCCGCGAAGCGATACGTGTTCACGCCCGGCTGCCCGTTTAGCGCGAACCGGCCCACCAGAACACAATCTGGCGCAACGCGCTGGATCCGGAAGCGAACGAGCGCCGGGCGAGCGAGCGAGAACGTCACCACGGCCGCGGTGCGCTTACGCCGGTCACCGGTGTTCCGCACCCACGTGCCGAAGACGCGCACCTTTCGAGTGCGCGGCGATCCGGCCGATGCTCCCGAGGTGGCCGATGCTCCCGAGGTGGCCGCCGCCGAACCGGATCCGGCTGCGCCGGACGTGGCGCCCAGGCCGAGCGTGCCCGTGACGGTTTGCACTGACGACCCGACGACGCCTGTCACGGCTGGAACCCCCGAGGGCGGGGCGGGCTGCGG
>JACCXC010000175.1 GCA_013697275.1 Actinomycetota bacterium | reverse complement strand
GCTGGCGAGACGGCGCAGCCCACGCCGAGCTTCACCTCGTGAACCAACTCGCCACCCCAAGGAAGGTCGAGATCGCGGCGCGTCTCGAGCGACCTTCGGGCGAGACCGCCAACGTGACGGTGACGTTTCCGGACGGAACTTCGACGTCGACGACGGCCACGCTCACGGGCACGCCCCTCGACCACGCACTGAAGCTCGTGCCGGGAACGAACGTCGTCCGCTTCGCCGTCGAGACTCCGCCCGCCGTGCGGCCGACCGAGCCGCCTCCGCAGGGGTTTCGACTCGTCGACGTCACGGTCACGGACGTCGCGTTCCAGTTCTTCCTGACCGACAGCGCACCGTGAGTAGGAGATCGGGCTGCCGGGAACGCTCGGCCATAATGCGCAGCATGTGGGAGCCTGCGCCTCCACAGACGCCGCTGGGCGACGGCGGGCGACGCGCGCCGAGCGAGGAGCGCGGCGAGGTCGAGCTTTCTGTAGTCGTACCCGTCTACGGTTGTGAGGGCTGCCTGCAGACCCTCCACGACCGGCTTCAGGCGACGCTCTCTCGCATCACGGGTAGCTTCGAGGTCGTCCTGGTCGACGACCGGAGCCCCGACGGCGCCTGGCAGACGATCGTCGAGTTGGCGCGGAGAGATCACTCGGTGAGAGGGTTTCGCCTCAGCCGGAACTTCGGCCAGCATGCCGCGATCACAGCGGGGCTCGCCCAGAGCCGCGGTCGGTGGACAGTGGTGATGGACTGCGACCTGCAGGAGCCTCCGGAAGTGATTCCGCACCTCTATGCGAAGGCCCAGGAGGGCTACGACATCGTCTATACGCGCCGGACGGGAACGCCCGGGTCGCGGTTGCGCGCTGCTGCGGGCCGCACGTACATGAGGCTCCGGCGGTTCGTGCTCCGCACGGGCGGCGCGACCAACGCCGGGACGCTCTCCATGGTCTCGCGAAAGGTCGTCGACTCGTTCCTCACGCTCCGCGACAAGGATCGTGAGTACCTGATCGCGCTCGAGTGGCTCGGCTTCCGGCATACGACCATCGAGGTCGAGCGCGCCGCTCGCTACGAGGGCCGCAGCTCGTACACGCCCGGACGCCTGCTACAGGTGGCAGTCGCGGGCATGTTCTTCCAGACGACGATCCTCCTTCGCTGGATCGTGTTCGCCGGCTTCTTCGTCGCGCTCGCCGGAGTCCTCCTCGCCGTCTACTTCTTCTACACGTACTTCACGAGCACGCCGCTTCCTGGGTACACGAGCCTCGCCGTCCTGCTCCTACTCCTCTCCGGCTTCATCATCGTGAGCATGGGAGTGATCGGCCTCTACGTCGGCAAGGTGTTCGAGCAGGTGAAGGGACGACCGCTCTTCCTGGTCGACCGCGAGGTGATCGGGGGCACCGAGAGCGATGCGATTCGCCAGGTGACGGACGACGTGGCGGCCCAGCCCCTCGTCCTCGAGGAGGCAAGCCAGGCGTTGGCCGCCCCTCCCCGACCGCCTCGATGAGCGCCAGGAGCGACCACGGACTCGGTTGAGTTCTACGCGACGATGGATCGCTACTTCGAGCGAACGCTCGCGGAGCACGGGCCGACGGCGCGCGGCGTCGACTGGAGCTCGGACGAGGCGCAGGAGGTGCGCTTCCGCCAGCTGCTCAAGATCTGCGACGGGGAGCGCGGCTTCTCCCTCATCGACTACGGGTGCGGCTACGGGGCACTCGCCCCGTACATGGCCGAAGGCGGGTACGAGTTCACCTACTGCGGCTTCGACGTCTCCGAGCGGATGATCGCTCTCGCCCGCGAGCGAAACAGCGACCCCGGCCGCCAGCGGTTCGTCGCGAGCGAGACCGACCTCGCTCCCGCCGATTACGCCGTCGCCTCCGGCGTCTTCGGCTTGCGGTTCGAGATCGACGACGCCACCTGGACGAAGTACGTGCTCGAGAAGCTCGAGACGCTCGACCGCCTCAGCCGTCGAGGCTTCTCGTTCAACATGCTCACGCGCTACTCGGATCCCGCACTCATGCGACGTGACCTCTATTACGGAGATCCCTGCTTCTACTTCGACCTGTGCAAGCAGCGGTTCTCGCGCAACGTCGCCCTCCTGCACGACTACGAGGTGTACGAGTTCACGATCCTCGTTCGAAAGTGACCTTGGGAGCCGGGGACCCCACGCTGCTCCAGCATCGCGGGCCCGGTTCGCGTGGCATGCCCGACCGCCCGCCCCGCGCCCTCCACAAGCGTGTCGCAGTCACCCAGTCGAACTACGTCCCCTGGAAGGGCTACTTCGACATGGTGAATCTCGTCGACGAGTTCGTCGTCTACGACAGCGTTCAGTACACACGTCGAGACTGGCGAAACCGGAACCGCATCAAGACCCCGCAAGGTTCGCGCTGGTTGACGATTCCGGTCGAGGCCAAGGGCAACTACCTCCAGCGGATCGCCGAGACGAGGGTGAGCGACCCGCACTGGGCACGCCGACACTGGCGCACGGTGAGCCACAACTACGCGCGCGCGCCGTTCTTCGACGAGCATCGCGTCTGGCTCGAGGAGCTCTACCTCGGGTGCAACGACGTGCTCCTGAGCGCCATCAACGAGCGCTTCCTCCGCGGAATCTGCAATCTACTCGGAATCACGACGCCCATCTCCCGGAGCCCCGACGCGGAACCCGGCGGCGAGAGGACCGAGCGGCTCGTGCAGCTCTGCGAACGAGCGAGCGCGACGGAGTACGTGTCGGGCCCGGCGGCCCGGTCGTACCTCGACGAGGATCGCTTCGCGCGAGCCGGCATCGCGGTCACGTACCTGGACTACTCGGGTTACCCGGAGTATCCGCAGCTCTTTCCGCCCTTCGAGCACGAGGTGAGCCTTCTCGACTTGATCCTGAACACGGGTCCCGACGCGCCCCGCTACATGAAGAGCTTCGCCGAGAGCGACGTTCGCGACGAGGCGGGCTGACCATCGCTCGGTCGCGCTGCGACCCGGAACCGGCTATGGGATACGTCTACCTGATCGCCACAGTTCTGCTCACGGTCTACGGCCAGCTCGCGTTCAAGTGGCAGATCGACGAGGCCGGGGCGTTCCCCGCGGGGATGGGCGCGCGCCTCGAGTACGTGGCCGGCCTCGCAGTCAGCCCATGGATGCTCAGCGTCGTTTTCTCGGTTCTCGCGGCGGCGCTCACGTGGGGTGCGGCTCTCACGCGGTTCGAGCTGAACTTCGCATATCCGTTCATGAGCCTCTCCTTCGTCTTGGTGCTGCTCCTGAGCGGGCCCCTCTTCAGCGAGAGCGTGACGGTCGCGAAGCTCGTCGGGGTCGCGTTGATCGTCGCCGGGCTGATCATCGGGAGCCAGAGCTGGTGACGCCGGAGCCCATCCCCTTCAACAGGCCGTACGCGACCGGGGCCGAGCTGGCGGCGATCCGGGAGGCGATCGACAACGGCCATCTTTCGGCCGGCGGTCCCTTCACGCGGCGCTGCACCGCATGGCTCGAGCGGCAGATGGGCTGCACGAAGGCGCTGCTCACCCACTCGGGCACCGGAGCGCTCGAGCTCGCGGCGCTCCTCGCGAACGTCGGGCCGGGCGACGAGGTGATCATGCCCTCGTTCACCTTCGTCTCGACCGCGAACGCCTTCGTGCTCCGGGGGGCCGTCCCCGTGTTCGTCGACATCCGCTCGGACACCCTGAACCTCGACGAGACGCTGATCGAGGACGCGATCACGCCGCGTACGAAGGCAGTCGTGCCCGTGCACTACGCGGGCGTCGGCTGCGAGATGCACGCTGTCATGGACGTCGCCGGGCGACACGGCGCGCTTGTGATCGAGGATGCCTCCCATTCTCTCAGGGCGACCTACAGGGGGCGGCCGCTCGGAAGCATCGGGGATCTCGGCATCCTGAGCTTCCACGAGACGAAGAACGTGCACTGCGGGGAGGGCGGGGTCCTCCTGGTTCGTGACCCGGCGTGGGTGGGCCGCGCGGAGGTCGCCCACGAGAAGGGGACAGACCGCAGCCGGTTCCTGCGCGGGGAGGTGGACAAGTACACGTGGAGTGACCTCGGCTCGTCCTACGCGCCCAGCGAGGTCAACGCGGCGTACCTGTGGGTGCAGCTCGAGGCGTCGGAGCGGATCTCGCGCGAGCGAATGCAGATTTGGCGGCGCTACCACGAGGCCCTCGCGCCGCTCGAGGCCCGCGGGGTTCTCCGGCGACCCACGGTGCCGAAAGACCGCCAGCACCAGGGCCACATCTACTACGTGCTCGTCGAGAGCCTGGAGGCCCGAAACGCTTTGATCGGCGGGCTCGAGCGACGGGGCGTGAATGCCGTCTTCCATTACGTGCCCCTGCACTCGTCCCCGGCCGGACAGAGGTACGGCCGCGCGCACGGAGACCTGCGGGTCACGCAGTCGGCGAGCGATCGGTTGGTTCGCCTGCCGCTCTGGGTCGGCATGACGGAAACGGACGTCGAGCGCGTGGTGGAAGCGGTGTCGGACGTCCTCGAGGAGGCGGCGGCCTCGCTCGCGATTTGAAGCGCTGCCTCGCCTGCGGGCGAAGCTTCGAGGCGCACGACTGGACATGCCCGGGGTGCGGCGGATCGCCGCGGGAAGGCGAGTTCCTCTCGTTCGCGCCCGTGCTCGCTGCGAGCCGTGAGGCGTTTGACTCCCGCTGGTTTCCGGCGCTCGCGGCGCGAGAGGCGGGCAGCTTCTGGTTTCGCGGTCGCAACCGGCTGATCGTCTGGGCGCTCCGCCGGTACTTCCCGTTGGCTCGGAGCTTCCTCGAGGTCGGATGCGGAACCGGGTTCGTGCTCGCCGGCATCGCGCGAACCTCTCGCGAGATGGCGCTGGCCGGAGGCGACCTGTTGACCGCCGGACTCGGCTTCGCGCGCGAGCGGGCCCCGCGCGCCGCCCTGTACCAGTTCGACGCCCGGCGGCTTCCGTTCGACCGGGAGTTCGACGTCGTCGGAGCCTTCGACGTCCTCGAGCACGTCGACGAGGACAGCGAGGTGCTGTCCGAGATGACCCGGGCGGCCAGGCCGGGCGGCGGAGTGCTCGTCACGGTTCCTCAGCATGGCTGGCTCCGGAGCGCGGAAGACGATGCGGGCGCCCATCGGCGCCGCTACTCCCGGAACGAGCTGGTCGAAAAACTCACGCGGGCAGGGCTCTCGGTGGAGCGCGTGACCTCTTTCGTCTCCGTCCTCCTGCCGATCATGGCCGCCTCCCGCCTGTCGCGTCGAGCGGGCTCGAGAGACGTCGACTCGCTTCGAGAGCTCAGCCTTCCTCGCCTCGTCGACGCCGCCTTCGAGAAGACCCTCGCGGTCGAGCTGGCGCTGATTCGAGCGGGGGTCTCGCTCCCCGCCGGTGGCTCGCTCCTCGCCGTGGCACGCCGCCCGTAGGCGTCCGGTCGAGCACAGTGAACTTGGCAGGCACGGCCCGTTCGGAGGATGATCGCCGCATGGGGCGGCGGCTGGACGGCATCCCGGGCTTCGGCATCGACCGTGTGGCAGAGGCGGCGGGGTCCGACCCCCAGGTACTAAGGCTCGAGAACTACGACACTGACATTCCGCCACATTCGACGGCATGAGGAGGTCGTCCGGAGTGCGACGGGTTACCCCTCGTCCCGGCGCATGGCGGCTGATCGGACCTCATCGACGCCCAAGTGTGCGGACTCGACGCTCCAGAACTCTCCCGGCGGCTTCTCGAGCAGAAGGTCGCCGCAACACCGATGGAGGGCCCCGTCTGGACGGGTTTGGACGCGCTTGGTTGGGCTGACGTTCGCATCACGAGACCCGGACCGGGCCCGTTCTTGTCTGCTCGTCGGTAGCTCGGTGTGTGTGCCCGGTCGCCCCACCCGCTTTTCCCCCAGCTCATGCGTCGAACGCGTGCCGAGCAGCTTCGTCGAACGAGGTGAGCTCGAAGGGGAGCAGCTTCCGCAGCCGTTCCTCGCGCGCGACGGTTGGGTTGCGCAGTCCCTCGACCAGAGGGCGGGCCACTAAGGCGTTCACGGGGGTGACGAGTTCGAGCCACAGCGCCGACAGCGCCGGTGTGAGTACAGGCACCTCGATGATTCGGGGCCGCTTGCCGAGCAGCGCCGCAATACGCTCGATCATCTGCCTGTAGGTCATCACCTCGGGCCCACCGACGTCGAACGGCTGGCCGATCGCCGCGTCGTTGCCGGCGACCCCCGCCAGATATCGCACGACGTCCGTGAGCGCGATCGGCTGCGTCGGCGTGGACACCCAGTTCGGCGTGATCATCACCGGCAGCCTCCGGACGAGGCCGAGTATCGTCTCGAACGCCGCACTGCCCTTGCCGACCACCATCGCGGCACGCAGCGTCGTCACCGGCACCCCGTGCGAGGCGAGGTGCGCGCCGGTCTCGCGGCGGCTGCGCAGGTGCGGCGAGGCATCACGGTCGTCTCCGCCGAGGCCGCCGAGGTAGACGATCTGCTCGATTCCCGCGCGAGCCGCCTCCCGTGCGACGTTCCCGGCCGCCTCGCGATCCCGCCTCTCGAAGTCGCGCGCGCCTAACGAGTGGACGAGGTAGTAGGCGACCGCCGCTCCCTCAAGTGCATCACCCACGCCCTCACCAGAGGCGACGTCGGCTTCGACCCAACGGATCCCAACGTCGGGGTCGCGTGCGCCACGCGACACGGCGACGACTTCGTGCTTCTCCGCGAGCAGCGGTAGCAGCGCCTGCCCGACGACCCCCGTAGCCCCGAAGACGGTGACCCTCACGCGCCGCGTCCCTGGACGAGGAGTTGGAAATAGCGCCGACTGACGGCGGCGTGGAACGGACTTTGTCCCTTCGCGTAGACCGTGCCTGCCCACCAGGGCGCGCCGGCTCGCGCCGCAAGCCGCGGAAGATACTCCTCGACCGTCACGCTGATCTCGTGCTGCTCCCCCTCGGCGCGTTGCGCAAGGGTGACCGAGCCGCCGGCTCGCAGCGCCAGCAGCCCGCCCTCGATGGCGTAACGACACGAGACGGCCTCATCTCCGTACTGCAGTCCCGGGGGGCCGAACTTGAGCAGGGTCGCGCCGCCGAGCAGCCGGAGCCTGCCCCCCTCTTCGCGCCAAGTCGCGCGGACGCTGCTACGGGTAAAGCCGTCGACCGCCTGCCAGTAGGTGACCCCGAGCCAGCGAGCGCCGGACTCGGACGGCTCGACGGCCGGCTCCGGCAGCAGCACACGCTGACGCGATTCGAAGCCGCCTGATTCGAGCACCCGCTCGGTCGCCTCCCAGCCGGGGAGCCCGCTCACGGGGCGCCCGCCCAGCGAAGGCGCGCGACCGCGTCCTCATCGGCGGCGATCGGCTCCGAGTACGCGGTGCGGTCTAGTTCGCGCAGATAGCTTCGGCCCTGGACGCCGCCGGGATCGAGCCGTTGCTGCTGCCGGATTGGGTTCAGGATGCGATGCGTACCAGACGTGTGTCCGAAATGTGTCCGCGTGTTTTACGAACAGACAACAACAAAGCACCAATTTGCCGGTACTTTTCGAAGCCCTCTGACGGACTCGAACCGTCGACCCCCTCCTTACCATTCAGGTTCCGCGGAGGGTGACGCGGGCATGAGCGGGTCGCCGAGGACACCAAACCTCGCAAACCAAGGGAATCTGACGGCGAGACGTAACCCGAGCGTGGACCGCGCGTAGTCGGGCTGAGTTCGCACCGCGTCCTCATGCTCGCCGGCGTGACGAGAACGACCGGTAGACAGACGCCGCCTCGTCGAGATCCGGTGGAGCCTGAAACGGCTACGCCTCGGGCGCGAGCCCGAGCTGACCCAATAGTTCCATCTGGTCGAAGTAGAATCGGTGGCTCTTCACCCGCCCGTCCTCCACCGTCGCAGCATCGCAACCGCGCACCCGCACGCTCTTTCCCGTCGGCGGGATGCTTTGACCATCCGGCATCGGCAACGGCCCCGTATGTGTTCCGACTAGGTACCCCTCGTCGATAGCGACGTTCCCGGATTCGTGCTTGTGAGCCGACTCCCAAGATGCGTCTGGAAATGCAGCGGCAAACTGCCCGAACCATGCAGCGATAGCTTCCGGCCCGCTGACCGTCCCCTGGTCGGGCGTCTCGGCGACAGCATCCGCGGCGTACAGCTTCTTCAGCGCTTCCTGATCCTCCGCGAACGCCGCTTCCGTGACGCGGTCCATGACCTGCCGGGCCTCACCCATTTCCGTCTCCTCTCCGGTCCGGCCCGATCCTACGGCGAAGACGGCGCTCGGTCAACGGCCAGACGCGGGCGATCGCGCTGGCGGCCGGGCTCCTCTCGGTCATCCTCTTCCCGTTCGCCGAACGGCGCTCCCGCGCCGAGACGTGCAGCCGTGCCTCGCCTCCCGTAACGCAGCCGAGTGGTGGCGGGAAAGCGGCGTTACTACGACCATCTCGCCGGGACGGGTCGCGATCCGGCTCTCCGACTCCTCGACTCGCTAAGAACGTCCAGTCGAGAAAACTGGTTGGAAGACGATGGTGCTGACCGACGGCGAGCCAGAAGAGATCCGAACGACTCTCCTGGATCGCCCCGCGGGCGTACTTTCTGAAGTTCCGCAGGAGATGGGCGGCGCTCGCGCGCTAGCCACCCATGACCATCGTGCCGCCTGTGACACAGGGCGCGCCACGGTGTGCGCGCGCTCTTTGACAAGCCGGCGCGCGCGTGTCGGATCGCAGCCGTGCCCGCAGGTGTCACAGGTGCGTGCGCTCGTCAGACCCCCACCCGGTCGATTCGCGGCCGGCGCGCGAGGGGCGCCGAGCGACCAGCGTCAGCTGAACGCGAAGATGGGTCTATCAGCGTCGCGACCACGCGGGAGTCGTCCGCCGCGCTAAGCCGTGCGGGTCCGTCCGCGCGCGCGGGCGAGCGGCCGGCTGCGCTTGCTCGGATTCACGACGCGAGCTTTCCACGAGCTTTCCATCGCGTCAGTCTCCCTTCTCGACAGCGCCAACTGGATCGAGCCGCACACTCCCGAAATGCAGGAGTTTCGCTGGATGGGCGCACCTGGGATCGAACCAGGGACCTCCCGCGTGTGAAGGGTGCGGGACGGTTCGCCGCTAGTCGCCTCGGGTGACGAAACGGAGCAACGAAGCGGCTTTTGGTCGGTCGCTAGCGCCTCGGATTCGCCGCCGTTCGCCGCCGCTGCTTTGCAAGCGCTTTGCAGCGCATGGGCTCGCAGGCGTGCTTCTTGGGTTCGACTTCACCAGCGGATACGCCCTGCTCTACGTCCTCGGCGTGCTCGTCTTGGTCTTCACATTCGTCGGACAGGTTTATGGGTTCTGGGGTTGGCTTGGGGAAAGGCTGCGGGGCGCGCCGCGACCTGAGCGCGAGGCATCACCGGAGCGGCCGGTTGTCCCGCCAGCGGTGACACTCGGTCAGATTGCGGCGCACACGCCGCTCACGCAGGACGAAGGCGCACCACATCGTCGGCTCGCCGCCATCCGGCCGCTCTACGACATCAGGAACGACGGCGACGTGCCCTGATGGACGTGACGACGGGCGTTCGACCGCGGGAGCGTTCCGAGGGCGGCTACCGGTTCGACTGGTCCGCCTCCGTCATTCCTCCGCACAGCACGGCGCACGTCAAAGACGTCGAAGTCCCGCCTGTGATGTTTCGCGAGGTGCACGAAAGCGTCGCTCAGCGAGCGTTCAAGTTCTGGGTTCGGTTCAAAGACGAACGAGGCTCGTGGGAGGTCACGCGCGACGCCGGGACGGATCAGCACGAGTTTCGTTCCGACCCGCCTCCGCTAGACAGAACGTCGCTTAACGCGCGCGTGCTGCATGTTGGCGAAGGGCGCTACCGGCTCCTAATCGAAAACGACGGCGACACACCGGTCGAACAGGTCGAGTGCCTCTTTTCTGACGACGTTCAGAACTGGAGTCTGCTGACTGAGGAGCTACAGACCTACCCGATTCCCGTCCTGGAGCCGGGTGACGAGCAGCGGATTCGTCTCCACGTCTAGCTCGGCGGACCGTCCATGACCGAGGCGACGGTTCGCGGCATCGCAAACGGCGTGCCGTACGAGCGGAAGCGCACCCTCTCGGTTATCTAAGCGCGGCGGAGAACGGTCTCGAACTGGGCCTCTAGCGCCGCGCTCGCACGCTGCCCGTGCTCGGCCTGGTCGAAGAGGTGCGAGTA
>JACCXC010000154.1 GCA_013697275.1 Actinomycetota bacterium | reverse complement strand
AGCCGAGACCGGTCGAGCGCTCGATCGCGACCTTCGCCCCTGCCTGGCGCGGCGTAGCGGTGACTGTGACGAGGTGCCTGCTACCGACGCGACGAGCCGTGATCGTCAGCTTTGGGCGAATGAGGATCTTTACGGCCCGGCTGACATAGGCGCCTTCGACAGCGCGCACCTGGAAGGACGGCCCCGACCCGGCGAGGGAGACGGCGAAGCTGCCCTCCGAACCGGCCGTAGCGGTTCCGATGGTGGAGCCGTCGGCGACGCGTTGAACGATGACTTCGCTTGCTTGACGTGCGAGGCCGCGCAGGACGACTGCCTTGCCGAACAGAATCGAACCAGGCGGTGGCGCGAGGTACACGTCGTACACCTCGACGCTCCCCCGCATCCCGAAGTGAATCGTGCAGTGATAGTCGAAAACGCCCGCGGCGTGAAAGTCGTGCTCGAACGTCTCCAGTCGTGACAGGCTCCCCGAGGAGAACAAGTCGTGGGTCACGTTGTGCGGCGTGAAGTCGCGGTTCTCCCACCTGACTGTGTCCCCGGCGATCGTGATCGTTCGTCCGGGCGAGAACTGTGAGCCGGCAATCGTGACGTTCCGGTTCGCCGCAAGGGCGGTGGACGGCCCGGCGAGCACGCCGACCGCGAGCAGGGCGAGAAGCTTTCTCAGGGCCGGCCCGCGAGTAGGCCTTCGAACCCGCCCGAGGTGCCGCTAACTGAGCGCCCGGCCACCTGGTAGAGCCCGACCATCCCAGCGTCCATGTGGAAATTCACGTGGCAGTGGTAGAGCCACGTCCCCGGCTCGTCCTCGGTGATCCGGAACTTCCAGGACTCGGCCGGGCCGACGTTCCGCGTGTCGATGTTCTGATTCGCGTAGCGCCAGCGGTGCCCGTGCAGGTGGTAGGTGTGGTGCGAGTCGCCGATCGCCATCACGTTCCACTGGACGCGCTCGCCGACGCGGCTGCGGAAGGTCGGCGTGTTGCCGATGAACGCGCGCCCGTTGATCGTCTGGAACCCCAGATGCTCCGAGAAGACGACGATGTTCTCGCGCACCGGCTTCCGCTCGTTCCTGCCGCGGATGACGATCATCCCGTAGAGGGTCTTCGACTCGGGCATGTGCATCGAGGGCGAGTGCGTGTGGTAGGGCCAGACGCCGACCGAGCCGCGCCGCGCCCGCAGGCGGTAAGTGACGTTCCGGCCAACCGGGACGTTCGCGGCGACGCCCGTCACTCCGGGGACGAAGGCGCCGTCGGAGGAAAAGTCGTAATGGAAGCCGTGGAAGTGCATCGAGTGCGACTGCCCGAACATCGTGTCCATGTTCCTGAAGTGGACGAAGACGGTGTCCCCCTCCCGCGCGCGGATCGTGGGGCCCGGAATGCCGTCGTTGTCACCGACCCAGAAGCGGTTCGGCATGAGCTGGCCCCAGTTCCGAGTGAAGCGCTTGTAGACGACCGTGTTCATCGTCGTCTGGGTCGGGAGGAACGTGTTGCCTGTGACCGGGTCGCGTCCGCTCGGCACGACGTTCCACTCGGTCGGCACTGCGCCGATCCAGTAGTGGATGTTCGCGCCCTGCGCCGTCGTAGGAACGACTGCGAGCGAGACCAGGACCCCGAGTGCGAGAACGACCCTCTTCACCACACTTCATTGTGCCGCACGCTCGGGCCGATCGTGCGCGCAGGGTGTAAGCGGCGGGTAAATCCGTCAGCCGGCGAGTCGCTCGAGCGGCGCGTACTCGAGCATCAGGCGCCGCTCCGCTCCGTCGTCGGCAAAGCGGACAGTCACGGTGCCGTCCGACTCGATGCGAGTCACGACGCCCTCGCCGAGCGTCGAGTGGCGCACCGAGTCACCAGTCGAGAGGTCGGGAATGTCTTGCTCCGTGCGCACGGAGACTGTCGGCGAGCCGTAGCCCGACCAGGAGCTCGGCCGCAGGCGGTCGCGCTCGATCTCGTCCTGTGGCAGCTCGTCGAGGAAGCGGCTCGGAAGGTTGTAGTTGCGGGAGCCCCAGAGCGAGCGGGCGGCCGCGTGCGTCAGGGTCAGGCGCTCCTGCGCCCGGGTGAGCCCTACGTAGCAGAGGCGCCGCTCCTCCTCGAGGGCCTGTTCCTCGAGCGAGCGCGCATGCGGGAAGACGCCCTCCTCCATCCCGATCAGGAAGACCGCGCGGAACTCGAGGCCCTTCGCGTTGTGGAGAGTCATCAGGGTGACGCGACCCCCCTCCTCCGCCAGCTGATCCTGGTCGGAGAAGAGCGAGATCTGCTGAAGGAACTCGGAGAGGGTGGGCTCGTCGGCCGTCTCCTGGTACTCGCGGGCGACGCCGACGAGCTCGAGCAGGTTCTCGGTTCGGCCCTGGGCCTCGATCGTTCGCTCGGCCTCGAGGGCCTCGAGGTAGCCGCTGTCTGCCAGCACACGCTCGACGAGGTCGGGCACTGACAGCTCCGGCGCGGCCGCCCTGAGCCCGCCAAGCAGCGAGTGGAGCTTGCCGACAGCGCGGATCGCCGCAGTCCCGAGACCAGCCTCCTCGGCGCGCTCGACTGCCTCCGAGAGCGAGATCCCCTGCGCGTCGGCGAAGGCCGCGAGGCGCGCGAGCGTTGCATCCCCAATCCCGCGCTTCGGCCGGTTGGCGATCCGGCCGAGCGAGACCGCGTCGGCGGGGTTGTCGAGCACCTGCAGGTAGGCGACCGCGTCCTTCACCTCGGCCCGCTCGTAGAAGCGCGGGCCGCCGATCACCTGGTACGGCACCTCCTGGCGGACGAGCACGTCCTCCAGAACCCGCGACTGAGCGTTCGTCCGGTAGAAGACCGCGATCTCGGCGCCCGCGTGGCCGTCCTCGAAGAGGGAAGCGATCTCCGCGGCGACGAACCGGGCCTCGGAGTGCTCGTCCTCGACCTCGAGGACGCGGGCCGGCTCACCCTCCCCGATCTCGCTCCAGAGGTTCTTCGGCTTGCGCTCCCGGTTGTGTGCGATCACGTGGTTCGCGGCCCGGAGGATGCGATTCGTCGAACGGTAGTTCTGCTCGAGCGGGATCACGAGCGCGCCGGGGAAGTCGCGCTCGAACTCGAGCACGTTCCGGATGTCGGCTCCACGGAAGGCGTAGATGGACTGGTCAGGATCGCCGACCGCGAAGACGTTCCGGTGCTTCGCCGCGACGAGCTGCAGCAGTCGGTACTGGGCGTGATTCGTGTCCTGGTACTCGTCCACGAGGACATAGCGGAACGCCTTCCCCCAGCGTTCGGCCGCCTCGGGGAAGCGCTCGAGCACCTCGACCGTCAGCATCAGCAGGTCGTCGAAGTCGGCCGCGTTCGAGGAGAAGAGCCGGCGCTGGTAGAGCTCGTACACGTCGGCGACGGTCTGGTCGTAGAAGGAGGCGACCCGCTCGCGATAGTCGGCGGGCGAAACGAGCTGGTTCTTTGCCATCGAGATCTGCGTGTGGATGCCGCGTGGGACGAAGCGCTTCGGGTCGCGCTCGAGTTCCTCCAGGCAGTGCTTCACGAGTCGCACCTGGTCGGCCTGGTCGTAGATCGTGAAGTTCGACTTCAGACCGAGCCGTGGCGCCTCGCGCCGAAGGATCCGCCCGCAGGCTGCGTGGAAGGTCATGACCCACATCGTCCGGGCGACGCCGCCCACCAGACCCTCGAGACGCCGCTTCATCTCAGCGGCCGACTTGTTCGTGAACGTAATTGCGAGGATCTCGTTCGGCTTGACGCCTGCCGCGCGGATCAGGTGGACGATCCGGTGCGTGAGGACGCGCGTCTTGCCCGAGCCGGCTCCCGCGATGACGAGCACGGGCCCTTCGGTGGCGAGGACCGCCTCCCGCTGGGCCGGGTTCAGGTCTGCGAGGTACTGCTCGGGCGACGCGACGGCCACGCGCCCGATGCTAGACGCTCGCCGCCCTCTCTCCGCCGTCCGCGGAGGCCAGGTTGCCGAGTGCCTCTTCCACCCACGCGCTCGCCTGCGCCAAGGCTGCAGTGTCGGCTGACTTCAGCACTACTTCGACCTCCGGGCCGGCGGGGCCGAAGCGCGGGTAGCTCCCGACCGAAACCGCGGGATTTCCGCTCGTTGCCTCCTGCAGGACGGCGACGATGGCCCCCTCCGTCGTCCGGTACGTGCGACGCCAGCACGCGATCGGCGACCCGCGGAACTCATCCGCGATCGCATCGAACATGGCCTCCATCTCGCTGGGGAGCCCCGGCAGGACGTACACGTTCTCGACGGCGAAGCCCGGAGCGCCCCCGAGCGGGTTCGCGAGCGGCCGCGAGCCTCGCGGGACGCGGGCCCAGCGGGCTGCATACTCGCCCAGGCCGCGCGGGCCGAAGCGCGCGCGGAGTTCATCGGCGAGCGCGCCGATCTCCTCGCAGGGGACGCCGAAGCCGGCCGCGACGGCCTCGCGGGTGATGTCGTCCGGGGTGCCGCCGAGCCCGCCGGTCACGAACAGGAAGTCCGCCCGCGGGCGCTCGGCGCGGAGGAACACAGCGATCTCGTCGACGTCGTCGCGGACGGCGGCCATGAGCCGCACCGAGACGCCGAGCTGCGCCAGCCGGCGGGCGATCCAGGACGCGTTCGTGTTCTCCGTGTCGCCGGAGACGATCTCGTTCCCGACCGTGAGGACGACCGCGCTCCTGCTCATGCGGCCAGCCTAGTCTCGGTCAGGGAAGCGGGAACGGCCTGCGAGCGAGGGCCGGAAGCACCTGGGCGGTGACCCACACGGGGGTGACCCCGTAGGCGGCGCTGTAGCGAAAGCTCCCGTTCGCCCGTTGCAGGCGGCCGAGGTAGCGGAAGGCCGCCCCTCCAGCCGGCTGGCCCGCCGCCGCAAACGCCTGGATCGCCCAGGCGGTCGACTGCGCATCGGAGCCGCGTCCGCTCGTCAGCTCGAAGCCGCCGTCCGCGTTCTGCAGGCGGCGCAGGAAGGCCAGCCCCCGCCGGATCGCCCGCGAGCCGGCCGAGACGCGAGCGGCCCGAAGCGCCTGAACGGCTGCCGCCGTGTCGTTCGAGTCCGCGGCCCCGCCCGGGGCCCAGCCCCACCCGCCGCTCGAGCGCTGGCGGCCAAGCAGGTAACTCACGGTCGTCCCGCCAGCCGGTCGCCCGGCCGCGCGCAGGGCGAGCACGCTCCAGATTGTGGAGTTGATCGTCGACCCGATTCGACCGTTCGAGCGGCGATTACCGGCGAGCCGGTCGGCCAGGAGTCCAACGCCGCGCCCGTAGGCGTCAAGCGCGAGGACGCGAAGCGCGAGGTCGGTCACATCCGAGTCGTCGCGTCCGACCAGGTAGTCGGCGGCTGCGGCCGGGCGTCTCGGCTCGCGCCCTGCGGCCAGGAGACCGAGGGAGGCCCACGCGGTCAGGTTCACGTCCGAGGCCTCCCCGGGCTCGCCGAACCCGCCGTCGGCGTTCTGCTGCGAGCGGAGGTAGGTCGCACCGTTCGACACCCCCGCCGTGGCCGGGGTAGCGAGCGTGAGCGCGAGCAATGTGACCGCGAGGATCCTTACGCCCATGCGACCTCCGTTCTGAGACGGCGATCGTATCGCTCCAGCACCCGTCGAAGCTCGGGGCCGGCTGCCAGGGCAATCAGGACGTTCCCGATCGCGTGGGCGACGTTGAAGGCGACCCCGCTGGCGAGCACGACCCCTAGCGGCACATCCTGAAGGAACGCGTACCACGTCCAGAGGTCCATGGGCAACCCGTAGAGGAACCCGAGCGCGCCGCAGAAGAGCGCGAACGCCACGCGCCGGTGCAGGAGAGGCCTTGCGAGGCCCCCGGCGACGCCGCAGAGCCCCCAGGCGAGCATCTGCCAGGGCGTGTACGTGCCCTGGCCGAGGAAGAAGTTCGAGGCGAGCGCGGCGAGCGCGCCGACCGCGAAGCCGCGACGCGGCCCGAGGGCGACCCCCGACGCGACGACGATCACCGTGACGGGCTGCACGTTCGGCACGGGCGCGAAGAGGACGCGACCCGCGGCCGCAAGCCCGCCGAGCGTGGCGACCAGGGTCAGGTCGCGCACCGATCCGGGCGAGTCCTCTAGCCAAGCCGCCCCCGCGGCAAGGACGGCGAAGGCCGCGAGGAGGACTGCGAGGCCGCCGCGGCCGGGGTCGAGCGCCGCCCATGCAGCCGCGGCGAGCGCGAGGCCGGCGGCCGCGAAGAACGCCCTAGAGCGCAAGGGCCAGCTCCCGCGCGAGCGAGACCCGCCGGTGAGCGGGGAATGCGCGATTGTGCGTCGCCACGAGCACTCCGTGCCCTGCGCGTGCGTACGCGAGGAGCCACTCGGCGAGCTCCGCCTTCCGCTCGGGATCGACCCCCCTCGTCGGCTCGTCGAGGATGAGAAGGTCGGGCCCGGCCACGGAGACGGCCGCCAACCCGAGGCGCTCACGCTCGCCGCTCGACAGGTCGCGGGGGTGGCGCCCCGCCGCCCACCCTAGACCGACGCGGTCGAGCGCCTGCCGCGCTCGCAGCACGTCCCCGCCGACCGCGAGCGCGACCTCGTCGAGTGCCGTTTCGCGGATGAGGTAGCGGCCCGGATCCTGCAGGAGGAGCCCAGCGCGGCCGGCGCGCTCAACGCTTCCCGCGCCCGGCGCGAGCAGACCCGCGGCGATCTTCGCGAGCGTCGTCTTCCCGGAGCCGTTCGGGCCTTCGAGGACGACCACCTCCCCTCGCCGAACCGTCAGATCGACGGCATCGAGGACGGGCACACCGGACTGGTAGGCGAACCCCAACTCACGGACAACGAGGACGGGCTTGCCCGTGGCCGCGCCAGGAGCATCTCCGCCGCCGTCGCCGGGAAGGTACGCGGGCCGGTTCGCGGCGAGCCACGAGCGCGCCGCATCCACACCAGCGTCGAGCAGGAGCGCCCCCTCCTCGAAGAAGAGAACCCGGTCGGCGACGCTAAGCGCGCACTCGGGCCGCTGCTCGGAGAGCACGACGGCGGCGCCCCCCCGTTCTGCCTCCGCAAGGAGAAGCTCGGCCCCGGAAGGGTCGAGCTGCGACGTCGGCTCGTCGAGTAGGAGGAGCGGGGGCCGAACGGCGAGTGCTGATGCGAGGCAGATTCGCTGCAGCTCGCCTCCCGAGAGCTCGGCGGTCCGCCGCTCGCGCAAGTGGACGGCGTCCATCACGCCCAGAGCTTTCTCGACGCGTGGCCAGATCTCGGCCGGGGGCGTCCCAAGGCTTTCGAGGCCGAATGCGACCTCATTCGCAGCGAGCGCCATGACGACCTGATCCTCGGGATCCTGGAAGACGGTCGCGACGGTGCCTGCGAGCTCCGCGGGGCGCGTGCGCCGGGTGTCCCGGCCGGCGATCTCCACCCGGCCCGAGAAGCGGCCGCCGTGGAAGTGCGGCACGAGCCCGGCGAGCGCCCGCAGGAAGGTCGATTTTCCCGAGCCTGACGGGCCGAGGAGCGCTACGACCTCGCCGGCCTCCAGGGTGAGCGACACGTCACGGAGAGCGGGCGCGCCCGCGCCCGGGTACGCGAAGGTCAAGCGGTCGATGGACGCTAGAGCCACAGCGCCCCCGTGACGACGAGCGCGGCCGCCAGGGCGACTGCCGCTCGCTCACGCGCGCCCCAGGGCGGCGACGGTGCCCGCGTGCGTCCTGGGCGCCCGAATCCGCGCGCCTCCATCGCCTCCGCCAGGTTCAGGGCTCGTTCCAGCGACCCGGCGACGAGCGGGGAGAGGAGCCGCGCGTGGCCTCGAACCCCGGCCACCTCGATTCCCCGGCCGCGCACGGCGTCGCGCAGGCCGGCCGCGTCGCGCTCGAGCGTGGGAACGAGCCGCGTGGCGAGGGCGGCGGCGAGAGCCGAACGG
>JACCXC010000047.1 GCA_013697275.1 Actinomycetota bacterium | reverse complement strand
GGGCGACCGTCGTGGTGGTCGGGCTCACCCTGCTCGCCCGCTGGATCGTCTCTGCAGCGACGCTCTGGATCGGCGCGCAGGGCCCGGGGCACGGTCGGCTCCTCTACCTCCCGGCGCTCGTTGTCGCCGCCTTCCTGACCGGCTGCCTGGCGACGGCCGCGATCCTTGGCCTGAACCTCGCCTTCGGCGGCACGATCGACTCGGCCTTCTTCTGGCTCGTCCTCCGCCAGGTCGTCAACGAGGGCGCGTTGCTCGCCATCCCAGCGGCCGGCCTCGGGGCTCTCGGAGGCTACGCCCTCCGAAAGGCACGAGCGGGCCGGCTCGAGCCTGCGACCATGCCCTAGCTCTCGAGTGCGTCGAGCGCCGCCGTAAGCGATTGACGGCCGTGCAGCACCGGCTCGAAAAGGTCGCCGTGGCGCGCGACGCGCTGGAGGACGACCTCCATGGTGAAGTCCTGCGGGTCGATGTCCTCGGTCACCTCGTCCCAGCGAAGCGGGGTCGAAACGGGCGCGCCGGCCTGCGGGCGAACCGAGTAGACCGACGCGATCGTCTTCCCTTCGCCGTTCTGATTCGCGTCGATGAGCACGCCGCGGCGCTTCGCCTTCGACCATTCGGTCGTCACGAGCTTCGGATGGGCGCGGGCGAGAGCGCCCGCGACGATCTCGGCGAACTCCCGCGTGTCCGCGTAGGTGTGGCGGCGCGCGATCGGCAAGAGCACGTGGATCCCGTCAGAGCCGCTCGTCTTGGGGACGCTCGTAAGCCCGAGCGCGTCGAGGAGCTCCTTCACGAGGAGCGCCACCTGGACGGTCTCGCGGAAGCCGACGTCCGGTGAGGGGTCGAGGTCGAAGAGGACGAAGTCGGGACGGTCGGGCCTGTCGATCCGCGAGTACCAGCAGTTCAGGTCGATACAGCCCATGTTCACCATCCAGAGGAGGGCGAGCTCGTCGTTCACGAGCGGGTAGGCGATCTTCCGCTTTTGCCGGCTCTCGCGCGAGGTCGAGATGTACTCGCGAGTCGGGATCCAGTCGGGCATGTGCTCGGGGGCGTTCTTCTGGAAGAAGTGGCCGCCCGCGATCCCGTCGGGGTAGCGCTTCATCGTGAACGGCCGGTTCTTGACGTGCGGAACCAGGACCGGTGCGATCTCGCGGTAGAAGGAGAGGAGGTCGCCCTTCGTGATCCCCTCGTCGGGCCAGAAGACCTTGTCGGTGTTCGTCAGCTTCAGTTCACGCCGGCCGCGCTTGAGCTCGGTCTCGAGCGGCCGTTCGCGCCGCACCTCGTCAGGCGGCTTGTCCTCGCGAAGGCCCTGATACGACGGCGCGCGCAGCTTCCCGTCGCGCGTCCACTCGACGAACTCGACCTCGCAGACGAGCCTGGGCGCCACCCAGGCGACGTCGCCCTTCCGCACCTTCGCCATCTTGGGAACGGGGTCGAGCGTCGGCGTCGCACACTCGAGCGGGCGCAGCTTGCGCAGGAGCCGCTCGATCTCCTCCTCGGTGAACCCGGTGCCGCAATTCCCAGCCCAGACGAGCTCGTCGCCGCGGCGATAGGCGAGGACGAGCGCGCCGAGGGAGCTCGAGCGCCGCCCTTTTCCCTTCGTGTAGCCGGCGATCAGGAACTCCTGCTTGCCATGCGACTTCACCTTCAGCCAGTCGCGCGTCCGCTTGCCGGGCTGGTAGACGGAGTCGGAGCGCTTGGCGACGACGCCCTCGAGCCCCTGCTCCTCCGTCACCTCGAGCAGCGCCTCCCCGTCGTCGAACGTGTCAGAGAGTCGAACGAGCGGATGGCCCGGCTCGAGGATCCCGGTCAGGCGCTCGCGCCGCTCGCGGAAGGGCAAGTCGATCACCGGGCGCCCGTCGATCTCGAGCACGTCGAAGAGGTAGAAGACAAGCGTTCCCGAGCCTTGCTGCATCTCGGAGAAGCTTGTCCGCCCCTCGAGATCGAGCGCACAGACTTCGCCGTCGAGGACGCAGTGAGGCGTTCGAAGCGCACCCGGCAGCGCCTTGGCCACGGAGCCGAATCGCTCCGTCAGTGAGTTGCCTCGGCGGCTCGTCAGCTCGACCTCGCTCGTCCGCACCGTGGCGAGCGTGCGGTAGCCGTCCCACTTCACCTCGAAGAGCCAGCCCGCCCCGGCCGGCAGCTTTTCGGCGAGAGTCGCGAGCATCGGCGCGTATCCGGCCCGCTCGCCGCGCTGCTCGGTTCCTTGATCGCGCTTCTTGATGATGAGCCAGTTCTTCGGGTCGCGGTCGAGCTTGGCGGGCACGAGCGTCCACACCCCGTCGAGGCGCTTGCCCGCAAGGCGGACAGTCAGGCCACCGTCCCGTTTCTCCTCGACCAGCTCGTACGTGCCCGTGTCCCAGAGCTCGACGCTTCCGGCGCCGTACTGGCCCTTGGGGATCTCGCCCTCGAACGTGGCGTACTCGAGCGGGTGGTCCTCCACGTGGACTGCAAGATGCCGCTCGCCCGGCTCGAGTGGGATCCCCTTCGGAACGGCCCAGCTCGCAAGCGCGCCATTTCGCTCCAGGCGGAAGTCGTAGTGGAGTCGTCGCGCGTCGTGACGCTGGACGACGAAGATCGGCGCCTTCCGGCGCGAGCGCCCGCCGAACGGCTCAGGGGTCTGCTCGCGGTGGCGCTTGCGCTCGTACTCGTCCAGGCGGGCCATGGATCGCCCCTAAGCATGCTCGCGTTTCGCGTCGCGTGAAACGCGGAATGATCGTCGAGCACGATTCTGCCGACCAGGGGGGTTGGCACTCGAGGCCGGCGAACACCGGCCTCGAGTCCGTTCAGGCGGCTTTGCTCCACAGGCGACGATCTTGGAATCCGCCGATTTCTGCCCTTTTCGACGCAGCCGGGGTGAAATACGCGAGCCCCCTGCGGAAAAGGCTGTGGATGATGTGGAAACGGGGTCGAGCGGCTCTAGCTGGCGAACACGCCCATCGCGCGGAAGCGTGCGCGACGAGCGCGGCGGCGCTCGTCCGCGTCCAGGTCGGCGATCGGGTCGAGCGCCGCCGCAAGCCCGTCCCCGAGAAGCGCTGCGGCCGCGTCGAAGTCGAGCTGGGCCCCGCCTTCGGGCTCGGCCACGATCCCGTCGATCACCCCGAGATCGAGGCAGTGTCGGGCGTCGGGCTTGAAGGCCGCGGCAGCCTTCTTTGCCTCGCTCGCGTCACGCCAGAGGATCGCGGCGCACCCCTCGGGAGAGATGACCGAGTAAATGGCGTTCTCCTGCATGAGGACACGGTCTGCAACGGCGATGGCGACAGCTCCGCCGGAGCCTCCTTCCCCGATCACGCAGCAGATCGAGGGGACGGTGAGGCGCACCATCGCGAGTTGACAACGGGCAATCCAGCCGCCCTGGCCGTGCTGCTCGGCGGCCACGCCCGGGTAGGCGCCGGGCGTGTCGACAAGCGTGAAGACGGGGAAACCGTGGCGATCGGCCAGCTCCATCACGCGCATGGCTTTGCGGTAGCCCTCCGGATAGGGCATCCCGAAGTTTCGGTGCGTGCGCTCGCGAATGTCCCGGCCCTTCTGGTGGCCCACGAGTGCGATCGTGCGACCGCGAAAGCGGGCGAGGCCGGCCACGATCGCGGGATCGTCCGCGAAGGACCGATCTCCGTGCAGCTCGACGAAGTCGTCGAAGATCCGCTCCACGTAGTCGAGCGTGTAGGGGCGGTCCTGGTGGCGGGCGAGCTCGACCGAGTGCCAGACCTCGTCCGCACTCGGCTCGGTCGCGATCCGCTCGATCTGCCGCTCGAGGCGGGCGAGCTCGCCACCGACGCTGACTCCGCCGATCAGCGGCAGGTTCCGGAGTTTGGCGAGGCGCTCCCGCAAGCGAAGCTGCTCGATCTCGCTCTGCTTGGGCTCAGCTGCCATTGGCGAACAATGCGAGGAGCCGGCCGAGGTACGGACGAAGGTCGGGCCGGCGGACGATCGCGTCCACATGGCCGAAGCGAGTGTTCGACTCCGCGAGCCCGAAGTCGTCGGGAAGCTTCTCGCGAGTCGTCTGCTGGACGACCCGCGGGCCCGTGAATGCAAGCAGCGCCCCGGGCTCGGCGACGATCACGTCTCCCAGGCTGGCGAAGCTCGCTAGGACGCCCGCGGTCGTCGGGTGGGTCATGACGCTGACGAAGGGCGCGCGAGCCTCACGAAGCGCGTCGACGGCGGACACCGTCTTCGGAAGCTGCATGAGGGAGAGGATGCCCTCCTGCATGCGAGCGCCGCCCGACGCGGTCACGGCCACGAGGGGAACGTGGCGCTCGGCCGCTCGCTCGCAGGCGCGGGCGAACTTCTCTCCGACCGCACTCCCCATCGAGCCGCCCATGAAGGTGAACTCCATGACCGCGAGCTCGCAGGGCCGGCGCTCGATCGACGCCGCGCCTGCAACCATCGCGTCTCCCAGACCAGTGTCCTGCTCGGCCTGCGCGAGGCGCTCCGTGTAGGCCTTCAGGTCGAAGAAGCCGAGCGGGTCGGACGAGCGAAGCTCGACGTCGTGCTCGACGAAGGTGCCGCGGTCTGCGATCTGCGCGATTCGCTCCCGCACCCGAACCGGGAAATGGTGCCCGCAATGGGGGCAGACCCGCAGGTTCTGCTCGAGCTCGTCGTCTCGGTAGTGCGAGCCGCAGCTCGGGCACGTGTTCGGATGTCCCTTCCCGGAGGGCGGCTGGGCGTCCTCGCGGCGGTCTTCGATTCGAACGTCGATGTGGCTGGCCACGCGCCTATCCTAAGCGCCCTCGCCGCAGTGGCCCGTGCAGCGTCTAGAGACCCAGGGCTCGGGTGAAGCGCTGCACGGACTCGGCGTTTCCCGGCGCACCCGCGAGGCCGGTCAGGCCGGCCCCGACGAGAGGCTTCGACGCGGCGACGCGTTCCAGGACGACGGCGATCTCCTCGGACGTCGGGCCGCCCGGCTCCGGCATGAACGGCTCGACGTCTCCGCCGGGACGCAGAACGTCCACGTCGAGCGCGACGTAGACGGCTTCCGTGCCCTCGAGCGCCGCCTCGATCCCCTCGACGCCTGTGTGCACCCCGGCCCGCACGATGAATTCCTCCTCCGGCGCATCGAGGCTCCGCGCGCCGACGAGCACGACGTCCTCGGCCGTGACCGTGCCCGAGTCGATCAGCATGCGCAGGGGCATGCCCCACTCGTTGCCGCTCGGCGAGGTCTCGGGCGTGTTCAGATCGCCGTGGGCATCGAGCCAGACGAGCGACAGGCGACCGTGCCGCGCAGCGAGCCCTTCCACAGCGCCGACGTGCGAGCAGCAGCAGCCGCCGAGGACGAGCGGGCGCTCAGGCAGCCCGGCGGCGAGCGCGAGGCTCTGCTCGACGAGGGTCGGCTCCTCGATCACGGCGACGTCGGGGTAGGGCAGCGGGAGGCGCGCAGCCTCCATCATCGACTCCCCGCCGTCGCCCCAGGCGGCCGGCACGCGCACGAGGCCCGCGCCGAAGGAGCGCCCGCAAGAATGGCACTCGTAGCCCTCACCGAGCGCGACGGCGGTGAGCGTATGGCAGTCCGGGCAGCGGGCGCGCAGGCGAGACATGCTCAGACGCTACCCGTCGGCCGGATTCCGTCGAGCGCGTCCGCGAGGCCAGCCAGTGACGGGAGCTCGGCCGCGCGCGGGAGGTCGCTGCTCTCGCCGAGCCGGTTGATCCAGACGGCCGGGAGGCCGAGCTCGCCCGCCGGCCCGAGGTCGTGGAACGCGCTCGCCCCGACGTGCACGTGCGCGGCGGGGTCGGCGCCCACTCGCTCGCGGAAGCGCTCCCAGTGTCCATGAGCGGGCTTATAGGAGCCGGCGTCGGCTGCGGTCACACGCGCATCGACCGGCTCGCCGATCCGACCGAGCGACGCCTCGAGTAGGTCCGGGTCGGTGTTCGAGAGGATCCCGATCCGCCAGCCACGCCGGCGCAGCTCGGCCAGCTCGCCCGGGACCTCGGAAAAGGGCGGCCAGTCGGGCAACGACTCGGCCAGGGCGCCCTCATCCCCGGGACGAAGTTCGAGCCCCTCCGCGTCAGCGAGGAGGCAGAGCCCCTTGGTCAGCACCTGGCGGTAGGTCGGCGAGCCCTCGAGCTGCACGCGAGGCTCGATTTCGTGGTATCGGCTCAGAAGCCCCTCCGCGTCCGCCTCGGGCCAGAGGCGGACGAGGGTGGCGCGGATCCCCCCGTCCCAGTCGATGAGCGTCCCGTAGCAATCAAAGGTCGCCCAGCGGTCGGCCACGCTCAGTCAGCCCTGGAACTTGCGAACGACCAAGCACGCGTTGTGCCCGCCGAAGCCGAAGTTGTTCGAGAGAGCGTGGTCGACCGTCGCCTTACGCGCCTCGTTGGGGATGTAGTCGAGGTCGCACTCCGGATCGGGGACCTCGTAGTTGATCGTGGGCGGAAGCAGGTCGCGCTGGACGGCGAAGACGCAGGCGAGGGCCTCGACCGCGCCCGAGGCGCCGAGGCAGTGGCCTGTCGCGCCCTTGATCGAGGAGACGGGGGTCTCGCGAGCCTTGTCCTCGCCGAGGGCGAGCTTGATCACGCGCGTCTCTGAGGCATCGCCGAGCGGCGTCGACGTGCCGTGGGCATTGATGTAGTCGATCTCCGACGCGTCGATCCCCGCGTCCGCGAGCGCCATCGCCATCGCGCGAGCCGGGTGACGTCCCGTGGGGTCGGGCTCGGTCACGTGCTGGGCGTCCGACGAGAGGCCGTAACCAAGGATCTCCGCGTAGATCTTCGCCCCGCGCGCCTCGGCATGCTCGAGCGCCTCGAGCACGAGAATGGCGCCGGCCTCGCCCATGACGAAGCCGTCCCGCTCCGCGTCGAAGGGGCGGCTTGCCCGCTCGGGCGCGTTGTTTCGCCGCGAGAGCGCGCGCATTGCGCCGAACCCGGCGATTCCGACCTCGGTGATCCCCGCCTCGGTGCCGCCGGCGAACATGACGTCCGCGCGGCCTAGCCGGATCGAGTCCATCGCGTCCCCGATCGCCATGTTCGAGGCCGCGCAGGCCGTGCACTGCGAGGCGAGCGGCCCCCGCGCGCCGAGCTCCATGGAGACCCACGCGGCCCCCATGTTCGGGATGATCGCCGGAATCGACTGCGGGTTGACCCGGTCCGCGCCACGGTCCTTCAAGGTGTAGGCGCAGTCCTGGAAGCTCTCGAGGCCGCCGATCCCCGTGGCGACGGAGACGCCCGTCATCTCGGTCTCGGCCGCGACGTCGATGCCCGAGTCGGCCTCGGCCTGCCGCGCCGCCGCGACGATCATCTGCGCGAAGCGGTCCATCTTGCGGGCCTTGCGCTTCTCGACCCAGTCGGTCGGTTCGAACCCCTTGAGCTCGCAGGCGAACTTGACGGGGAAGTCGCTCGCGTCGAAAAGCGTGATCGGGCCTGCGCCGCTCTTCCCAGCGGTCAGGTTCTCCCAGTGGCTCTCCGCATCGTTACCGAGCGGGGTGACCGCGCCGACACCGGTCACGACCACCCTTCGCCTTCCGTTGATGCTCATGTCGATGTCCACTACATCCCCAGGCCGCCGTCGACGAGCAGCACCTCACCCGTGATGAAGGCCGCCTCGTCGGAGGAGAGAAACCGTACCGCCCGCGCCACGTCCTCCGGCTCGCCAAGCCGTCCGAGCGGCGTGGCCGAGAGGAGGAAGTCCCGAATCTCCTCGGAGAGGCCGCTCGTGATGTCGGTCGTGATGTAGCCGGGCGCTACGGCGTTCACGCGCACCCCTCGGTTGCCGAGCTCCTTGGCGAGGGTCTTCGTGAGGCCGATGAGCCCCGCCTTGGTCGCCGCGTAGTTGGCCTGCCCCGGATTGCCGTGGAGACCGACGAAGCTCGTCATGTTCACGATCGCCCCACTCCGGCGGCGGAGCATCTTCCGGGAAACGGCGCGGCATGTATAGAAGGCGGCGCTCAGGTTCGTCGCGATCACCTCGTCCCAGTCCTCGTCGGACATGCGGGCGATGAGCGTGTCGCGCGTGATCCCCGCGTTGTTCACGAGGATGTCCAGGTCGCCGAGCTCGGATTCGACGCGCTCGACGATCCCGCGCGCCTCCTCGGGGTCACCCACGTTTCCCGCAACGGCGAGACCGCCGATCTCCGAGGCGATCGCTTCGGCCGCGGACGCGCTCGAGCGGTAGTTGACCGCGACGCGGGCTCCGGCGGCGGCGAGCTCGCGCGCGACCGCAGCTCCGATGCCGCGCGATCCGCCCGTCACGAGGGCTGTCTTGCCCTCGAGGGAGGCGAAGTCAGCGGCGCGGTCAGTCACCTTGCCGCCGGAGGACGTTGAGCGAGCCGCTGGGCAGCGGAGAGAACCTCCTCGAGCTTGCCGAGGTCCTCTGGCTTCTCGACCGAAAGCGCCTTGGCCGAGCGGTCGATCCGGCGGATGAGGCCGGACAGGACCTGGCCGGGGCCGATCTCCACAAACGTGGTCGTCCCGAGCCGGACCAGCTCACCCACGGCCTGCGTGAAGCGCACGGGGGCTGTGAGCTGGTCGATGAGCACGTGCCGGATCCTCGAAGCCGGTTCGAGCGCCGCGGTCACCGTCGACATGAATGGTGGCGAGGGTTCCTTCCAGCTGACCCCGTCCAGGACGGGAGCGAGCCGCTCGGCGGCGCCCGCGACGAGCGGGCTGTGGAAAGCACCGCTGATCGGGAGCCTGACCGTCCGCCGGGCCCCCTGGGGACCCGCGGCCTCGATGAGCTGGTCCACGGCAGCGTTCTCCCCCGAGACGACCAGCTGGCCGGGGCAGTTGTAGTTCGCCGGCCACACGCCCTCGATGTCGGCGCAAAGCGCCTCGACTGCCTCGTCCTCGAGTCCAAGGATCGCCGCCATCGCGCCCGGATGCTCGAGGGCCGCCGCGGCAGTCGCCTGCCCGCGGGCGTGCACAAGCGTGACGGCCTCGCGGTCCGAGACGACACCGGCCGCGCCGAGCGCGGAGTACTCGCCGACCGAGTGGCCGATCACGTAGTCGGCCTCGACGCCGGCGGTGGCCACGGCGCGCAGACAGGCGAGCGAGGTCGCCACTAGGGCCGGCTGCTGGATCTCCGTGCGGGTCAGCTCCTCGATCGGCCCCTCGAATGAGACCCGCGCCAGGTCGAGCCCGACCGCCTCCGAGGCCTCGTCGTAGACGGTGCGCGCCTCAGGAAACGCCGCGGCGAACGCCCGACCCATTCCGACCTCCTGCGAGCCCTGACCGGGAAAGCAGAAGGCGAGCTTCACGCGCGCCCCTCCGACCATGTCATGTAGACCGAGCCCCACGTGAAACCGCCGCCGACGGCGGTCATGAGCACGCGCTTGCCAGCGGTGAGCGCGCCTTCGGCGACAGCCTCGGCGAGTGCGATCGGAATCGACGCGGCCGACGTGTTCCCGTAGCGGTGGATGTTCAGAAAGATCTTCTCGGGCGGGAGACCGAGGTTCCTGGCGGCGTGATCGATGATGCGCTTGTTCGCCTGGTGCGGCACGTACAGATCGACGTCGTCCACCGCCGCCCCGCACTCCTCGAGCAGGCCGGCCGCCGACGAGACCATCACCCGCGTGGCGAAGCGAAAGACCTCCGGGCCCCTCATCTGGATGAGATGCAGCTCGTCTGCGACGGTCTGCTCGGTCGTCGGATTGCGCGACCCTCCGGCCGCGATGCAGAGGTCTCCACCCCCCGAGCCGTCCGCGCCAAGCTCGAAGCCGAGGAAGCCGCCGCCGTCGACGGCCTCGACGACTACCGCGCCCGCGCCGTCGCCGAAGAGGATGCACGTCCCGCGGTCCTCCCAGTTCACGATCTTCGAGAGCGCCTCCGAGCCGATGACGAGCACCTTCCTCGAAACGCCGCTCGAGACCGACCCGTAGGCCTGCGAGAGCCCGTAGATAAAGCCCGAGCACGCGGCCAGCAGGTCGTAGGCGGCAGCACGGTTTGCGCCGAGCTGCTCGGCGACGACCGTGGCGGTCGCCGGGAAGAGCATGTCCGGCGTGGACGTGGCGACGATCACCATGTCGAGCTCCCCCGCGTCGACGCCCGCACTTTCGAGCGCCTGCCGCGCCGCCGGGAGGGCCATGTCGCTCGCCGCCTCGTCTTCCGCCGCGATCCGGCGTTCCTTGATCCCAGTGCGATCGGTGATCCACTCGTCGGACGTGTCGACCATGCGCTCGAGCTCGGCGTTCGTCAGCACCCGCTCTGGGACGTAGACGCCGACGCCGGCGATCCCGACGCGCGTGCCGTTCCCGGAGACGTTCGCCTTCACGCGCCGTCGGTCACGGCGAACATGAGCGTGCCGCGCACCGCCAGTTCGCCGTCCACTGTCGCCGTGGCCTTCCCGCGGCCGACGGGACCGCGCAGCCGCTCGATCTCGCACGTCAGCTCGAGCTCGTCGCCAGGCTCCACGAGCCGCTTGAAGCGGATGTCGTCGATCCCCGCGAAGAGCGCGAGCTTCCCCCGGTTCTCCTCCTGGGAGAGGACGGCGATGGCGCCCGCCTGCGCCATTGCCTCGACCATGAGGACACCCGGCATGATCGGGCGACCGGGGAAGTGTCCTGCGAGATACCACTCGTCCTCGCGAACGACCTTGCGCGCGACAACCCGCCGCCCCGGCTCGATCTCGGTCACCTCGTCGAGCAGGAGGAACGGCTCCCGGTGCGGGATGATCTCCTCGATCTCCCGTCGGCCGAACGGGGTCTTCACGGCCCGCCGACCGGCATACCCGGTGCGGCGGGGGAGGAGCCGAGGTGTTCCTCCAGGCCCGCGCGTAGGCGCTCGCGACCCCGGTGGACGTAGCACTTCGCCGTCCCGACCGGCATGCTCGCCGTCCGGGCGATCTCCTCGTACGAGAGCCCGAAGACGTCTCGAAGAACGACAGCGGCGCGCTGGTCGGCCGAGAGCCGGGCCAGGCCGTCGGCGAGCTCGCGGCGCAAGTCTCCGAGCGCCGAGGCCCTGGTCGGGTCGGCGTCCTCGCCGGCCGGGCTCTCCTCGACCGGAAGCGGCTCGGTCTGGCGGACGCGCGAACGCTCCTGCAGGTCGCGGCAGGTGTTCACGACGAGGCGGTGCAGCCAGGTCGCGAACTGCGCGTCGCCGCGAAACTGGCGGAGGCGAGTGCAGAGCTTGACGAGCGACTCCTGGGCAGCGTCGCGGGCGTCCTCGCCCGCCCCCAACACCTGATGCGCCAGGCGGTTGACGCGCGGTGTGTGGCGCTCGACGAGCACGTGCATCGCCGGCCGATCGCCGGCCTTTGCCTTGGCAACGAGCGCGAGGTCGCTGAGCTTCCGATAAGCCTGCAGGATCGGCACGGGAATCCTCTCTTCGGATAGACGGAGCGCAGGCAGGGACGGTTGCACGCGAAGTTAGTCTAGTCCGGGTGGCCGCCCTGGAAACACCGCAGGCCGACTCGATCGCGCCCGCTGCCGTCGAGCCGCTCCTCCGGGGAGGATTCGGCCGTCCGTACGTCTACAGCGAGCGCTGTGACTCGACCCAAACGCATCTCGATCCCGGGCTGGACGAGGGCGCCGTCGCGGCCTGCGACGAGCAGACTGAGGGGCGGGGGAGGCTCGGACGGCGCTGGATCGCCCCGGCGGGAAGCGCGATCCTCCTCTCAGTCCTCCTCCGCCCTCCGGCGGGGCGCCGAGTCGCGGAGCTGTCCCTCGTCGGGGGCATCGCGACGGCGCTGACTGTCGAGCGTGCGCTCGGGCTCTCGAGCCAGATCAAGTGGCCAAACGACGTGATGGTCAACCGCGGGAAGGTGGCCGGGGTCCTCGCGGAAACGCGCGAGGGCGTGGTGATCCTTGGGGTCGGCCTGAACGTCAACCAGGGCCGCGAGGAGCTTCCAGCAGACGCGCCCGTGCCACCCGCGTCGCTCCGAACGATCGACGGAGTCCGGCGAATGCGGGCGCCGCTCCTCGCCGACCTCGTCCTCGAGGTGGAACGCGCCTACAAGGTCTGGGGCGCGGGCGAGATCGCCGCGCTCTTCGAGGAGCTCGGCCCGCGAGACTTTCTCCGCAACCGCCGGATCTGGGTGGACGGGGAAGCCGGCCAGGCGGTCGCGATCGACCGCTCCGGTCGGCTCGAGGTGAATGTGGGCGGCGAGCAGCGTTTCGTCGAGAGCGGGGAAGTCCGCTACGAGCGCTAACCGCGGCCTGCCTGCTTCGTCACGCGGCGCGGCGTGGCGGCGCGTTGCATTCTCGTCGCGATCTGCGCGCCACCCGCGCGCTTCCCGGAGATAGGCTGAACCCGAGCAGGGGGCGGGTCGGGACCCGAACTCAGACGCCCGCGCGACTATCAGGGCGGCGGACGCGCACTCGCTTCGAGGCGCTCCCGTTCTCGGCCATGTCGCCCGCGGCAACCGTGACGAAAGCCGGCCTCGTGCGCCGCCAAAGCTCGACGCGGCCCTTGTCGGCCCGGAACCGAAGCGTCCGACCCCCCAGCACGACCGCGACCCGCGCCGGCTCGCTGACCCAGAAACGGACGAACGTCCCGCGCCGCTGGCGCCGCGCGGAGAGACCTGTCACCCGCGGCGCAGTCGTGTCGCGCACGAAAGTTTCCGAGAGACGCCGCGTTCCGAGCGAGGATGTCGCCTCCACCACCGCGGAGTAGCGACCGTCGGCGACCCCCCGCCCAGTCCAGTCGAGCGTTACGCGAGACGCTGGCCGCGAGCCGCTCGCGAGCGTCGCCACGACTCGTGAGCCGGCGAGGATGCGCACACGGACATTCGCCTGGCGGGACTGTTGCCACTCGATCGCGACCAGGTCGCGCCGCCCGTCGCCGTTCGGGGAGAAGGCCGCCGGTCGCACCGTCAGATGGCCGAGCGTGCGGTCGACGGTCACGCTCGCACGGCGGGAGACTCGCTCGGTGCCGATCGAAGCCTCCGCGACCACCGTGTAGCGCCCGTCGGCGACCGCCTGGCCCCCGCGTGACTTCCCGCCCCACCGCAGGGTGTTCGGCCCGGCCTCGACGCCGCCCCCGGCGTAGAGCGTCGCAACGCGGCTTCCCACGGCATTCTCGAGCCAGACATCCAGACCCGCCGCGGTCGTCGACGTGAGCCGGAGCTCGGCGTTGTCGTCGACACCGTCACCGTTCGGCGAGAAGACGGGCGGCTTGACGATGAACGTCGTCAGATCGAGGGGAGCGGCCCCGCCGAGCGGCTCCCGCACCGGCCTCGCTCCTGGCGTCTCGATCGCGTACGTGTACCGGCTCGGAAGAGCGCCGCGCGCGTCCCAGCGCCAGTCGACGAGCTTCCCCGCACCGGAGCCGCTCGCGACCACGCTTCCGGATGCGCCGAAGACGGTGACCGTCCAGGGGAGCGCCTCAGAGAGGCGCGCGCTGAAGCGCACGATCTCGCCGACCGACCCGTCAACCCACGGGTCGTAGATCTTCGGGAGCCCGCGCGCGGCGACATCCGACGCCAGGAGGTCCAGCTCGCCATAGAGGAGCTCGCCAGGGCACGCCGTGAGGCCGAGGTCGCGATGCCCGGAAACGGTCCGGAGCTCGACCGGCGTTCCGGCCGCCCACTTGCTCGAGCCTCCCGAGATGCGCGTGAGCGTGGCCGCCGCGTCGGCGTGGCCCACGTCCAGCCGCCAGGCGAGGAGCCCGGCGAGCGCCTCCCGTGCGGCAGGCGCAATGGTCTTCGCCTCGTATGTTCCGAGCACGGCGACCCCGACGCTGCCGGTGTTGAAGCCCTGGGCGTGCGCTCCGATCACGTTGCGCGTCATGCCACCGGCCCGACCCTCGAACACCTGCCCGAAGGGGTCGACGAGAAAGCTGTAGCCGATGTCGTTCCAGCCGTTCGAGCGCACGTGGTACGTGTGGATTCCGCGCACCATCGCGGCCGACTGGGCAGGCGAGGCCGGGACTCCACCCGCGGTGTGGTGGACCGCGGCGAAGGCCAGACGGTCCGCATAAGAGGGCGTCGCCCGGACGATCGACTCGTCGGCTTGCCAATCGGCGCGGGTGACGATCGCCGGCTGGGCTGGAGCCACACCGGCCAGGCGGCGAGCTCGCGGCGGAGCGCCGGTCACAGCGCTCCAGACAAAGTGCGCGCGCAGACGGGTCACGCGGCCACTCAGGCGGTACTGGATCCGGCGGGCGGAACCGGTCCAGAACGGGTTCCCGAGCTTCCAACCGGCGCGCCGCTGGGCCTCGAAGGTACCCGCGTCCGGGAGGTCCTCCGCCTCCGGCCGGCCCGGCCGCCACGCGCTCCATGAGCCGCCGAGAGAGGCCGTGCGAAACGACACGTCTCCGCTTCCCTGCCAGTGCAGTCCCACGAGGTTGAAGCGAATGGGCGCCGTCCGGGCGGACAGGACCGCGCCCGTCTGCCCGGTAGGGCGTAGGCCGGCCGACTCCGCAAGTGGAACGTCCCGCGTGACCAGGCTGACGCCGCCGGCGGCGGGCGCGGCGACGAGAAGCGCTAGGGCAAGCGCTGCGATGACGACCCGCGGCGAGCTCATGGGCGAACGTCCAACGAAGCACACATCGGCCCGCTCGTGAAGGGGCTGAAGGGGCACGCAGATACAATCCTTACAGGCCTGAAATGCGTTTCCTGCGCGTCCTTTGGCTCGGCACCGGCGTCCTTGCCGCCGCACTAGCGCTCGCTCACGGCACCCTCCTTGCGCAGGGCGAGAGCGCGCCTCGGGTGCTTGCGGTCGAGTTCTCGAACGACATCAACCCCGTGACGGAGGACTTCCTCACGGGCGAGATCGAGCGGGCCGACCGCGAGGGGTTCGCGGCCGTCGTCCTACTCCTCGACACCCCGGGGGGCCTGGGCTCGTCCATGCGCGAGATCATCAAGGCGGAGCTCAGGGCGACGATCCCCGTCGTCGTCTACGTCTCGCCCCAGGGCGCCCGGGCGGACTCGGCCGGCGCGTTCCTCGCAATGGCGGCCGACGTTGCCGCGATGGCTCCGCAGACGAACATCGGCTCGTCCACCCCCGTGAACGTCGGTGGAACCGACATCCAGAGCGACCTGCGCCGCAAGATTGTCAACGACGCCGCTGCCTACATCCGCGAGCTCGCGGAGGAGCATGGCCGCAACGGTGACCTTGCCGAGGACTTTGTTCGCGACGGCGCGAACATCGGCGCACGCAGGGCGCTCGAAGACAACGTCGTCGATGCGCTCGCGGACGACCTTCCCACACTTCTCGAGGAGATAGACGGGATGCGCACCGAGCCAAAGGGGCTCACGCTCGAAACCGCAGGCGCCCGGATCGAAACCGTCGAGATGAGCTTCTGGAAGCGAGTGCTCGACACGCTCGTCGACCCGAACCTGATCGTCATCCTCATGTCCCTGGGCATCCTCGGGATCACTGTCGAGATCCTGAGCCCCGGCCTCATCTTCCCCGGGACGATCGGCGGCGTTTCCCTCATTCTCGGGCTCCTGGGCCTCCAGGTCCTGCCAATCAGCTGGGCCGGCCTGCTCCTGATCGGCCTCGGGCTCACGTTCTTCGTGGCCGAGGGCTTCATCGTCAGCCACGGCGCGCTCACGCTGGCCGGCGCAGCCAGCTTCGTCGTCGGCGCGCTGATCCTCTTCGACCCGGCCGGCGAGCTCTACGACGTCTCGGTCTGGGTGGCCGTGGCGATCGCTGCGACGCTCGCGCTGCTGATCGGGGTCGCGCTCGCGAAGGCGATCGTGCTCCGGCGCTCGAAGCCGCAGACCGGCCAGGACGAGCTCATCGGTGACGTCGCGATCGTCCGGCGCGCTCTCGACCCGGAGGGCCTCGTCTTCGTCCACGGCGAGCTCTGGAGTGCCTGCGCCCAGGATGGGCCGGTTGCGGTAGGCGAAGCGGTCCGAGTCGAGGCGGTAGGCGAAGACCTCGTGCTCGAGGTGAGCGCCGTCTCCGAGCGAGAGCCTGCGACCGCGTAGGATGGCGCCGTGTCGATTGCGCTGATCGCCGTCGCAGCGGTCGTACTCCTCATTCTGCTTCTGCTCTCGGCGTCGATCCGCGTCGCGCGCGAGTACGAGCGCGGCGTCATCTTCCGCCTCGGTCGCCTGCTCTCCCCGCCGAAAGGGCCGGGCCTCTTCCTCCTGATCCCGGTGATCGACAAGATGGTGCGCGTCGACCTGCGGACGGTCACGCTCAACATCCCGCCGCAGGAGGTGATCACGCGCGACAACGTGCCCGTGCGCGTGAACGCCGTCGCGTACTTCCGGATCATCGACCCGGAGAAGGCGATCGTGCAGGTCGAGAACTACATGGTCGCGACGTCGCAGATCGCGCAGACGACGCTCCGAAGCGTCCTCGGCCAGCACACGCTCGACGAGCTCCTCTCGGAGCGGGACAAGATCAACGAGATCCTGCAGCGAATCATCGACGAGGCGACCTCGCCCTGGGGGATCAAGGTCTCGATCGTCGAGGTGAAGGACGTCGAGATCCCCGGCGGGATGCAGCGCGCGATGGCCCGCCAGGCCGAGGCCGAGCGCGAGCGGCGGGCGAAGATCATCGCTGCCGAGGGCGAGTTCCAAGCCTCGGAGAAGCTCCGCGACGCGGCGAACGTGATGAGCGGAAACTCGATCACGCTTCAACTCCGCTTCCTGCAGACGATGCTCGAGATGAGCTCGGAGCGCTCCTCCACGATCGTCCTGCCGCTCCCGATCGAGCTCTTCCGGCCGTTCTTCGAGGGCAATCGACCTCCCGGTTCGGACAGGGACGGCACCTGAGCGGCGAGCTCCGCCGCGACCCGCTCTCCGGCAGAACCGTCGTCATCGCAGCGGGCCGCGCTCGTCGGCCCGGCGCCTTCCTCGGCGAGATCGAGGAGCCGACCTCGGAGGAGCTCGAGACGTGCCCGTTCTGCGAGGGGCGCGAAGACCGGACGCCACCCGAGACGCTGGCGCTCGGGCGCCCGGACGGCGCGGCTGCCGACACGCCGGGTTGGACAGTACGCGTCGTGCCGAACCTCTACCCAGCGCTGGAGCGGCAGGAGGTCGTCGTCCACTCCCCGCGCCACGTCCGCTCGTTCGCGGAGCTCTCAAACGAGGAGGTCGAAGCCGTCGCCGGGACGTGGCATCAGCGCTCAGAGGAGGCGTGGGTATCCGGATTCTCCTATGTCCACGCGGCGATCAACGAGGGTCGGCTGGCCGGTGCGAGTCTCGCTCACTCGCACTCCCAGCTCATCTGGCTTCGCGACGTCCCGCCAGTCGTCCGGGAGGAGCAGGCGCTGCTCGACGGATCTCCGTGCGCCCTCTGCGATCTGCTCGCCGCGGAGCGTGCCGACGGAGCACGGGTCATTGCCGAACGCGACGGCGTTCTAATGAGCGCCGCCTACGCCGGGCGGGCTCCGTACGAGCTTCTGATCGCCGGCGAGCACTGGGGCGGGCAGCCGGGGTTCGACGGGGGCGTCGCCCTCGTGCGAGCACTCGAGCTCATGGCGGATGGACTACGGAGGATCCGCACGATCGAGGGACCAATCCCCGTCAACGTGTGGCTCCACAACAGCGGCCACTGGCATCTCGAGGTGCTGCCGCGCCTGACCCAGTTCGCCGGGCTCGAGCTAGGAGCTGGGATCTACGTGAACGTGCTACCGCCCGAGGAAGCGGCACGCGCGCTCCGCGAAGCGGGTTAGGCCTCGTCGTCCAGGGCGGGCCCAGAGTCCGTCGGGCCTTCGAGGACAGCTTCGGCGCCCTGGCTCTCCTCGGCGACCTCGGCCGCGTCGCTCGTCTGCTCGACGACCCGCGCGAGGGTGGACACCTGCTCGTCCCCGCGGAGCCGCATCACCCGCACACCCTGCGTCGCCCGGCTCGCTCGGCGGATGCCCTCGACCGGCATGCGGATGACGGTGCCGCCGTTCGACATGAGCATCACCTGGTGGCCGTCGCGAACGACGAGCGCGCCGGCGAGCTGACCCCGAGCTTCGGTCAGCTGCACGGTCTTCACGCCGTAGATCCCGCGCCCCTTGGTCACGTACTCGTCGAGGCGAGTGCGCTTGCCGAACCCGTTCTCCGTCACGACGAGCAGCTCGGCATCGTTCCGCGCGATGTCCGCCGCGATCACCTCGTCGCCCTTTCGGAGAGCCATCCCGCGCACGCCCTCGGTCGCCCGGCCCATCGGACGCGTCTGCGACTCGTGGAAGCGGACGGCCTGCCCCTTCCGGGATACGAGCAGGACGTCGTCGTCGCCCGAGGCATGGAGCACGCCGACGAGCTCGTCGCCCTCGCGCAGGCGGATGGCGATGATCCCGTCCGCTTTCAGCGGCGTGTTGTAGTCCGCGAACTTCGTCTTCTTCACGACGCCCTTGCGCGTGGCCATGACGAGGTACTCCGCCTCGCCGAAGTCCCGCGTCGCGATCAGCGCGCGCACGGTCTCGCCCTGGGCGAGGGGCAGCAGGTTGACGAGCGCGCGCCCCTTCGACTGGCGTGAGCCAAGCGGAAGCTCGTGCACCTTCAGCCGATACACCTTCCCTGCCGACGTGAACCAGAGCAGGTAGTCGTGCGTCGATGCGACGACGAGGTGCTCGATGTAGTCCTCTTCCTTCAGGTCCATTCCCATCACGCCGATCCCACCGCGTCGTTGCTCGCGGTAAGTCGTCACCGGAAGGCGCTTCACATAGCCGGAGCTCGTGATCGCGACGACCATGTCCTCCTCGGCGATCAGATCCTCGAGCTCGAGCTCCTCCTCGGCGGCGACGATCTCGGTGCGCCGCTCGTCGCTTCGCGCGTAGATCGACTTGATCTCGAGAAGCTCCTCGCGGATCACCGAGTCGATTCGCGCAGGGTCGCCGAGAATCGCGCGGAGCTCTCCGATTCGCTCCTGCAAGTCGGCGTACTCGTCCTCGATCTCCTTCCGCGCGAGGCCGGTGAGGCGCGCGAGCCGCAGGTCGAGGATCGCCTGAGCCTGGATCTCGGAGAGCTCGAAGCGCTCCATGAGGCCTTCCCGCGCGGCCTCCGTGTCGGCCGAGCCGCGGATGAGAGCGATCACCGCGTCCAGGTTGTCGAGAGCGATCAGGTAGCCCTGGAGGACGTGCGCGCGCTCCTCGGCCTTGCGGAGCTCGTACTTGGAGCGGCGGGTGACTACCTCGCGCTGGTACTCGAGGTAGTGGCGGACCAGCTCGACGAGGGAGAGCGTCTTCGGGACGTTTTCGACGAGCGCGACGGCGTTGTAGCCGAAAGCAGTCTGAAGCCCGGTGTGCTTGAAGAGCTTGTTCAGCGCGACCTGCGGGATCGCCTCGCGCTTCAGCTCGATCTGGATCCGCATCCCCGACTTGTCCGAGTGGTCGGCGAGGTCGGAGATCTCCGTCAGGACCTTGTCCTGGACGAGATCGGCGATCTTCTTGATCACGCCGGTGTCGCCGCCCTTCTTCACGCCGTACGGGAGCTCCGTGACGACGACAGCCGACTTGCCCCCCCGGAGCTCCTCGATGTGGGCCCGCGCCCGGACGACGATGCGACCTCGGCCGGAGCGGTACGCGTCCTTGATCCCGGAGCGCCCGACGATGATTCCGCCGGTCGGGAAGTCGGGGCCCTTCACATGGCGCGTGAGCCGCTCCACGTCGAGGGTCGGGTCGTCGATCATCGCGACGATCCCGTCGACCACCTCGCCGAGGTGATGCGGAGGCATGTTCGTCGCCATGCCGACCGCGATTCCCGAAGACCCGTTCACGAGCAGGTTCGGGAAGCGCGAGGGAAGCACGGTCGGCTCGCGGCGCGACTCGTCGTAGTTCGGGACGAAGTCGACCGTGTCCGCGTCGATGTCGCGGAGCATCTCGGTGGCGAGCCGCGCGAGTCGGCATTCCGTGTAGCGCATCGCGGCCGCCGGGTCGTCATCGAGCGAGCCGAAGTTCCCCTGGCCGTCGACCAGCGGGTAGCGCATCGAGAACGGCTGCGCGAGCCGGACGAGCGTGTCGTAGATCGCCTGGTCGCCGTGCGGGTGGAATGAGCCCATCACGTCTCCGACGATCCGGGCGCACTTCTTGTAAGGCCGGTTTGGCTGCATGCCGGCCTCGTTCATCCCGTAGAGAACGCGGCGGTGGACGGGCTTCAGGCCGTCGCGCACGTCGGGCAGCGCGCGGCCCACGATGACGGACATCGCGTAGTCCAGGTAACTCGAGCGCATCTCCTGCTCGAGCTCGCGGGGCTCGATGCGCCCGGGCCCGAGCGGACCGGTCTCGATCTCAGTCATCCGTCACCTCCGCGGCACTCCTAGACGTCCAGGAACCGGACGTCCTTTGCGTTCTGCTCGATGAAGGCCCGGCGCGGCTCGACCTGGTCGCCCATCAGGATGGAGAACATCTGGTCGGCCGCCGACGCGTCCTCAACGTCGACCCGGATGAGCAGCCGGCGCTCAGGATCCATCGTCGTCTCCCAGAGCTGCTCCGGGTTCATCTCGCCAAGGCCCTTGAAACGACTCAGGTGGAGGCCCTCCTTCGCCAGGTCGAGAGCGCGCTCGCGGAGTGCGTCGAAGGTTTCAGCCCGCGCGCTCTTCTTTCCGTACGCGAGCTGGAACGGCGGGCGCCCCACGATCGCAACGAGCGCTTCGTATGCCCTCTTCAGGTCACCGTAGAGCTTCGAGCCGAACAGCTCGCGGTCGAACTCGAAGTGGCTCGCGGCGCTCGTTTCCTTCTCGACGACCCGGATTCCGAGCTTGCCCTCCGTGGCGGACTCGAGCTCGGTCAGCTGGTAGCCGTTCAGCGAAAGCTCGGGAAGTGCGTCCCGCGCGTCGTCCGCGCTCGTCAGGTCGACCTCGAGCAGCCGGTAGGCGACGGCGAAGGTTCCGGCCGCCGGGTACTCGGAGTTCAGCTTCGCGACCCAGTTCAGGTACGAGCCGAGCGTCGTCGTGAACTTGCGCCAGCGCGTGTCCGTGAACTTCAAGCTCTGGCCGTCCCTGTCCGAAATCTCGACGTCCTTCATCCGCTCGCGTACGAGCAGCTCCTCGAGTTGCGCGTCCTTCTCGAAGTAGAACTCCTGGTTTCCGATCTTCACCTGGTAGAGCGGCGGGACTGCGATATGGACGTGCCCGCGGTCGATCAGCTCGGGCATGTTCCGATAGAGGAACGTGAGGATCAGCGTGCGGATGTGCGAGCCGTCCACGTCGGCGTCGGTCATCACGATCACCCGCCCGTAGCGGAGGTTCGCAATGTCGAACTCGTCTCCGAGGCCGGTGCCGATCGCGGTGACCATCGCCTGAATCTCCGTGTTCGAGAGCACCTTGTCGATGCGGTTCTTCTCCGAGTTGATGATCTTCCCGCGCAAGGGGAGGATCGCCTGGTACGTCCGGTCGCGCGCCTGCTTGGCGGAGCCGCCGGCTGAGTCGCCCTCGACGATGTAGAGCTCGGCCGACTCGGGGTCGCGGATCGAGCAGTCGGCCAGCTTGCCGGGAAGCGAGGAGTTCTCGAGCGCGCTCTTTCGGCGCGTCAGCTCACGCGCCTTGCGCGCGGCCTGGCGGGCACGGGCGGCCGAGACCGCCTTCTGGATGATCTGACGCGCGTCCTGCGGGTTTTCCTCGAGGAATTCCGCGAGCTTCGAGTTGACCGTCGACTCGACGAGGCCGCGAGTCCACGGGTTCCCGAGCTTCGTCTTCGTCTGGCCCTCGAACTGCGGGTCGCGGAGCTTCACGGAGATGACGGCTGCGAGGCCTTCGCGCACGTCCTCCCCGTCCAGGTTGTCCTCCTTCTCCCTCAGGAGTCCCTTGTCGCGCGCGTACTTGTTCAGCGTCCCCGTGAGGGCCGCCTTGAAGCCGGAGAGGTGCGTGCCGCCCTCGTGTGTGTTGATGTTGTTTGCAAACGAGAAGACCGACTCGACGTAGGAGCTGTTCCACTGCATGGCCACCTCGACCGCGCCGAGCTCGGTCTCGCCCTCGAAGTAGACGATGTGCTTGTGGACCGAGTCCTTCGACTCGTTCACGAAGGCGACGAAGTCCTTGATGCCGCCCTCGGCCAGGAACTCATGGCGCTCCTCACCCTCACGCTCGTCGATGAAGACGATCGTGAGCCCCCGGGTCAGGAACGCCGTCTCGCGGAAGCGCTGGATGAGCGTCTGCGTCGAGAACTCGAGCTCGTCGAAGATCTCCGAATCGGGCAAGAAGTGGATCGTCGTGCCGGTGTCGCCCTTCTCCGCCTTGCCCACGACCTCCATGTCACCGATCGGCTCGCCGCGCGCGAACTCCTGGCGATAGACCTTGCCGTCGCGGCGCACCTCGGCCACGAGCTGCTCCGAGAGAGCGTTCACCACCGAGACGCCGACACCGTGGAGGCCGCCCGAGACCTTGTAGCCGTCGCCGCCGAACTTACCGCCCGCGTGAAGCTTCGTCAGGACGACCTCGAGCGCCGGCCGGCCCTGCTCGGCCATCACGTCCACCGGGATCCCCGAGCCGAAGTCGCGCACGGTCACCGAGTTGTCCGGGTGGATGCAGATCTCGATCCGGTCGTTCCGTCCCGCGAGCGCCTCGTCGACCGAGTTGTCGACCACCTCGTAGACGAGGTGGTGCAGGCCCCGCGCGCCCGTCGAGCCGATGTACATCCCGGGACGCAAGCGGACCGGCTCGAGGCCCTCGAGGACGGTGATGTCTTTAGCGCTGTAAGCTGCCTCTGTCATGAAAAAACCCCTGCTCTCGGGGTGGTTTCTTACCTCTGGAAGTCTACCAGAGGTCCCGGTCGGCCAGCGGTCGCACAGAGCCCCTCGCGAGGCTTACAGCAGCGGCCCGCGCGACCAGCTCGCGCAGGGTTTCGTCCTCGATTGGAGCCGCGAGCTCGGCCGCCGCGACACGCGCCTCCGGTGTCACGATTGGCACGGCTCGCGGCACATCCGTCACGGGTTCGGGAGCGCCGCGCTCAGGAAGGCGGCCGAGCGCGAAGCGAAGCCTCGCAGGGGCTCTATCGCCCAGCCGCGCTTGCAGGCGGTCCCGGATCGTCTCCTCGAGCTTCGTCAGCTCGAAGGCCCAGACGCTCGAGCTCGTCGTGACGTTCAGCGTGCCGTCGCGGGCGATCCGGGCCGGCCAGGCATTCTCCGCGATCGCCTCGCCGACCGCCTCGGGCCACGCCGCAACGACGTCCGCGACGTCTCCCGGCCGTCCGAAACGCCGGAGCTCGTCGAGCACCGACTCGCCGATCGTCCGCGGGTGCCAGCTCACGCCGCCCGTGCCTCCCCCGGGCTCACCCAAACGTGCCCGGCCGGTGGGCCTGTCCCAGGCGGAAGCGCCCCCGGACTCGTCGCGGTGACGATCGTTTGCGAACCCCCTGGAAGGGCTGCGAGCAGCGCGCGGCGGCGGCCCTCGTCGAGCTCGCTCAGCACGTCGTCGAGGAGAAGCAGGGGCTGCGTGCCGCGTTCGGCACGCAGCAGGTCGGCCTCTGCGAGGACGAGGGCGAGGACGGCCGTCCGCTGCTCGCCCTGCGAGCCGAAGCTCCGCAGCTCACGCGGCCCGGCCGAGATGCCAACGTCGCGCAGGTGCGGGCCGAGCCCGGTGGTCCCCCGTGCCAGGTCTCGGTCGAGCCGCGCCTCCAGGGCGGCTGCGGCCAGCGGCTCAGGGGTGTAGGCGAGGGCCGCACCCATGAGACCGAGCGCATCGGCCCGCTCGGCGAAGCGCAGCTCAAGGGTCGCGACCAGTGACCCTCGCGCAGCGTCAAGCTCGGTTCCAAGGGCGGCTACCCGCTCTGTCCACGGCGCTACGGCCTCGAGACTCGAGGCGCCTGCGCGCACTCGCCGCAGCGCCTCGTTCCGCTGCGCAAGTGCTTGTCCGTACTCGGATGGAAGCTCAGCGAGCGCGGGCCTCAGGCGACCGAGCATGCGGTCGAAGTACGCGCGGCGGACAAGCGGGCCACCCTTCACGACCGCGAGCCGGTCGGGGACGAAGACGAGGGCGACGAGACGCGACCGAAGCGCCTCGGAGCTCGGCAGCGCGGCGCCGTTCAGACTCACCCGCTTCGGCTCGCCCCGTGTCAGCGTGACCTGGGTCTCGACAGGCGCGTCGGCCTCCAGACCAGAGAGCGTCACGCGCGCGGCCGGGGCGTCGAAGCGCACGAGCTGCCCGTCCACGCGCGTGCGCGGCGAGAAGCCCTGGCTTCCCACATGCAGAGCCTCGAGCAGGTTCGTCTTGCCGACGCCGTTCGGCCCCGTTACAAGCACGAGCCCGGGCGAAAGGTCGAGCTCGAGCCGGGCATACGAGCGGAAGTCGACGAGGGAGACGTGTTGGACGATCAGCCGGCGAGCCGAATCGGCATGATCAGGTAGAGAAAATCGTCACCCTCGCCCTGGATCAGCCCCGGCCGGAGGGGGCTGATGAGCTTCAGACGGACACGATCTTCCGTGACGGATTCGAGCCCGTCGCGCAGAAAGTCCGCGTTGAAGCCGATCTCGATCGTGTCGCCCGCGTAGCGGATGGGGAGCGACTCGTGAGCCTCGCCCACGTCCTGGGTCTGCGCAGAGACCGTGACCTGGCCCTCCTCGAAGCGAACGCGAAGCGGCGACTTGCGCTGGGCCATTAGCGCAGTGCGGCGGACGACGTCGAGAAACTCGTCGCGCGGAACGTCTACCTCGGCCTCAAAGCTTTCCGGGACGAGCTGCTTGTAGTTCGGGAACTGTCCGTCGATCCGCCGCGCAGTCAGAGCGACCCCGTCTGTATCGAAGACGACCTGGTTCTCCTGGATACCCACCTGGAGCTCGTTCGCTGAGCTCGCCTGCGCGATCCGCGTGAGCTCGCCGAGAGCCCGCGCGGGCACGATCGCCTCGACGTCGTGCGCGGGGCCTTGCGTGAGCACGGTCTCCTTGACGCTCAGCCGGTACGAGTCGGTCGCAGCCATGACGAGTTTGCCCTCGGCGAAGCGCATGAGGATCCCGGTCAGGACGGGGCGGGACTCGTCGCGCGACGCCGAGCGGCTGACCTTCGAAACGGTGTCGAGGAACGCCTGGCGCTCGACCGCGAAGGTCTCACCCGCAGTGAGCTCCGGAAGTCGTGGAAAATCCTCGGCGCTGAACGTGTGAAGCGCGTAGGAGGCGGGGCCACACGTGAGCCGCGCCACGCCCTCCTCGGGTCGGTACTCGACCGTCACCTCGCCAGGTGGGAGCAGTCGCGCGATGTCGACCAGCAAGCGTCCCGGAACGACGATCGACCCTCCGTCTTCGACGTTCGCATCGAGCGAGAGCCGCAGTGAGATCTCCATGTCCGTCGCGGCTAGGGTCAACTGCTCCCCGGCGGAGCGCATGAGGATCCCGGTCAGGACGTGCACGCTCGTCCGGGTCGAGACTCCCCGACCGACAACAGCCAGCTTCTCGGCGAGCTCCTCGCTTCGGCAGGTGATTTTCATCCCCGAGCCGACAACGGTATCTAGAGCATTCATTTAAAAGAACCTCATAGTCCTAGTAGGAGTGTGAAAGACGGGGATGACGTCGATGAGCCCGCGTGGGGAGCGGGATCGACCTGCGGACGGTCGTTGGGGAGAACCTCCAGTTGTCGACAGGCCGCCAGGCCTGCCGGCGTTGTCCCCAGATTCGCTCCTCGGCTGCACACAGGGTTCTTCACCGCGCCTGTTTGATGCGCGCGGTTAGCTCCTGGACGAGGTTGTAGACGCTCCGGTCTTCCTTGATCAGCTTCGCGATCTTGGTCGTCGCGTGGATGACGGTCGTGTGGTCGCGCCCACCGAACTTCTTTCCGATCTTCGGCAACGAGGAGTCCGTCAGCTCGCGGCAGAGGTACATCGCGACCTGGCGCGGGTAGACGATCGATTGCGAGCGCCGGTCGCCGGTCAGCTCCTGCAGTGAGATGCCGAAGCGCTCGATCACGGCCTCCTGGATCCGCTCGACCGAGACCTCGGGGATCTCTCCCTGGGGGAAGACGTCCCTCAGGACTTCTTGCGCGAGGTCGACGGTCATCGGGCGGCCGGTGAGCGACGAGAAGGCGACGACGCGCGTGAGCGCTCCTTCGAGCTCCCGGATGTTGGTCGAGATCCGGCTCGCGATGAAGGTGAGGACCTGCGGGTCGGGCACGTTCGTCCCCTCCGCGTGAACCTTCTTTCGCAGGATCGCGATGCGCGTCTCGAGATCCGGCGGCTGGATGTCGGTGATGAGGCCCCACTCGAAACGCGACCGGAGCCGCGCCTCGAGGGTCGCGATATCGCGCGGTGGGCGATCCGACGAGATGACGATCTGCCTGCCGGCCTCGTAGAGCGAGTTGAACGTGTGGAAGAACTCCTCCTGGATGCGCTCCTTGTGCTCGAAGAACTGGATGTCGTCCACGAGCAAGACGTCGTAGTGGCGGTAGCGGTGCTTGAAGCCCTCGATTCGCTTGTCGCGCAGCGAGTTGATGAAGTCGTTCATGAAGGTCTCGCTCGTCACGTAGCGCGCGGTCAGGCCGTTGCCGTGCTCGCTCGTGTAGTGCGCGATCGCTTGCATGAGGTGCGTCTTTCCGAGCCCGGTGCCGCCGTAGATGAAGAGCGGGTTGTAGGCCTGGGCAGGAGCCTCCGCCACGGCGAGTGCGGCCGCGTGCGCGAAGCGGTTGGACGAGCCGATCACGAAGCGGTCGAACGTGTACTTCGGATTGAGGCCGGTCGCCTCGCGCCGGGGAACAGGTTCGTTCTCGCCGCCTACCCAGGCAGGTGGCTCCGCGCTCCAAGGAGCCGGCTCGGCGGCTCCGACCAGCGCCGGCTCGGGCGCGGGCGCTGCTACGGCGATCTCGACCCGCCGCTCGACGCCGAGCGTGTCCCGCACGGCCGCCTCGACGAGTCCGCGGAAATGCGTTTCGATCCAGTCGCGCGAGAAGTCGTTGGGGACTGCGACGACGAAGAGATCGTCTTCCAGGGCTTCGCCTCGAGCCTCCCCGAACCAGGTGCTGTAGGTGTTCTCGTTCAGAGCGTCCTGCAGACGCTCCGACACCTCGGTCCACAAGGTGTCCGCACTCAGCTCGAGAGGTTGATCCACTCTGGTCGATCCGCTCCTTGCCCGACGCTCGAAGGCGGCGACTATAGCACCGCTCCTCCGGCCTCTCAATGGCGCAGGCTGGGGAAAACGTAGACGTGAAATCATCGCCATTTGCGGGTAATTTCTCGTTTTCCACAAGCAGTTCCACAGTGTGGACATTCGGGGGGATCGGTCTATCCATGCGAGTCGCGCCTGTGGATGCTTTGCCACCTGGGGAAAGTTCTTCCGCAGCTCGAGCTGAGCGGCCTGAAGGAACGGGCCGGCCGCCCAGGGGCCTTCTCTATACTTGGCCTCCGGCCGTGAGGGCGGCCGCTCTCTCGTGAAACGAACCTTTCAGCCGAACGTCCGCCGGCGGAAGCGCCGGCATGGTTTCCGGGCGCGGATGCAGACGCGTGCAGGTCGCGCGATCCTGAAGCGCCGCCGCGCGAAGGGCCGGAAGCGCCTGTCCGCCTGAGTGGGCTCTGCGACCGTCCGGTGAAGCGCCGCCATCGCCTCTCCCGCTCCCGGGACTTCGATGCCGTCTACCGCCGCGGCCGCTCCGTCTCGACGCGCTACCTCGTCCTCTACTCGTTTCCCCGGCCCGACGGCGAGGAGCCCCCGGATGAGCTCGAGCCGCGCCTCGGGTTGGCCGTCTCGCGGAAGGTTGGCGGCGCCGTGGCGCGAAACCGCCTGAAGCGGCAGCTGCGCTCGGCCTTCGACGAGCTCGGGGCGCCGCTTCGCCCCGGGTACGACTACGTGCTCGTCGCGAGAGCCGGGCTCGCCGAGACGGCCGAGGCGCGCGGCTTTGCCTGGCTCGGCGAGCGGGTGGCCGAGGCCTTCTCGCTGGCCGAGAACACGGAGCGGGGAGTGCGGGCGTGACCGTCCTCCTGACGCTCCTCGTGCGCGGGTACCAGCGTCTCTTGAGCCCGCTTCTTCTCCCTCGGTGCAAGTACCACCCGACTTGCTCGCAGTACGCGCTCGACGCGCTCCGTGAGCACGGCGCCGTCCGCGGGCTCCTGCTTGCCGGCTGGCGGCTCCTGCGCTGCAATCCCTGGAGCCACGGCGGCGTCGATTACGCGCGCGACCAGCGGCTCTTCAGGAGGGCCGCATGATCATCGCCGGCTTCCTCGGCCCGATCGAGGATGCGCTCACCTCCGTCCTCGAGTGGCTGCACTCGTCGGTGGGGCTCTCGTGGGCCTTCGCGATCATCGCGCTGACGCTCATGGTGCGGATGGTGATCGTCCCCCTGACGATCAAGCAGATCCACTCCATGCAGAAGCTGCAGGTGGTCGCCCCGCAGCTCAAGGCCCTTCAGCAGAAGTACAAGCACGACAAGAAGCGCCAGCAGGAAGAGATCATGAACTTCTACCGGGAGAACAAGGTCAACCCGGCCTCGTCGTGTCTCCCGATGCTCCTTCAGATCCCCGTCTTCATCGCACTCTTCTTCGTGCTGCGCGACTTCGACTCGGAGGTCTTCCCACGGTATCCGGGTTCCGACCTCGGGTTCCTGAACGTCGTCCCGAGCATCACGGCCGACATCAACTCTCACTGGTCGGGCTATCTGCTCCTCGTCCTCTATGTCGCGAGCCAGGTCGTCTCGACGCAGCTCATGGCCGCGACGATGGACAAGACGCAGCGGATCATCTTCATGGCGCTGCCCTTCGCTTTCATCCCATTCATCCTCGGCTTCCCGACCGGTCTCCTCCTCTACTGGGTGACCACCAACCTCTGGACGATCGGGCAGGGGATCGTCACCCGGCGACTCATGCCGAAGCCCGCGCCGGCACCGAAACGCTCGTCACGCGCGACCGTCCCGGAGAGCGGCGGCAATGGGGACGGTGCCGAGCCCAAGGCGCCCGCGACGAAAGCCGGCCCGCCCGCCGAGCGCCGCGTTCGCCGCAGGAAAAAGCGCGGGCCCCAGGCCCGCCGGTGAGTGCAGATCCCGGCGGCCCGCCCGCCGCGGGTCGGGCAGAGGCGACCGGCGAGACGGTCGGCGAGGCCAAGTGGGCCGCGCTGCGCGAGCTCGAGCGCCGCTACCCGGGCCTCGACAAGGAGGCGGTGCGCTTCCAGGTCGTCTCCGAGGGTGAGCGAGGCCTGCTCGGAGTCGGGTACGCGCCCGCTCGTGTGATCGCTGAGGCCCCGCTGACGGAGTCCGCGCCCGCCGCGCCTCCTCCCAACGAAGAGCCAGGCTCAGGCGCAGCTCGGCTACGGGCGCTGCTCGAGCACGTGTGCGCGTCGCTCGCGCTGCCGGCCTCCATCGCTGTGAGTGAGGACGAGGAGCGGGTCAGCGCGCAGCTCTCAGGCCCGGACCTCGGTCTTCTGATCGGAAAGCGCGGGCAGACGATCGACGCGATCCAGTGCCTCGCGAATGCGGTCGTCTGGACCGGAGAGGAGACGCGCAAGGAGGTAGTGGTCGACGCCGCTGGTTATCGCGACCGCCGCCGCACAGCGCTGGAGCGCTCCGCCGAAGGGGCGGCCCGCGAGGCCCTCGAGAGCGGGGAACCGATTCCCCTCGAGCCGATGTCGTCGAGCGAGCGGAAGATCGTCCATCTCTTCCTTCAGGCACGCGGCGGCGTCACGACCTCTAGCGAGGGCTCCGAGCCCGAGCGCCATGTGGTCGTCGCTCCCGGCGAGTGACCGATGCCCGGCTCGAGCGCTGGCTCGACGACCTCGTCTCCACCCCGGGCCTGACGTCCGTCCGTGACACCGGTGAGGCGCGGCGGGTGCACCTGGACGGCAGCCTCGCGGCCTGCGAGACCGTTCGCGAGCTCGGAGGCGCCGTGGTGGATGTCGGCTCGGGGGGAGGAAGCCCGGGGATTCCGCTCGCGGCAGCGCTTCCGGAGCTCGAGTTCACGCTGCTCGAGGCGAGCGCGCGCAAGTGCGGGTTCCTGGAGCGTGTTGCCGCCGAGTTCCCGAACGTCCACGTCCTACGGGGCCGCGCCGAGGAGCAGGCCCCCGAACGCTACCGCGTCGCTCTCGCCCGCGCGCTCGCGCAACCTCCGGTGGCCGCCGAGCTCTGCCTCCCGCTCGTCGCCGCGGGCGGCGCCGCAGTTCTCTACGTCGGGCCGACGGCCGACGCTGCCGCCGTCGCTGCCGTCGCTATGCGGCTGAACGCAGAGCTCGAGGAACGCGGGGCGCTGTACGTCCTGCGCAAGCTCGGCCCAACCCCGCCCGGATTCCCGCGCAGGCCGGGGATCGCGAAGAAACGTCCTCTCGCCTGAGTAGCCTCCGGACGTGGCCGGCCGAGTCCTCGCCCTCGCGAACCAGAAGGGCGGCGTCGGAAAGACGACGACCGCTGTGAATCTCGCTGCGTGCCTGGCGGAGGCGGGTGAGCGCACGCTGGTCGTCGATCTCGACCCGCAGGCGAACGCAACCTCCGGCCTCGGAGAGCGGGCCGCGACGGCGTCAGCCGAAGACCTTCTGGCGGGCGCCCCACTCGAGGAGGTTCTGCGCCCGACTGCCTTCAAGAACCTGGATCTCGTGCCCGCGCGCGCCGAGCTCGCCGGAGCGCTGGCCGAGCCGGCCCCTCTGCGCGCGCTCGCGGCCGCGCGGGAGCGCTACTCCTTCGTCTTCCTCGACTGCCCGCCCTCGCTCGGGCCGCTCACCGTGAGCGCGCTTGCGGCCGCCGACCGGGTGCTCGTCCCCGTGCAATGTGAGTACTACGCCCTCGAAGGCCTGACGCAGCTTCTGGCCTCGATCGAGCGGATTCGCTCGAGGCTAAACCCGCGACTCTCCCTGGCCGGGATCCTCCTGACGATGGCCGTCGCGCGGACGCGGCTCTCGACGGAGGTGGCGCGCGAGGTCCGCCGCGCCTTCGGCGACCTCGTCTTCGACGCCGTCGTACCTCGTAGCGTGCGCCTCGCCGAGGCGCCGAGCCACGGCGTCCCGATCACGATCTACGACCGGCACTCGCCTGGCGCCGACGCCTACTATCGGGTCGCGAGCGAGCTGGTCGACCGCCTGCGGCCGAAGGCACTCGCGGCATGAGCCGGCCGGCTCCCGCGCTCGGCCGCGGGCTCGAGGTTCTGCTCGGCGGCGCGCCGCCCGCCTCGGAGCTCGCCCAGCTTCCTGTCGGCTCGATCGTCCCCAACGCGCGCCAGCCCCGCCGCCGCTTCGACGAGGACGCGATCGAGGCCCTCGCCGAGTCGGTCCGGGCGCAGGGCGTCGTCCAGCCCGTCGTCGTCCGCCCGCTCGGGGAAGGACGCTACGAGCTCGTCGCCGGCGAGCGTCGCTGGCGTGCTGCGCGGCGGGCCGGGCTTGCCACCGTTCCCGGCTTGGTGCGGGAGGCTGACGAGCGCGAATCGCTTCTGCTGGCGCTCGTCGAGAACGTTGCCCGGGAGGATCTCTCCGCGATCGAGGAGGCACGCGCATACGCGGTCCTTCAGGACGAGTTCGGCCTCTCTCTGGGCGAGATCGCTGAGCGGGTCGGCCGTGCGAAGCCGTCCGTCTCGAACCGCCTGCGCCTCCTCGAGCTCCCCGACGACGTGCTCGCGCTCGTCGAGCGCCGTGCGCTGACCGAGGGCCACGCGCGCGCTGTTCTCGCGGTGCAGGGAAACGAGGAACGGCGGCGCCTTGCCGACCGGATCGTCCGGGAAGGCCTGACGGTGCGGGGCGCCGAGCTCGCCGCCCGCGACGCGGGCGCCCTCCGGAAAGTTCGCCGGGCGGGGCGGGCGGACCCCGAGCTCGTCACCCGCGCGACCGCCGCGCTCTCGCGCCTCACAGGCGCGGGGGTCCGAGTCGCTCCCACGAGGATCGAGATCCACTACGGCGACGCGACCGAGCTGGCCGAGATCGTCGAGGCGCTCGAGCGCGCGGCGTAACCGAACCGGCTTCCTAGCCGTTTCTTCCTCGTGCCCGACCCACAGCCACACCACGCCGACCTCCTCTGCGCAATCGACGCCGAGCCAGAGATGCGGGCGATCGTGCGCCGGATCGCCGAGCTCGCCCACACGGACCGGCTTCCCGCGCTCGTCGATCTCGTTCGCGCCGACGGCGAGCTGGACGCGGAGACCCGCCGCTGGATCCTCCGGATCGCCGGGAACGAGCCCTTCCTGCGCGACGCCGAGGAGCACCTCAGCCCCAACGAGCCGTCGCTACAATCCCGGCTCGCGGGGGCGATTAGCTCAGTTGGTTAGAGCGCCGCTCTGATAAGGCGGAGGTCCCTGGTTCGAATCCAGGATCGCCCATTCGCCGACGCGAATCCGGCCCTCGCTGCGCGAGGACGATGACGATTCGCGTCGG
>JACCXC010000038.1 GCA_013697275.1 Actinomycetota bacterium | reverse complement strand
CGCCCCTACACTCGCAGCGTGCGGCTCCACGTCGAGATCGAGCTGGCGCGGCTGGCGGGGCGCCTCTCGCGCCTGGCTGCGCGCGGCGGCGGCACGACGATCCCGGGCAAGATCCTCGCCGCCATCGACCCCGGGGCGATCGCCAAACTGGCCGCTCGCCTCCCGCTCGGCTGCGCGCTCGTGAGCGCGACGAACGGCAAGACCACGACGTCGGCGATGGTCGCTGAGATTCTTGGCCGCCGTGTTCGGCTTGCGCACAACCGCGCGGGCGCGAACCTCGTCTCCGGGGTCGCCTCGACCCTCATCGACGCCCAGCAGGCCGACCTGGGGCTCTTCGAGGTCGACGAGGGGGCCTTTCCCGAGATCGCCCGCCGGACTCGGCCGCGGGCTGTGTGCCTCGCGAACCTCTTCCGCGACCAGCTCGACCGCTACGGCGAGCTCGAGCTGATCGCCGAGCGCTGGCGCGTGGCGGTCTCCGGGCTTGACCCGGCGGCCACGGCGGTGGTGAACGCCGACGACCCGCTGATCGCCAATCTCGCGCGGGGCCGGCAGCACGTCGTCCGCTTCGGCCTGGACGACGCCACGGTCGCCCGCGAGCGCCTCCCCCACGCCGCCGATTCCAAGTACTGCGTCGACTGCGGGACGCCCTACGCGTACGAGTCCGCGTACATGGGACACCTTGGCGCCTATCGCTGTCCCGCGTGCGGCAACGCGCGGCCTAAACTTGACGTGAGCGCGCGCGAGATCGCTCTCGACGGGTTGGAGGGATCCTCGTTCACGCTCTTCGCGCCCGAGGGCAGCGCGCGAGTGCGGCTCGCCCTCCCGGGGCTCTACAACGTCTACAACGCGCTCGCCGCCGCCTCGCTCTCCCTTGCCCTGGGGGGAGGGCTTGACGAGGTGGCTGACGGTCTCGGTCGCTTCCAGGCCGCGTTCGGGCGCTTCGAGCGGATCCGCGTGGGCGAGCGGACTGCGCTCCTGCTCTTGATCAAGAATCCGGCCGGCGCGAACGAGGCGGTGCGGACGCTCCTCGAAGGAGACCCGCCGGCCGTCGCGCTGATTGCCCTGAACGACGAGGTCGCGGACGGGCGCGACGTCTCCTGGATCTGGGACGTGGACTTCGAGCCCCTCGCGGACTGTCTCGAGCGACTCGTCGTCACGGGATCGAGAGCGCATGAGCTTGCGCTTCGCTTCAAGTACGGCGGGCTCGACCCGGCACAGATCACCGTGGAGCCTAGGCTCGAGCCGGCGCTCGACCGTGCCCTCGAGCTCGTCCCGCCCGGCGGCCAGCTGCCCGTTCTTCCGACCTACACCGCGATGCTCGCTCTCCGTCGGGTCGCGGCCGACCGTGGGCTCGTTCGTCCCTATTGGGAGGCGGCGTGAAGATCCGCGTGGCGCACCTGTATCCGGACTACCTGAACATCTACGCCGACCGCGGGAACATGGCGGTGCTCTCGCAACGGGCCGCCTGGCGCGGGATCGAGCTCGAGTACCGCCCGGTCGGCGTCGCCGAGGCGATCCAGGTCGGTGAAGACGATCTCGTGTACGTCGGTGGCGGACAGGATCGCGAGCAGGCTCTCATCGCACCCGACCTCGCGGCGAGGGCGCCCGAGCTCGAGGCGGCAGTCGAGGGCGGTGCGGCCGTGCTCGCGGTCTGCGGAGGTTACCAGCTCCTCGGCCACTTCTACCGCGACCGGTCCGGCGCCGAGCTCCCGGGCGCCGGCGTCTTCGACCTTCACACGGTGGCCGGCGAGCGGCGCATGATCGGAGACGTCCTCCTCGAATGCGAGATCGAGCCCGGCGAGCGGCGAACGCTCGCGGGCTTCGAGAACCATGCGGGCCGGACGATCCTTGGGCCGGTGGCGGAGCCGCTCGGCCGGGTGGTCTCGGGGTTCGGCAACGACGGGGAGAGTGGTTTCGAGGGCTGTAGGCGTGGGCGCGCGATCGGCACCTACTTGCACGGCCCGCTGCTGCCGCGGAATCCGTGGCTCGCCGATTGGCTCCTCGCCCAGGCTGTCGCTCACCGCAGCGGCGACGTACCCGACCTCGAGCCGCTTCCCGACGAGCTCGAGGCTCAGGCGCACACTGTCGCCGCGGGCCGCGCGCACACGCGCGGCGGCCGTTTCGGCTGACCCTACGCCGTCAAGGCGCCCAGAGCGCGCCGAGATAGACCGTAGGGTCACCGGGCTGCCAGCGTGCCAGAAAACGCTGAATGGGCGGATGCAGCGGCAGCCCCGGTAGCTCTTCTGGGCCGAAGAGGCGATGACCCCGCACGGCGGCGTCCTGGGAGGTCACAGCCTCGAGCGAGCGACCGCCGAGATGACCGGCGAAGATGATGTGCACGACGTGCTTGGCGCGAAGCGAGCGGGCCGGGGCGATTGAATCGACCACAGCGACGGGGCCCTCGAGCGGCAAGTCCTCCGTGATCCCGAGCTCCTCTCCCAGCTCCCGCTGCAGCGCGCCTGCGAGGGTCTCTCCGTAGTCGACGCCGCCGCCGGGAAGGAGCCAGTACTCCTGCCCGCGCTTCTCATGGCGGCAGAGGAGCACGCGCCCCTCGCGCCGGAGGATCGCAGAGACGCGGATCCGCGGCTCGATCACGACCGCCCCGCGCGCGACGACCCGAATCCACGGGTGCCGCGCTCGCTCGGCGGAAGCTCTTCCACCTCCCTGACGGAGAGCGCAGGCACGGGCAGCACGACGAGCTGAGCGATGCGCTCGCCCGCCTCAGCCGTGAACGTCTCGCGTGGGTCGGTGTTCAGAAGCACGACCTTGATCTCGCCCCGGTAGCCGGCGTCCACGAGGCCCGGTGAGTTGACCACGGAGATGCCGCGTGTGGCCGCGAGGCCCGAGCGCGGCTGCACGAACCCGGCGTAGCCCTCCGGGATGGCAACGGCCAGACCGGTTGCGACGACGGCCCGCTCCCCCGGCCCGAGCTCGACCGCCTCGCAAGCGGCCAGGTCGAGCCCGGCATCGCCTGCGTACGCACGCTCCGGAACCTGAGCGTCCTCGCGCAGACGCTGGATCAGGAGCTCGGGCGGCCCCGCCGGTTCGTCAGCGCCCATGCTCGGCGAGCGAGCCCGGCTCGGCGACGAGATAGGCGCCGAAGCGACCGATCTCGCTCCGCGGAAGTCGAGCGAGCACATGGACGCCGTCAGGGCGGTCGGCACGCTCCTCGATCGGGGCGCCGAGCGAGTAGAGCTCCGTGAGAACCCGCCCGTCGGCGTATGGGACGATCAGCCGGATCGGCACGAAGCGATCCGAGAGCCGGTCGGCAATCCGTGCGCGGAGCGGGTCCAGCCCCTCCCCTGTTCGCGCCGAGATCGTGACGGCGCCGGGGAAGCGGTTGGCGAGGCGACGGCGCCGGAAGGGATCGAGCGCGTCCACCTTGTTCAGGACGAGCTCGCGCGGGACTTGATCCGCGTCGATCTCGGCGAGGACGGACTCGACCGCGCGCACGTTCTCGTCCAGGCGGGCGTCCGGCGCGGAGCCGTCGACAATGTGCAGGATGAGGTCGGCCGCGTGCGTCTCTTCGAGCGTGGCGGCGAACCCCTCGACCAGCTGGTGGGGGAGCCGGCGGATGAAACCGACCGTGTCGGTGAGGAGGTAGCGCCGCCCGTCCTCCTCGAAGGCTCGCGTCGTCGGGTCGAGCGTCTCGAAGAGCCGGTCGTCGACCGAGACGTTCGCGTCCGTCAGCGCATTCAGAAGCGTCGACTTGCCCGCGTTCGTGTAGCCGGCGAGCGCGATCACGGGGGTGGCCGCCGCGCGCCGCCCTTTGCGCTGGGTGTCGCGGCGGCGCTCGAGCTGGCGAAGCCGCTCCTTGAGGACGCCGATCCGCCGGCGGGCGAGGCGGCGGTCGGTTTCGAGCTGCGTCTCGCCGGGGCCGCGACGTCCGGCGCCCACGCCCCCACCCGTTCGCTCCAGGTGAAGCCACATGCCCCGCATGCGCGGGAGGTTGTACTCGAGCTGCGCAAGCTCGACCTGGAGCTTTCCCTCTGCAGTGACGGCGTGCTGGGCGAAGATGTCGAGAATGAGCTGGGTCCGGTCGAGGACACGCGCGTCGAGCGCGTCTTCGAGGCGGCGCTGCTGGCTCGGGTCGAGCTCGGCGTCGACGATGACGCACTCCGCGCGCGCCTCGGACACGGCCTCCTTCAGCTCCGCGAGCTTGCCCTTCCCGACGTAGGTGCGTGGGTCGGGCGTCGCCCGGTGCTGGACGACCTCGCCCACCGGCTCCACCCCGGCCGCGCGCAGGAGCTCGCGCGCTTCCGCGAGCTCGTCGCCGGCGTCGGCGCCCTGCTGCAGCACGGTGACCAGGAACCCGCGCTCGGGCTCGGTTCCTGGCGCGGGATCGGGCTGTCCGTGAGGCATTCGTCACGGATTATGCCCGCCGAGGCCCCGGAGTACCCTGACGCGGTGCCCCGAACGGAGACCGTCGCCCAGGGACTGGCGGAAACGACGCTCGCGCTCGTCGACATTCCGTCCGAGAGCCGGCGCGAGGGCGATGCCGCGGCCTGGATCGAGCAGGCCGTTCCCCATGGCCTTCTGACGCTCGAGCACCGCGAGGACTTCACGCTCCTCTTCACCACCGCGCGCCGGCCCGACACGCCGCTCGTCCTCCTGGCGGGCCATCTGGACACCGTCCCGGCACAGGAGAACCTCCCCGGTCAGATCGTGGACGGATTCGTCCATGGGTTGGGTGCGAGCGACATGAAGGGCGGGCTCGCGGTGATGGTCGAGCTTGCGCGCTGGCTCGACGAGGACCGGCCCGAGCTCGCCTTCGACGTCGCACTCCTCTTCTTCCCGCGCGAGGAGCTTCCGCAAGAGGAGAGTGCGCTCCCCGGCTTCTTCGCCGCGTGCCCGCAGATGCTCGAGGCCGATCTGGCGGTCATGCTCGAGCCGACCGACACTGCCATTCACGCGGGCTGCCTCGGGAACTTGAACGCTGAGCTCGTCTTCCGTGGCGAGAGCGCGCACTCGGCTCGCCCGTGGCAAGGGCAGAACGCGATCGAGCGGGCCGTCGCCGGGCTCGGGCGCATCCTCCCCGTCCCGACGCGCGTGGTCGAGCTCTCGGGGCTTCGCTTCGTCGAGGTCGTGAGCGCGACCGGCATCCACGGCGGGATCGCGTCGAACGTGATTCCCGACCGGGCCACGTGTCTCCTGAACTTCCGCTACGCCCCGGACCGAACACCCGAGGAAGCCGAAGACCGCGTCCGCGAACTCGCCCGGACGGCGCAGGCCGAGGTGACGATCACCGGCAACTCCCGTCCGGCGCCGGTCGTGTCCGACTCCCCGCTCGCCTGCCGCCTGCGCGAGGCCGGGAACCTCGCCGTCGAACCGAAGCAGGCGTGGACGCCCGTCGCCGAGTTCGCGGCTGCCGGGCTGGACGCCATCAACTTCGGACCTGGGGCGACTCGCTTCGCGCATCGGCAGGACGAGCGCGTGGCGGTCGACTCGCTGGTCAAGGCCTTCGAGACCCTCCAGAGGTTCCTCGCCGTACGATCCTCGCCGTGATGCGGCTCTCCCCTGCCCTCGCGGGTCAGAGCACCTATCCGTTCGTCCGACTCGACGAGGCGAAGCGCCGCGTGGCTGCGCAGGGTGTCGCGCTCGTGGACTTCGGGATGGGCGACCCCCGCGAGCCGACGGACGAGCGAATCCAGCGCGCGCTCGCGGAGGCGCTCCCGCTCACCGGCGGCTATCCGCGCGCGGTCGGGCTGCCCGAGCTCCGCGAAGCCGTGGCCGCGTGGTGCGGACGCCGCTTCGGCGTGGAGGTCGATCCCGAGCGCGAGGTCATTCCGACGCTCGGGTCGAAGGAGGCGATCTTTTCGTTCGCGCAGCTCCTCGTCGACCCGGAGGGCGGGAAGGACGTCGTGGTCGTCACGGAACCCGGCTACCCGGTTCCCGAGCGTGGAGCCGCATTTGCGCGCGCCGAGGTCGTCAGCCTCGCGCTCTCCGAGAAGCGTGGCTTCCTTCCCGACCTCGACTCGGTCGACGACGACACCTGGCGCCGAGCGGCCGTGGTCTGGGTCAACTATCCGAACAATCCGACCGGCGCGACCGCCCCTGCCTCCTTCTTCGAGCGCCTGGCCGAGCTCGCGGCGGAACACGAGTTCGTCCTCGCCTCGGATGAGGCCTACTCCGAGCTCTGGTTCGACGAGCCGCCCGGCTCCGCCCTCCAGGTCCGCGACACTGCACGGGTTGCCGTCTTCAACAGCCTGAGCAAGCGCTCCTCGATGACGGGCTACCGCTCGGGGTTCGTCGTCGGCCACGAGGACGTGATCGCCGCGCTTCGCGCCTTCAGGCCGAGCGCCGGGACCGCGCCGCAGGAGTTCGTCCAGCGCGCCTCGGTCGTCGCCTGGGAGGACGAGGAGCATGTGGAGCAAAACCGGGCGCTCTATGCGCGTAAGCGGGCTCTCCTGCTCGAAGTACTCGGGCGCAAGGGCCTGCGGGTCGCCGGTAGCGAGGCCACGATGTACCTCTGGGTGGCGAGCCCGGACGGTGAGCCTTCGGAAGCGTTCGCCGAGCGCCTGCTCGAGCACGGGATCGTCGTCGCGCCGGGGGCATACTTCGGCGAGGCGGGCGAGGGGTACATCCGCTTCGCGCTCGTTCCGACCGAGGATGAATGCCGCCGAGCCGTCACAATCCTCGAGGATGCGCTGTGAGCGCCGATCTCGCGCGTGAGATCGAGCGCCTCTGGGAAGCCTCGCCCGACGAGGCGGCGGAGGGTGCCGCAGCGGTGGACGAGGCGCTCCGCTTGCTCGACTCGGGCCAGGCGCGGGTTGCCGAGCCCGGCCCGGACGGCTGGGTCGTGAACGAGTGGGCGAAGAAGGCGATCCTCCTCCTCTTCCGCCTGCGCGAGCTCGAGCCCCTCGAGGCCGGGCCGTTCGAGTACCTGGACAAGGTGCCGCTGAAGCGCGACTACGCCGGCCTCGGCGTTCGCGTCGTGCCGCCCGCGGTCGCCCGCTACGGGTCGTTCCTCTCCCCCGGGGTCATCCTGATGCCGAGCTACGTCAACATCGGCGCCTGGGTCGGGGCGCGCACGATGGTCGACACCTGGGCCACCGTCGGCTCGTGCGCGCAGATCGGCGCGGACGTGCACCTCTCGGGCGGAGTGGGGATCGGCGGCGTCCTCGAGCCTCCGCAGGCCCGGCCGGTGATCGTCGAGGCCGGCGCCTTCATCGGCTCGCGCTCGATCGTCGTCGAGGGCGTTCTCGTGGGCCGAGAGGCCGTCCTCGGTGCGAACGTCGTCCTGACGGCATCGACCGCTGTGATCGACGTGACGGGGCCCGAGCCCGTCGAGCATCGGGGCTACGTCCCGCCCCGTTCAGTCGTGATCCCGGGCTCGCGCCCGAAGGATTTCCCGGCCGGGACGTACGGCGTGCCGGTCGCACTCATCATCGGGCAGCGAAGCGCATCGACCGACCTGAAGACGAGCCTGAACGATGCTCTGCGCACGCACGCAGTGGCGGTCTAGGGGTCGAGCACCCGCTCGGCCGGCCCGACCAGGGTCGCGCGCCCACCGGCGAGCCGGACGGCGAGGTCGCCGCCCGGAAAGCTGACGACGACCTCTCCTTCGCCGTGCGTCGCCGCGGCGACCGCGACGGCGCTCGTGCCGCTCGCGCTCGTCTCCCCCACGCCGCGCTCCCACACCCGCGCGGTCACCTGCCCCGGGGCGTCCACTCGCGCGACCTGGACGTTCGTGCGCGAGGGGAAGCGCGGGTGGATCTCGAGCCGAGGGCCCAGCGTGATCACATCGCTGGGATCGCCGAGGATGACTGCGTGCGGATTGCCGACGTCCACGGGGATGAGCTCGACGCCGTCCACGAGCTCCGGCGGACTGACGACGACCCGCCCCATGTCCGTTTCGACCTCGGGCCCGCCGAGCATGCGCGCGACGACCTCACGGGGTCCGACGTGGATGCGGACGACCTCGGCGCCCGTCTCGTCCGCCAGCCAGCGCGCCGCAATCCGCACGCCGTTCCCCGAGAGCTCGGCCTGCGAGCCGTCCGGGTTCCAGATCGCGACCTCCGCCTCGGCGTCTTCGGCCCGGAGCACCTCGACGACCCCGTCCGTCTCGCGAGCGAGGTCGGCGGCACGCTCGGGCGTGAGCTCACCCCCCGTGACCAGCAGGTACGTGTTGCCGAGCGCGTGCCACTTGGAGGATCTCATCGGCGATCTCGCCGGCAGGCCGGCCGCCTCGAACCGTAACGAGGCCGGGGATCCGCCGCATCCACTTGCGCTGATAGGCGGCGTAGCGCCGGGTGCGAAGGGCAATTGCCTCGGCCGCCTGCTCACGCGGCAGCTCGGCGATCTCGCGCAGACCGACGATCATGGACGCGGTCGCCGAGATCGGGCTCTCGAGCGCCCGGCGCGCCTCCTCCTCCACCCCGCGCTCGAACATCGCCTGAGTGCGTGTGTCGATCCGGCGGGCCAGCTCCTCACGCGGGACGTCCAGGCCCACGAACAGGGTCGGATGGCGCGTCTCGGAGCTCCAGAGCCGATCGGCCTCGGGTCGAAGCGACGCGCCCGCCTCGACCAGCTCGAGCGCGCGGACGACGCGCCGGCGGTCGTTGGGATGGACGTGCGCGGCGGCGGGCGGGTCACGCTCGGCGAGAAGCGCGTGCGCGCGCTCGCCGCCAACTCGCTCGTAGACGGCCTCGAGCCGCTCGCGGACCCCCGCGTCCGGGGGCGGCGGTAGCTCGAGATTCGAGACCGCAGCGCGCAGGTAGAGCCCCGTGCCGCCCACGACGACCGCGAGTCGCTCTTGCGCGAGGACGCCGTCGATCGCCTCGTGCGCGAGGCGCTGGTACTCGGCGACCGATCCCTCGTGGTCGAGCGGCCAGATGCCCACGAGCTGTGTGTGCCGCTCGTCCTGATTCGTGAGGATGGGCAGGCCGCGGTAGGCCTGCATCGCGTCCGCCGAGATCACGTCCGCCGGGATGCGCTCGGCCAGAGCGGCCGCGACGTCGCTCTTCCCGGACGCGGTCGGCCCGAAGATCGCGACGACCCGAAACGGAAAGGAGCTACGCGGCGACGAGGGCCGCCTGACGGCCGCTGAGCGTGGCTGAGGTCGCAGCCTCGATCTCGACCGGGACGAGCTCCCCAGCGGAGGCGGTCCCGCTGAAGTTGACGGTCGTGTTGCGGCGCGTCCGTCCGCGCAGACGGGCGAGGTCGGTGCGGCTCGGGCCTTCGACCAGCACTTCCTCCACGAGGCCGATCCGCTCGCGGTTTCGCTCGGCAGCGATCCGCTGGACGACCTCCACCAGCCGCTCGAGCCGCTCGTGCTTCAGCGGCTCCGGAACCTGGCCCGGCATTGCCGCCGCCTCGGTGCCCCTGCGCGGCGAGTAGATGAACGTGAAGGCGCTGTCGTAGCGCACCTCTTCCACGGCCTCGAGCGTCGCGCTGAAGTCTTTCTCCGTCTCGCCGGGGAAGCCGACGATGATGTCCGTGCCGAGGGCGAGATCCGGCACGGCGTCGCGCAGGCGCTCGACCAGGTGGAAGTAGCGGTCGCGGTCATAGGTCCGACGCATGAGCTTGAGGAGCCGGCTCGAGCCGGATTGAAGAGGAAGGTGGATATGCTCGCAGACCGCGGCGCACTCGGCCATCGCGGCGATCACGGGCTCACGGAAGTCCTTCGGATGCGGGCTCGTGAAGCGGATCCGCTCGATGCCGTCGAGCGCGTCGCAGGCGCGGAGGAGCTCGCCGAACTCGGTGCGGATCTCGGGCGCGAGGTCACGACCCCAGGAGTTGACATTCTGGCCGAGGAGCGTCACCTCGCGCACGCCTTCCCGCGCGAGCCGGGAGATCTCGGCGACGATCTCGCCCGGCCGGCGGCTCTGCTCACGGCCGCGCACGGCGGGGACGATGCAGTATGAGCACTTGGAGTTGCAGCCCATCGACACCTGCACCCAGGCCTGGAAGGCCCGCTCGCGGTGCATGGGGAGCTCGCCCGCGAACTCCCGCTCGTCGAGGCCGAAGCGCCCCCGAGCCACTCCGGTTCCCCCTACGCCGAGCCAGTCGGCGAGATGCGGGATCGAGCCGGGCCCGAAGGCGACGTCGACATAGGGATAGAGGTCGAAGAGGCGCTCGCGCTGGGCCTCCGCGTAGCAGCCTCCGACGGCAATCACGGTGCCGGGCGCGGCCTGCTTGAGAGCCCTTGCCTGCGCGAGGTGCGCGGCGAAGCGCTGATCCGGCTTCTCCCGGATCGTGCAGGTGTTGAAGACGATTACGTCGGCCTCGTGCCGCGAGACCGCCTCCCCGAGCCCGAGTGACTCCAGCATGCCCTTGATCCGCTCGGAATCGTGGGCGTTCATCTGGCAGCCGAACGTCGTCACGTGGTACCGGCGCACGAAGAGGAAGGGTAGCGCTGCGCGTGTACCAATCAGGTGAAACCGTAGAAAACGCTCGCAGATCGCAGTAGGATCGCGGCTCCGGGGGCCACGTCTGCGGGAGAGGGGATTCCACAATGGAGGTCTTGCCCGCATGAGCACGTCCGCTGCCGCTCGCCGCGCCGTTCGCACCGCCTTCTGCATCGTCGCGCTCCTTCTACCGGGAGCGGCCAGCGCGGCCTCCCCAGACATCGTCATCAGCCAGGTCTACGGAGGCGGCGGAAACAGCGGCGCTACCTACACGAACGACTTCATCGAGCTCTTCAACCGGGGAGCTACCGCGGTCGACGTGACAGGTTGGTCCGTGCAGTACGCGTCTGCCACGGGTACTACCTGGCAGGTGACGAACATCGCGGGCACCATTCCCGCGGGCGGCTACTTCCTCGTTCAGGAAGCAGCGGGTGCGGGCGGCACGACAGCGTTGCCGACACCGAACGCGACCGGGTCCATCGCCATGAGCGGGACGGCAGGGAAGGTGGCTCTGGTCACCAATCAGACCGCGCTCACCTGCGGTACGGCGATAACTCGCTGCACGACGAACCCGGCGCTCAGCAGCACGGTCCGGGACTTCGTCGGATACGGCTCGACGGCCGCAGACTACGAGGGAGCGGCGCCCGCCCCCGCGCCGAGCAACACGACGGCCGACCTTCGATTGACGGCCGGGTGCACCGATACGGACAACAACCAGGGCGATTTCACCACCGCCGCTCCAGCCCCTCGGAGCAGCGCCACGACGCCGAGTCCCTGCGGCTTCGATACGGCGCCCAGCGTTGCGTCCTCGACACCGGCCCCCCTCTCAACCGGCGTTGCGACCAACGCGAACATCTCGATCACCTTCAGCGAGCCCGTCACCACGAGTCCGAGCGCGTTCCAGGTCTCGTGCCTATCGGGCGGGACGACGACGGTCCACCCGGCCACCCCAAGCGTGGGACCAACTACCTATACGCTCGACCCGCTTGACGACTTCGGCGCCGGCGCGACCTGCACGGTCGTCGTCCAGGCCACGCAAGTGGCCGACCAGGATCCGCCTGTGCAGAACATGGCGGCGAACTACTCCTTCTCCTTCACCACGGCGAACCCAGCCATCGAGATCCACCAGGTGCAGGGCTCGTCGCACATCTCTCCCCTCGTCGGCACGTCGGTCACGCTCAACCCCGGGATCGTGACCGCAGTTCGCACGAACGGCTTCTTCCTCCAGGATCCGACGCCCGATGCGAATGACGCGACCTCGGACGCGATCTTCGTCTTCACGTCGGCGGCCCCGACGGCCGCCGTCGGCGACAGCGTGAGCGTCACCGGCACGGTCGTCGAGTTCCGACCCGGCGGCGCTTCGAGCACGAACCTGACGCTGACCCAGATCTCGACCACGAACGCGAGCGTCACGATCAACTCGTCAGGGAACCCCCTACCCGGCCCGACCGTGATCGGCGCCGGCGGCCGCACGCCGCCGACGAACGTGATCGAGGACGACGCGGGCGGCAGCGTCGAGACGAGCGGCGTCTTCGACCCCGCCACCGACGGCATCGATTTCTACGAGAGCCTCGAGGCCATGCGAGTGCAGGTCAACAACCCGGTGGTCACCGGCCCGACCAACCGCTTCGGCGAGCTCTGGGTGTTGCCGGACAACGGCGCAGCCGCTTCGCTTCGCACTGCCCGTGGCGGGATCGTGGTACGGCCGGGAGACTTCAATCCCGAGCGGATCCAGATCGACGACGCCCTCGCCGACACGCCGGACGCGAACGTCGGTGACCGTCTGGCCGGCCCCGCGATCGGGGTCCTCGACTACAGCTTCAACAATTTCGAGCTGCTCGTGACCAGCCCCGCCGTGGCCGTCCCCGGTGGTCTACCGCGGGAGGTGACGACCGCCGCCGGGCCAATGGAGCTCTCCGTTGCGACCTTCAACGTCGAGAACCTCGACCCGGGAGACCCGCCGTCGAAGTTCGCCGACCTCGCCGCGCTGATCGTCAACAACCTCCGCAGCCCTGACGTGATCGGGCTCGAGGAAGTGCAGGACAACAACGGGCCGACCAACGACAGCGTGACCGATGCCAGTCTCACGTTGACGACGCTTGCGAACGCGATCGTAGCCGCGGGCGGACCGTCCTACGCGTTCCGCCAGATCAATCCTGTCGACGACCAAGACGGCGGCGAGCCGGGCGGGAACATTCGCGTGGCGTTCCTCTACCGGACCGATCGCGGCGTGGAGTTCGTGGACCGGCCCGGGGGGGCGCCCGCGACCGACACAGGCGTCGTGGCCGGCGCAAGCGGCGCCGAGCTCACGGCGAGCCCCGGTCGCGTCAAGCCGACGAACACGGCCTGGAACTCAAGTCGAAAGCCACTTGCAGGCGAGTTCCTCTTCCGCGGAGAGAAGTTCTTCGTGATCGTCAACCACTTCAACTCGAAGGGCGGAGACCAGCCGCTCTTCGGGCGCTTCCAGCCGCCCATCCTCTCGAGCGAGGCGCAGCGGCTGCAGCAAGCGCAGCTCTTGAACGACTTCGTCGACCAGATCCTCGCGGTCGACCCGAACGCCAACGTAATCGCGCTCGGGGACTTCAACGACTTCGAGTTCTCTGCTCCCCTCAACACCCTGAAGGGCGGCGTTCTGTACGACCTGATCGAGACGCTGCCGGCGAATGAGCGGTACGGCTACGTATTCGAGGGAAACTCGCAGACGCTCGACCACATCCTGGTCAGCAGCAACATCTTCAACAACATCCCGTTCGTCTACGACGTCGTGCACGTGAACGCCGAGTTCACGGACCAGACCTCGGATCACGACCCGTCCGTCGTGCGATTCGTCGACCAGGCCCGCCTGGGACTGACGAAGACGGCGAGCGCGGCGACAGTCGACTTCAACGGTGTCCTCTCCTACACGCTCCGGGTGACGAACGGCGGGCCGAAAGCGGCCTCGAACGTCACGCTCTCCGACCCGCTCCCCGCCGGGGTCCAGTTCATCGGCGCGAGTCCGAGCCAGGGCAGCTGCACGGGTGGAACCACCGTGAGCTGCAGCCTGGGAACGCTCGCGAACGGAGCCACGGCGACGGTCACGATCAACGTCCGCATGACGCAAACCGGCACGCGGACCAACACGGCCGTGGTGGACGCCGACCAGGACGACCCGAACGCGGCCGACAACCAGGCGAGCGCGACGACCATCGTTGGCGCCGCGCAGGCCAACCTCGGCCTCACGAAGACGGCGAGCTCCGACGCGGTCGCGCGTGGCGGCATCGTCTCCTACACGCTCCGAATCACCAACCAGGGCGCGCAGGACGCGACGGGCGTGACGCTCTCCGATCCGCTCCCCGCCGGGGCGGAGTTACTCGGAATCACCCCGAGTCAGGGCAGCTGCCAGCCCGGGCCGCCGATCGCCTGCGCCCTCGGGACGGTGGCAAACGGCGCGTCCGCCACGGTCACGATCGACGTTCGCGCGACGCAGGAGGGCGCGCTGACCAACGTGGCCGACGTCAGTGGGACACTCAACGACCCGAACATTGCGAACAACCGGGCGATGGCGGTCACGACGGTCGGGCCGCCCGCCGTCGCGCCCGAGCCGCGCGACTGCCGCGTGCACGCCACGCCGCACTCGCTCGTCGCCGGGCGCCGCACGACCGTCCGGATGACTGCTGAGCTCCTCGCCCCGCGCGAGCCGCAAGGCGACGTCCTTGTCAGGCTCAAGGGGCCGGGGATCGCCATGAGCGTCCGCACGGGCACGAGCGGCAGCGTCCGCGTGGCAATCCGTCCCGCCCGCGCGGGAACGCTCCGCATCACCGCGCCGGAGCTCGGATCCTGCTCGGTCTCGATCCGGGTCAAGCCGAAGCCTCGGTCGGGAACGGCCGGCGGCGGGACGGGCGCGGGACTCACCGGCCGCCCAAACTAGAGGCAGGGCTGAAGTAGCGGCGCGCCCCGTACGCGCCGCTACTTCGCGTATTCGGTCGCCCTGCTCTCCCGGATCACGGTCACCTTGATCTGGCCCGGGTACTCGAGCTGCTCCTCGATCTCGCGCGCGATCTCGTGCGAGAGGAGGACCGCCTCGTCGTCGCCGATCTCGCCCGGCTTGACGATCACCCGCACCTCACGGCCGGCCTGGAGCGCGTAGACCCGCTCGACGCCCTTCTTGGCCGAGGCAAGCTGCTCGAGGTTCTCGAGACGCTTGACGTAGTTCTCGAGGCTCTCGCCGCGCGCCCCGGGGCGTGACGCCGAGATCGCGTCCGAGGTGATCACGAGGACGGCTTCGATCGTCTGCGGCTGCACCTCGTAGTGGTGGGCCTCGATCGCGTGGATCACATGCTGCGACTCACCGTACTTCTTCGCCTGCTGGGCCGAGATGAGCGCATGCGAGCCCTCGACCTCGTGCGTCATCGCCTTTCCCACATCATGGAGGAGGGCGGCGCGCTTGGCGGTCTTCACGCCCGCGCCGAGCTCGGCAGCCATGATCCCGGCGAGGTGGGCACACTCGAGCGAGTGCTTGAGGATGTTCTGCCCGTAGCTCGTCCGATAGCGCAGCCGCCCGAGGAGCTTTACGAGCTCCTCGTGCATCGTGCCGATATTCGCCTCGAAAACCGCCTGCTCCCCCACCTGGCGAATGTGCTCGTCGATCTCCGCCTTCGACTGGTAGTACATCTCCTCGATCCGCGAGGGATGGATGCGGCCGTCCTCGACGAGCTTCGTCAGAGTCAGCTTCGCGACCTCGCGCCGGACGCCGTCGAAGCTCGAGAGGACGACGGCCTGCGGGGTGTCGTCGATGATGAAGTCGACCCCGGTCAGGTGCTCGAGGGCACGGATGTTCCGTCCCTCCCTCCCGATGATCCGCCCCTTCATGTCGTCCGAGGGGAGCTCGACGAGGGAGACCGTCGTCTCGGCCGCATGGCTCGCCGCGACCCGCTGCAACGCGTCCGCGACGAGGTTCCGCGCGCGCCGGCGGGCCTCTGTCTGTGCCTCTTCCTCGGCCAACCGGACCATGCGGGCCATCTCGTGGCGGACAAGGTCTTCCGAGCGCTCGAGGATCTGTCGCTTCGCGTCCGCGGAGGAAAGCCCTCCGATCCGCTCGAGCTCCCGGAGCTCCTCGTCCTTCGCGACCTTCAGCTCCTCCTGGAGCTGCTTCACGTGCGCCTCGCGGTCGGCAAAGCCCTGCTCCTTACGCTCGAGCTCGACGAGCTTCTGGTCGAGGTCGTGCTCCTTCGCCGTGATTCGCTCCTCAGCCTTGATCGCTTCCGCGCGCCGTTCGGTCAGCTCGCGCTCGATCTCGGCGCGGAGACGAAAAGCCTCCTCGCGCGCCTCCACCTGGGCCTCGCGGCGAATCGCATCAGCCGAGCGAGCCGCGTCAGCCGTCCTGCGCTCGATTTCGCCCTCGGCGGCCGCATGGCGGCGTCGGAGAATGATGCGCGAGCCGGCGACCACCCCGACAGCCACGCCGAGCAGGGCCCCGGCCACCACGATGCCGATCAAGACCAGCATTGCTCGCTCCTACGTCAGGCCCGTAGGAAACGGCGCTTTCAGAATCGGTGCGAGCAGGACGGGAGGCGCGCCTCGCGCCTCACGGAGTCGGTGTGAAGTCCCTCCGTCTACTCGCTGACACGGTCATCGTCTGAATTGCTCTGAAGGGGTCGTGGTGAAATAACTGTCCGATTCGCTGAAAAGCCGCTTCGTTTGCAGGCGTTTTTTTGATCGTGCGTGTGAGGCCTATCCTAGCCCGCGGTCGACCGCGGAGTCCAGCGCGTCGAGAATCTCCTCGCCCACGTCCGGGCCGAAGCCACGCCGAGCCAGGAGACGCCCCGCCTTGAGTGCATGCAACTCGCCCGCGACCAGGCGGCGTGCGCGCTTGATCTCCGGCTCCAGCCCGGCGATGGCATCCCGCGCATGCGCGTCGTCGATCCCAGCGACCTCGAGTCGCGCGGCGATCGCCGCGTCCCCGTAGCCGCGTTCGGCGAGCGCCGCCGCACG
>JACCXC010000037.1 GCA_013697275.1 Actinomycetota bacterium | reverse complement strand
TGATCGAGGAGCCGATGGCCGCCGCGATCGGCGCTGGCCTCCCGGTCAGCGAGCCGACCGGGAGCATGATCGTGGACATCGGAGGCGGCACGACCGAGGTCGCCGTCATCTCGCTCGGCGGGATCGTCGTCAGCCAGTCCATCCGCGTGGGCGGCGACGAGATGGACGAGGCGATCATGAGTCACATCAAGAAGGAGTACAAGCTCCTGATCGGCCAGCAGACGTCCGAGGAGCTGAAGCTCGAGATCGGCTCCGCCTGGGAGCTCCGTGAGGAGGTGCGCGCCGAGGTGCGAGGCCGCGACATGCTGACCGGCCTGCCGAAGACCATCGTGATCACCTCCGAGGAGGTGCGCCGCGCGCTCGACGAGCCGGTCGGGCAGATCATCGACGCGATCAAGTCCACGCTCGACAAGACTCCGCCCGAGCTCGCCGCCGACATCATGGACCGCGGGATCGTCCTCGCCGGCGGGGGTGCGCTCCTCTCCGGCCTCGACGTCCGGCTGCGCGAGGAGACGCTCATGCCCGTCCACCTCGCCGAGTCACCCCTTACGTGCGTGGCGGTCGGTTCCGGAAAGAGCCTCGAGGAGTTCGAGGCCATGCACCGGTCGGCCAAGGCCCGTCAGCGGAACGGGCGCGGCCGCCGCTAGCGGCGCAGCTCGAGCCGCTTTCGCGACTAGAATCAAGTCCCCGTGCCTCGGCAACGCACAGCACGGATCCCTGTCCTCAGTCCGTCCGTCGCTCGTTCAGAGGGCTCCCGCTCGCGCAGCGGAGGCCCGCTCAAAGCGAGGGCGGTGGCGCTCGGGCTCGTCATCCTCTCCCTCGCGCTCGTGACCGTCTACTTCCGCGAGTCGTCGGGTGGCGCGCTCCACGAGGCGCAGCGGATCGCCGTCTCCATCCTCACGCCCTTCGAGGTGGCAGCCGAGCGCGTAGCGCGCCCGTTCCAGGACGCCTACGGCTGGACGACCGACCTCCTCTCGGCCAAAGACGAGAACGAGGAGCTGCAGAAGGAGGTCGAGGCGCTTCGCCAGCAGGTCGTGGCGAACGAGACCGCGGCCCAGGAGAACGAGGAGCTGAAGGAGCTCCTGCAGTTCGTGCGGGGCAAAGAGTTCCCGGACGACTTCGACCATGTGGCGACGCGGGTGCTCATCCAGCCGCAGACGGTCTTTCGCCATGAGGTCGTCGTCGCGGCAGGCTCCTCGGACGGCGTCCGAGTCGACGACCCTGTCGTCACGCCCGAGGGCCTCGCAGGGACGGTCACCGAGGTGACCCCCAACTCGGCGAAGGTGCGGCTCATCACGGACCCGCAGAGCGCCGCCTCAGCCCTCGTCCTCGAGACCCAGGCCGCCGGGATCGTGCTGCGCGGCCCGAGCGACGAGTCCCTCGACCTCGACCGCGTTGCGAAGACGGCCCGGGTCGAGCCGGGCAACATCGTCGTCACGTCCGGTGCGCGGGTCGGGAAGTACGAGTCGCTCTTCCCGTACGGGATCCCGATCGGGCTCGTCGAGAGCGTGAGCCAGCGGGACGTCGACCTCTTCAAGCGCATCCAGGTCGCCCCGCTCGTGGACTTCGATTCGCTGCACGAGGTGGTCGTTCTCGTCGAAAAGCGGAGGAAGGGGTGACGCCAGCGGACGCGCTCAAGGCAACCGGCCTCCTCCTCCTCGTGGCGCTCTTGCAGGTCTCCTGGGCGACGCCGATCGAGGTGGGGAGCGGCCATCCCGACCTCGTTCTCGTCACCCTCGTCGGGCTGGCGCTCCTGCGCGGCCCGCTCTTCGGGACGATCGCCGGCTTCTGGGCCGGTCTCGCGCTCGACGTGGCCTCGCTCGGAACCCTCGGGCTCTCCTCGCTCCTTCTGACGCCGGCCGGCTACTGGGCCGGCCGCTTCGGAGAGGGCACGACGCGCAGCTCGCCGTACCCGCCGCTCGTCGCAGTGGCCCTCGGGACGGTCTGGCTCGGGCTCGGCTCTGCGATCGTCCATTTCATGCTCGGGGAGGGCGCGTCGGCCTCGACGGTCCTCGGCGGCGTCCTCGTGCCGACGCTCGCGCTGAACCTGCTCCTCGCCTATCCCGTCTACCGCCTTCTGCGGCGGATCTTCCCGATCGCCGCGCGCGAGCGCAGGGAGGTGATCCTTGTCTAGCCTCCCGGGCTTCCTGCCGCCCGACCCTCGCGTCGAGGAGCCTTACCGCGTCTCGCCCCAAATCGCGATCCGGATCGGGATCATCGGGATCATCGCGATCGCGCTCTTCGCGGCCCTCTTCTTCCGGCTCTGGGCGCTCCAAGTCATCTCGGGCGAGCGCTACCTGGAGGAGGCGCGGAACAACCAGATCCGCACCTTCCGCGCGCCGGCCCCCCGCGGGGCGATCAGCGACCGCAACGGCCGCCTCCTCGTCACGAACAAGCCCGGGACGCTGGTGCAGCTCTGGCCGGCGGCGCTTCTCGAGCTTACGCCCGAGAGGCGCCGGGCGGTGTTCCGCCGCCTCGGCGAGCTTCTGAACCTTCCGCAGAACGAGCTGAACGCGGCGCTTCGCCGCGGCAAGACCGATCCGCTCACGCCCGTCACGGTCAAGGAGGGCGTCCACGACCAGAAGGTCATGTACCTGAAGGAACACCAGGCCAAGTTCCCGGGCGTCCAGGTGACGGACACGCACCTGCGTCGCTACGTCGAGAGCGGGATCGCCGCCCAGATTCTCGGCTACGTGTCCGAGATCTCTCCCGAGCAGCTCGAGGGCCGAAAGGACAAGGGATACGTGGCGGGCGACCGGATCGGCCAGGCCGGGGTCGAGGCGTCTTTCGACCGTTATCTCCGGGGAGTGGCGGGCGAGGGCGACGTGCGCGTCGACGCCCTGGGCCGTGTGACCAGCGAGCCGAAGTTCAGCCAGCACCCCGAGGCGGGTTACTCCGTTCGCCTCACGATCGACACGGAGCTCCAGCGGGCCGCCGAGGACGCGGTCCGCTACGGGATCCGGCTCGCGCACGAGGACGGCGAGTGGGCAGCCAACGGAGGCGCGATCGTCGCAATGGATCCGAACACCGGCGAGGTGCTGGCGCTCGCCTCGAATCCGACCTTCGACCCGTCCGTCTACGTCGGCCGCGTGCAGCCGGGCGAGCTGAGGCGTCTCGCCGACCCGGCGGCCAACCACCCGACGCTGAACCGCGCGGTCGGCGGCCTCTATCCGCCTGGTTCGACCTTCAAGCCCGTCACGGCCCTCGCGGCCATGCAGGAGGGCTTCCTCAGCCCGACCGAGCTCATCCAGTGCACGCCCAAGATCACGATCGGCGAGGACAACCAGGTCTTCCGCAACTGGGACCCGTTCAAGAACGAGCCGATGGAGCTGACGACCGCGATCGCGAACTCGTGCGACACCTACTTCTACCAGGTGGCCCTCGAAGCGTACGAGCGGCCTGACACGCCCATCCAGAGGTGGGCGCGGCGCTTTGGCTTCGGCTCGGCGAGCGGCGTGGGGATCGGGCCGGAGGGCGACGGGCTCATCCCGACACCGGCCTGGCGCCGCCGCACGTTCAAGGGGATCGACCGGATCTGGACGAGCGGCGACTCCGCCCAGCTCGGCATCGGACAGGGCGACGTGCTCGTCACCCCGGTCCAGATGGCCCGCTTCTACGCGCTTCTCGCAAACGGCGGCAGGCTCGTGGAGCCCTCGCTCGTGAAGCAGATCGAGCAGCCGTCCACCGAAGGGAACGCGGCCGTCGTCATCCGGCCGTTCGCGCCGCCTAAGCCGCGCGACCTCGGGCTCGACCCAGCGGCGCTCCGCTTCCTCCAGGAGGGCCTCTACGACGCGACGCACGCGTCGTACGGGACGGCAACGAGCGTCTTCAGCGACTTCCCCCGTCCGATTGCAGGCAAGACCGGAACCGCTGAGAAGTATGTGGAGCTCCCCGGCTACAAGGGCCTGCGCGACCAGTCCTGGTGGTGCGGCTTCGGGCCCTACGGCGATCCCGAGCTTGTCGTCTGCGCGGTGATCGAAAACGGTGGTCACGGGGGCGTGGCCGCGGCTCCTGCCGCTCTGAAGGTCTTCGAGAAGTTCTTCGGCGTCGAGCCGGGCTCCTACTCCTCGGGCTCGGTGGAGTCAGACTGATGGCAGTCCGGGTCGAGCCACGCAGGCAAGCCGCGCCGCTCGCGGCCGAGGTCGCAGCCGTCGTTCGCAATCTCGACTACGTGCTCGTGGCGGCGGTCGCGGCGCTCGTGGGCTACGGCCTCTGGGTGCTCAGCTCGGTCTCGCGGAACGACGTGCCGGGCGACCCGGACTTCTTCGTCTTCAGACAGTCCGTCAACGTCGCCCTCGGGACGATCGGGCTCGCCGTCGTCACCTACGTGAACCCGGATTTCTACCGCCGGGTTCGCAAGCCGCTCTACCTCGGCCTGATCGTCGCCCTCGTCGTCGTCTTCGTGTTCGCGGAGGCCGTCCGCGGGACGCGGCGCTGGATCGACATCGGCTTCTTCCAGCTCCAGCCGAGCGAGCTCGGCAAGGTGGTCGTCATCCTCGTCCTCGCGAGCTTCCTCGCCGAGTTCGCGCGGCGGATCGGCGAGTGGCGAACGACGCTCACGGCCGTCGGCCTGGTAGCGCTCCCGGGGACGCTCGTCTTCTTCCAGCCCGACTTCGGGACGGCGATCATCTACGCGGTCGTGGTCGCGGCCGGCCTGTTCGTCGCCGGAACGCGCTGGACGCACCTTGCCGGCCTCGCGGCGGCGGCCGCCGGGCTCGCGGTCGCGGTCCTCTGGGTGCTTCCGTCCGCGGGGCTCCAGGTGCTGCGTCCCTATCAGGTGGAGCGGCTCACGGGCTTTCTGAACCCGGACCTCGATCCGAGCGGTGCAACGTACAACGTGACGCAGTCGATCACTGCGGTCGGCTCGGGAGGGCTGGACGGGCGCGGCGTCGCAGGAGCAACGCAGACGAACATGAACTACCTGCCCGAGCACACGACCGACTTCATCTTCTCTGCGCTCGCCGAGCAACGAGGTTTCTTGGGGGCTGCCCTCCTGCTCCTCCTCTACGCGATCGTCGTTTGGCGCGGCGTGAAGACGATCGCGCTCGCGCCGAGCCTGCACGGAGCCGTGATCGCCGCCGCCTGTGTCGCGGCGCTCGCTTTCCAGGTGTTCGTGAACATCGGGATGACGATCGGGATCGCCCCGGTCACGGGCATCCCGCTCCCGTTCGTGAGCTACGGCGGCAGCTCGATGATCGCGAGCTTCGCCCTCATCGGCCTCCTCCAGGCCGTGCACGTCCGCGGGCGCCTCGCGGGCCGCTCCTAGGCGCCTTCACGGGCTACACCTCGGGCGCTTGTCTTGAAGCCACGCGCGAAACCGAGGAAGATCGACGTCGGCCGGCTGACCCGCGACCAGGAGCCCACGTGAACTCAGAGCAGAGGATTGCGCGCATTACGGGGGTGCTCTTCCTCATCACCTTCGTCACGTCGATCGGAGCGCTCATTGCCTTCCAGCCCGCTCTCGACGACCCCGCCGGTTACGTGGCCGGTGACGGCTCCGACAACCGGATCTACTTCGGAGCGTTCCTGGAGCTGCTCCTGATCATCGCGAACATCGGCACCGCCGTTGTGCTGTTCCCGATCCTGAGGCGGCAGAACGAGATCCTCAGTCTCGGCTACGTAACGGCCCGCATCGTCGAGTGCACCTTCATCCTCGTGGGTATCCTCGCCGTCCTGTCGCTCGTGACGCTGGGGCAGGAGGATTCCGGCACGGGGGCCGGGCTAATCGGCTACACGCTCGCCGAGATCAAGGACTGGACGTTCATCCTCGGGCCCGGCTGGATTGTCGGCGTCGGAAACGGGCTCATCCTTGGCTACCTGATGTACCGATCCGGCTTGGTGCCACGACCCTTGGCTGCGCTCGGGCTCATCGGCGGCCCGCTGATCGTCCTTTCAGGAACCCTCGTGCTGTTCGACGTCATCGACCAGGGCGGCACGGGCCAGGGTCTCGCAACCATCCCGGAGTTTTTTTGGGAGCTGGGGCTCGGCCTCTACCTGACTTTCAGGGGGTTCAGGCCGTCGCCGATCCTCTCGGGGGATGCCCCTCCTTCCGGCAGATCCTGATCGCTGAGCAGTCTCGGGAACTGCTGGTGTTCCGCGGCTCCTAAGAGCTGATCCGCACACGAAACCGTGACGCCTCGCGCGCAGCGGTCCACGTCGTCCGGTCCGGGTCCTAGCCTTTCCGCGCATGGCGATCGAGGGAATGCGTGAGGCCCAGGAAGCGCTCGCGATCGAGGAGGCCGACGCCTGGTTCGAGTACCTCGAGGCGGTCCGCGCGCACGAGCGCACGAACCGCTACGACGAGGTCGAGCCGTGGGCATGGGCCCGTCTCTTGCAACGTCTTCGCATCGTTGAACGCGAGCGGGCCCGTCTCCAGCCTGCGGCGGCCTAGGCTCTCCTGAGTCGGGGTCGGGGGGCGCAGACCGGTTTCGCCGAGGCCGCTGCTACGCTGTGATCAACGGCAAATGGAGCACCGAGCCCGAATCGGGCGAGCGGGGATCCAGCCGTCCACCGACATGAGCTTTGCGGCGAACACGCTTGCCACCTCTGCGCGCCTGACGTGCGCGGGGTCGCGCGTGCGCCCGAAAGGAGTCCAGAGTGTTGCAATGGTTTCGCAAGAAGGTGCGCGAGGTCGCGGAGGCGCCCACGGAGGCAGCTTCGCCCGCCCAGACAGCGCCCGAGCCCGAATCGCCCGCAGCTGAGGAGTCGCCCGGCGAGGGCGAGCAAAAGCCTCGGCGGCGCCGCGGCTCGCGAGGCGGGCGCGGACGCAAGAAGCCCGCTACGGCGGGAGAGGCGGCGGCCGCGCCGCCGAAGAC
>JACCXC010000219.1 GCA_013697275.1 Actinomycetota bacterium | reverse complement strand
AGCCGAGGCCCTCGACGAGCCACAGGTTCAGGCGGTCCGTGGTCATCGAGAAGTCGTAGAGCTCCTGCCCGAACGGCGCGCCGAGGCTGGGGTTCTCGTTGTACCCGCCGTGCTCGAGCAGGCCCTTGATCGTCATTAGGTTGAAGAGGCTGTCGCCTTGATAGGCGAACGGGACGTGGAGGTCTGCGCGCCAGAGCCGGAAGACGAGCATGGCGGCAGCACTCGCCGAGGCGGCAACCAGGAGCGCGAATCCGACGTCGGGCCGGCCGACGGCTTCGGTCAGCCCTCGCAGCAGGCGCTTGGCGTCTGCGCTCGTCGGGCGCCTGCTCACCGTGATTGTGCTCGTCGCTCTCATCGCGGCGGGCGCGGAAGCATATTCTGCGGTGGGGTACCCCCGAACCGGGCCCGCGCTCCTCGCCGCAATCCAGTTTGGCCGATCTGGGTCATCCTACTTCGCGGGGCCGCAGCGCGTCCGAGTGTGATCGACTGGGGCTGCGCGATCACGCGCGGTCTGGGGAGGTCGCCGCAGGTTCTACCCGGGCACGACGGGCTCTGATCACCGTCCGCGCCCAGCGCTGCGACGGGCCCTCGACGAAGCGGAACGAGAGCCACCCGAGAAGCGCGGAGGCGGGCACCACAATTGCTGCAAACTCGAAGGCGAGCCTGTTCGAGCCGTCGCCCACCATGTCGAGCTGGCGGATCGCGAACCAGATCACGATCGAGTGCCAGAGGAACATCCCGTACGAGACGCGGCCCAGCCAGCGGGCGAAGGGGTTCGTCCAAAACCAAGCGGCCCGATCGGGGCCTGCCGCGGCGGCGAGCGCGATGACGGCGCAAAGGAGGGCAGGGACGAGATTCCGCAGGGTCGCGTACGCGACGCCCACGTCGACGGCCACGAAGGTCTCACGGTCCGCGTTGGGCTCGCCGACGAGTACGAGCGTCGCGAGCAGGAGAGCGACGGCCGCCATCTGAATCGCGACGGTGTGCCGAGCGGCCGAGGCGAGCAGGCCGCGCGCCGCGCCGCTCGAGAGGACGACGTAGAGATAGGCCGCGGTCATGCCGGCCGCGAGGTTTCCCGCGAACCCCGGAAGCTGGGCGCTCAACTGGCCGACGAGCTGCGTCGCCTCCCGCTCGTCCCAGGCGGGGCCGAGCCGCTCGCCGATCTCCCACATCGCACCGCGCCAGACGAGCTGGATCGCCACCGCCACTGCGAGCCCGAGAAAAGGCCGGCGGAAGTACGCGCCCGCGACGAGCGGGAGGAGGACGTAGAACATGAACTCGACCGTGAGGCTCCATATCGCTGGATTCACTCTGAATCCCTCGAATCCAGGGAGGAGCCCCGGCTCGAGAAGCCCGAGGAGGACGTGGTGGAGGAAGGGCAGGTGAGCACCGAGCGCCTGGACGTTCGTCCACGTGAAGAAGTTCGTCGAGAGGTCGGGTGAGACGAGCGGCCAGAGGAGGACGATCCCGAGGAGGCTCGCGTAGAAGGCGGGCGCGATGCGGGCGAAGCGCCGGACCGCATACGCGGAGACGCTTCCGAAACGCCCGCCGTTTCGCGCGACGGGGAGGAAGAGGACGAAACCACTCACGACGAAGAAGAAGTCGAGCGCCGCAGGGCCGCCGCCGATGAGCGCGCGGCCGAGCCCGCCGTCGAGCGCCGGGAAGTACGCGGCGACCCAGCAGTGGTGGAGGACGACGTACAGGGCCGCGTACCCCCGCCAGCCCTCGAGAACGGGGATGAAATCGAGGCGTCCGCCTGCCGCGTGGGCTTCCGGCGCGGTCGCGGTCACGGGGCGAGTATCGCAGCGCGGCCCAGCGCCTCGACGGCTCAGATCGCGGCCGCGCAGGCGGCTAGGCTAGGCCGCTGTGAGCTCCACGGCGTATTCGCTCGCGAAACCTTCGCCGCGCGCCGACCGGCTCGGCTACTGCCTGCGGGTCATCCGCACCGCGGCGGCGATGGAGTTCAAGCTGAAGTACGCGGGCTCCGCGGTCGGGTACGTGTGGTCGCTCGCCCGGCCGCTCGCCTACTTCGCCGTCCTCTGGGTCGTGTTCGAGCGGTTCCTCCGGATCCCCGGGCCGGCCGTCGAGAACTACCCGCTCTACCTCCTGACCGGGCTCGTCCTCTATCTCTTCTTCATCGACGCGATCTCGATGACGATGATGTCGATCGTCGCGCGCGGCGCCCTCCTGCGCCGGATGGCCTTGCCGCCGCTCCTCATCCCGCTGTCCGTCTCACTGACGGCTGCGCTGACCTTCTGCGTGAACGCCGTCGCCGTCGTCGTCCTCCTCGCCGTCCACCGCGTGCGGCCCGAGCTCGATTGGCTCCTGCTCATTCCGCTCGTGGGCGAGCTTCTCGCCTTCATCCTCGGGATCGGCCTGATCGCCTCCGCGCTCTACGTCAGGTTCCGGGACGTGGCGCAGATCTGGGAGCTCGCCTCGCAGCTCCTCATCTTCGCGACGCCGATCATGTATCCGGTCACGCTCCTTCCGCCGCGGGTGCAGGAGGTTGTCTTCCTGAGCCCCCTCGTCCAGGTGATCCAGGACGTGCGCCTTCTGATCGTCGGCCTGAATGCCGAGACGGAGACGCTCGCGGGCGTCCTCGGGAGCGACGCGTGGCGGCTCGTGCCGGTGTCGATCGCCCTGGCCACGCTCGTCGTCGGGCTCGTCTACTTCCGCCGCGACGCGCCGCGCCTCGCGGAGCGCGTATGACCTCCACCTCGGCCATCACGGCAGTCGACCTCTCCAAGGCGTTCTCGATCCCCCACGAGACGCGCGGCACCTTGAGGGAGCACGTGCTTCATCCGCTGCGGCGCACGACACACGAGCGGAACCAGGCGCTGCAGGAAGTCTCCTTCGAGGTCGGTCAGGGCGAGTTCTTCGGGGTGATCGGCCCGAACGGCAGCGGCAAGTCGACGCTCCTGCGGATCCTGGCCGGGATCTACGCCCAGGATTCGGGGACGGTCGACGTACGCGGCCGGCTTTCGCCCTTCATCGAGCTCGGCGTCGGCTTCAACCTCGAGCTCACCGCGCGCGACAACGTCGTCCTCACGGGCACGCTGCTCGGGCTGACGCGGCAGCAGCTCGACGAGAAGTTCGACGAAATCCTCGCGTTCGCCGAGCTCGAGCGCTTCATCGATCAGAAGCTCAACAACTTCTCCTCGGGGATGCTCCTGCGGCTCGCGTACTCGATCGCGATCCAGGTGCCGTTCGACATCCTCCTCCTCGACGAGGTGCTCGCGGTCGGGGACGAGAGCTTCCAGGAGAAGTGCTACCGGACGCTCATCGACATCCGGCACGCGGGAAAGACCGTCGTCCTCGTGAGCCACAATCTCTACGCCGTGGCTCGGCTCTGCGAGCGGGTGATGCTCCTCCGGAACGGCGTGGTCGAGGCGCTCGGCCGGCCGGACGAGGTGATCCGCGCCTACCGCGAGCAGGAGGGGACGGAGGATCCGTGGCCCGCGGCGGCTCCCGCCTTCGAGGAGACGAAGTCGGTCTGGGAGCACGTCGCGGGAGGACCCGGCTAGCCTCAGCCCCGCTCGGGCGGCGCCTTGTGCGCGTGGACGACGATCCTCGTCCGGTGCGCACGCCAGGGGGTGTAGCGGAGCGAGAGCCGTGGTCCCGACTTCGTCTCGACCCGCGCGAACCCCGCAGCCCGGCAGAGGCTCTCGAGCGCGGAGAGGTTTGGTGCCCACCAGTTCGTGGGGTCGTTCTTCAGCCCCGACGTCTCGTAGAACTCGCAGAGGGCGAGGTGGTCGAAACCGGGGACGACGATCGCCTGCGTCTCGATGACGGCAACCTCGCGGGTCACCTGCGCTAGACGCGTGAGCGCGCCGAGCGGATCCTTGATGTGGTAGAGGACGCCAAGGTAGAAGACGACGTCGAAGGTCCCGATGTCGCCCGGATCGGCGGTCATGAAGTCGGTGACGAGCTCTTCGACCTCGCTTCTGAGCGCCTCCCGGGCGAGGTCGAAGCCGCGCTTTCCGGGGAGCGTGCTCGGCTGCCAGGCGCCCGGGTCGTTGGGCGACGGAACCCCGCCGGGCTCCAGCTGGAGCGACCAGACGAAATGATCGAGTGCGACCACCCGGCTCGCGCCGCGCCGCTCGGCCTCGAAAGAGAAGAAGCCGTCCCAGGCGCCGATGTCGAGCACCGACTTGCCGGCGATTTCGGGCAGGTCGAGGAGCTCGAGCTGCCGCGCGAGCTCCTGCTCCGTCTTCGCGCCCGGTGTGACGACGCCCGGGGCGAGCTCGATCGAGTGGAACCAGAACGGCACTGACGCGATGCGCTCGCGAAGCGTCTCCGTCGTGGTCTCGCTCACGTCGCCGCCGAGGGCGCAGGCTCGACGCCGCGCTGCCCACTCGAGACGCGTCGGGCAAGCCCGCGCGCGTAGCGCATCGCCGGAAGCTCGACGAATCGATAGGAGAGCCAACCCGCGAGGAGCGAAAGCGGAACGGTGGCCGCCAGCAGCCCGAGGAACGCGCGGAGGCTCGTCGCTGCGAATGCGAAGTGGACGCCGACGAACTTGAGCACGATCAGGTGCCAGAGGAAGATCCCGTAGGAGACGACACCGATCCAGCGCGCGACGGCATTCGTCCAGAGCCACTGGAAGGGCCCCGGGGCGAGCGCGGTCGCGAGGAGGAAGACGCCGAAGGCGATTGCTGGCAGCTCGTCGCGCGGCGAGAGCTGGTACGGCTGCTCCCAGGGGCCGAGGAAGACGGCGCTCCCAGCTCTGTGAATTGCCCACACGAGGAAGACCCCGGCGGCAACCTGCACCCCGACGGCGAGCCGCAGGCGCAGGCGCGGGTCGATTCCACCTCGGAGGACGCGTACGTAGACCCAGGCGGCCGTCATCCCCACGGCGATCTGGCCCATGAACGCCGGGAACTGGGTGATGAGCTGGGGCGCGAGCCATCCGAGCGTGCCCTCGGACACCGGCCCGAGGCCGACGCGCTCGGCGACCCCGGCGACGCTCACGCTGAGCTCCCGCCAGACGAGCTCGAGGGCGAAGGCCGCGCCGAGGAGGACGAACGGGCGACGCCAGAAGAGCGCGGCGACGAGCGGGAGCACGAGATAGAAGACCGCCTCGACGGAGAGCGACCAGATGACGGTGTTGTACGAGAAGCCGTCGCCGGGGATGAAGCCCGCAACCGTTCGGAAGCCCAGAACCTCGTGATGCAGGAAGCCGAGGTGCGAGAAGAGCATCCACACGCTGTCCAGGCTCGTGAGCGGCCACGGCGTCTGGGGCAGGTAGCGGGCCATGACGAACGGCCACAGGACGATGACCCCGGCGAGTGCGACGTAATACGCGGGCACGATCCGGGCGACGCGCTTGATCGCGTAGACGCGCTTGCTCCCGAAGTCGCCACCGTTTCGGCACGTCGGGAGGAAGAGGACGAAGCCGCTGATGACGAAGAAGAACGGCAGCGCCACGTAGCCGGCCGCAAGCAAGCTCTGGGCCTCGGTGAGGGGAAGCATCGGGCTCAAGGCGGCGATCCAGCAGTGGTACGTGACGATCAGGAGCGCGGCCCAGGCGCGGAAGCCGTCAACGGCGGGCACCTCGACGAGCGGGTCGGTGCTCGCCTCGATCGCGCCCGCTCGCGGGGGCTGGCGAAGGAACCGGCGTGGGCTCTCCGCGTCGGCTGCGGGCGCGGCGGTCAGGGCTCGGAGTCTAATCCGGTGCGTCGGGGGAGAACTTGCCCCGGATCGCGCGCTCCGGCACGTAGGGGCCCGCGAGCGGGCGGACGGCCAGCTCGCGCTCGTACGAGACCCCGAAGTACTCAGGGTCCCCCTCGATCCTGCTCACCTTGGCCATGACGCGGTTGGGGGTGCGGCCGGGCCATTCCTTCAGGACAGTCGGCTCGAGCCCTGATGAGCGGCACCAGTCCTCGAGCGACGCGACGGTGGGGAGGAACCAGTTGCTGCCGTCCCCCGCGAGCTCGGAGCCGCGGTAGAAGCGAGCGAGCGGCTGGTCGCCCATGCGCCCGAGCAAATGGTCGGCGACCGCGGTCTCGACGTATCCGGCTCCTGCTTCGCCGACGACGGCACGCAGGTTGTCGAGCCCGAGGAGCGGGTGCCGCAGGTGGTAGAGAACCCCCCAGAAGAGAACGATGTCGAACGTCTCGCCGAGCTCCGAGAGCGTGTAGAGGCTCCGCTCCTGGTATTCGACGCTCGAACCAAGGAACGCTCGTGTCCGGTCGAAGCCGAACCAGCGCGGCGGGTAGATGTCGACGGCGACGACCCGCCTGGCGCCTCGTCGCTCGAGCTCGAAGGCACCGCCGCCGTTCGCCGTTCCGATGTCGAGCGCCGTCCGGCCGGAGAGGTCCGAGGGGATGTCGCAGGCCTCGAAGAGCCGGCCAAGGTCGTTCATCCCGGGGGTGACGACGCCCTCGGCCAGCTCGAACCGCTGGTGCCAGAGGAAGTCCGCTTCGGCGACGAAGCGCCGCGCCGACTCGGCGGCCGGCGACGTTGGGCGGACGCGGGGGAGTCGCACGGGCAGAGACTATGCCGGGCGGGGAGCGGCGCCGCGGTATCCTTTTGCGCCGTGAGCGTGCCGGTTCCGCCCGCCGAGCTCATCCGGCGCGTGACCGGCTCGCCGGAGGCCGACGCGTTCGTCCGCGGGGGGCCGTGGCACCTCGACGCCTTCGCCCGCGCCCTCGAGCGGGTGGGCAAGACGTACGGCGACTTCGCCTCGATCTACGACTTCGGGTGCGGCTGCGGGCGGATCACCCTTCCGCTCCGCGAGCGCGCCCCGCAGGCCCGCATCGCTGCCTCGGACATCGACGAGGAGGCTGTGGGCTGGCTGGCCGAGAACGCACCGGACGTGGACGCGCGCCCGAACGGGGGGCTTCCGCCCCTGCCGTACGAGGACGACTCCTTCGATCTCGTCCTCGCGTGGAGCGTCTTCACGCACCTGCCCGAGGACTACCAGGACGCCTGGCTCCAGGAGCTTCGCCGCGTCACCGCGCCGGGCGCGGTCCTCCTCCTGAGCGTCCACGGAGAGACGAACTGGCGCTGGACGTGGCGAGAGCCCCTCGCGAGTCGCCGCTGGAGCCCTACCCGGGCGCGCCTCGCGCTCCTGCGCCGCCACCGAGGCTTCGCGCACTGGCGCGGTGACGGCTGGGACGCCCTCTTCCCTGACTACTACCACACGACCTGGCACACACATGGGTACATCCGGGAGCGGTGGTCCCGGTGGTTCGAGGTGGCCGACATCGCGCCGGGTGAGGGGCCGGAGCACGACATCGTCGTCATGCGGCGCCCGGGCTCGTGAACGCCTGCACGATCGTCGCTCGGAACTACCTCGGGTTCGCGCGAACGCTCGCGGACTCGTTCGCGAAGCACCACCCGCAGGGGAGCTTCACGGTTCTCCTGCTGGACGACCTCGACCGCACGGTGGACGACGCGGCCGAGCGCTTTTCCGTCCTCCGCCTCGACGAAATCGGGATCGACGCGCTCGAGCAACGGCGGATGGCGATGATCTACGACGTCCTCGAGCTCGCAACCGCCGTGAAGCCGTGGCTCCTCCGGACGCTCCTCGCTCGCGGGCTCGACCACGTCGCGTACTTCGATCCGGATATCTGGCTCCTCGCGCCGCTCGAGGACGTGGCCGGGCTCGCGCGCCAGCGCTCGATCGTCCTCACGCCCCACGTTCTCGAGCCGATGATCCGCGACGGGCACGAGCCGAGCGAGCAGACGATCCTCCTCTCGGGGATCTACAACCTCGGCTTCGTCGCGGTGGGCGCGACCGAAGACAGCGGGCGCTTTCTCGACTGGTGGTCCGACCGCCTGCGGCGCGACTGCCTGATCGCCCACGAGGTGGGCTTCTTCGTCGACCAGCGCTGGATCGACTTCGTGCCCGCGCTCTTCGACCACCACATCCTCCGGGACCCGGGCGTGAACGTCGCACCCTGGAATCTGCCGAGCCGCAAGCTCGCGCACCCGAACGGCCGCCTGCTCGTGAACGGGGAGCCGCTCCGCTTCTTCCACTTCAGTGGGTTCGACCCCCAGCGGCCGCATCTCCTGAGCAAGTTTCAGGGCCGAAAGCCGCGCATCTCGCTCGAGGAGAACCCGCTGCTCGCCGATCTCTGCTGCCGCTACGCCGCCGCCGTCCTCGAGCGTGGGCACGTCGAGGCCTCTCGGATCCCCTACGGCTACTCCACGCTGCCGGATGGCACGCCGGTGGACGCGACGATGCGCCGCCTCTACCGCGCGGCCCTCGTCGCCGCAGAGGCGGCCGGCGGGCGGCCGCCGCCGGAGCCCTTCGATCCGGACACCGCGTCGC
>JACCXC010000145.1 GCA_013697275.1 Actinomycetota bacterium | reverse complement strand
CGAGCGGCTGTCGGTGACGCTGCCTGTCCGTTGAGGACGAGGGACAGTCCCGCAGACAGGTCCCTTGCGGGCCGCGGCCGGAGGTCCTCAGCGGAGCAGCCGCGATAGCCGTCGATCCTTGAGGATGCGGCCGCCGGTCTGGCACGCGGGGCAGTAGAAGACGGTGTGCTCCTCGTAGTCGACCTGGTGGATCGGCCCGCCGTTCGACGCATCATGTCCGTGCCGGCAGGGATCGCCGAGCCGCCGGTGGATGAGGTAGACGTCCTTGTCGCTCTTGCCGCGCACGCGCAGCTCGAGCGCGCGCTCGAGATCCTCGTGGATCGCGGCGGCGAGGCGCTCCACCTCCTCGTCGGTGAGCTGGGTGGAGAGCGAGAACGGGGATAAACCGGCACGCCAGAGGATCTCGTTCGCGTGCGCCCGGCCGATCCCGGCGAGGGCCCGCTGGTCGCGCAGGAGCGAGTGCAGCCGCCGGTTGTCGTTTGCGAGGATCTCGCGAAGCAGTCGCGCGTCGACATCGAGCGCCTCCGGGCCGAGATGGGCGAGCTCAGCCTCCGTCGCCGCGGGCGTTTGCAGCCAGACCCCCGCGCGCTTCTTCGCTCCTGCCTCGGTCAGCACGAGCTCCGTGCCATCCTCGAAGCGGACCCGGAACGCGGGTGATTTGGGCCCCTTCGCGCCCGCCTTCAGATGACGCAGCCGGCCCGCGCTCATCAGGTGGATCCGCAGCACGAGCTCGCCGTCCTCGGTGGGGAAGAGGAGGTGCTTGCCTCGCCGACGCGCCCCCTCGAGTCGCCTCCCTTCAAGGGCAGCGAGCGGCGGCTCGAAGGTCTTCAGCGTCGCGATGTGCGCGGGACCCGCGCGGAGTACCGCTGTGGTCGAGACGGGCCCGTCCAAGTCCCGTACCCACGCCTCGATCTCCGGCAGTTCAGGCATCGGCTTCCACAGGCGGCGTCGCAGCCGGCGACGTCGTTGGCGCCGGAATCAGGCCGCCAGCCGCTTCGGCTTGCGAGGGCAGCGGCGGCTCCTCGACCGGCGCCGGTATCTCCCGGAGCTTAGGGACCGGCGAGAACAGGATCGGCAGAAACGTGAACAAGGCACCGATCGCAGCGATCCACAACGCCGTCCGCAAGCCGAGCCAGGTGCCGAGGGTGCCACCGAGTAGCGCGCCGAGCGGCATCGTTCCCCAGACGAGAAAGCGGATCGCCGCGTTCATTCGACCCTGCATCCGCTCTGGGCAGATCGCCTGCCGGTAACTGACCTGGGTGATGTTGTAGGCCACCGCCCCGAAGCCGCCGAGCACGCCGGAGGCGACGAGGAAGGGCAGCGCAAGCTCCTTGGTGGCGAGGGGTATGAAGAGCAGCGACGCCGAGAAGAGGAGCGAGGTCCAGAGGATCGTCGGGCCAACACCGAGCCGACTGGAGATCCGGCCCGTCGCAACTGCCGCGAGCAGCGGGCCGGCGTTGCCCAGCGAGAACGCGAGGCCGAGCAGCGCGGGCGACATCTCGAGCTCGCGCACCGCGTAGACGACGAGGATCGCGCCCCCCATGCTCCAGAAGAGGTTCGCGGTGCCGGTGCACATCGAAATCGCGCGCAAGTAGGGGTTGCGGACGACGAAGCGCAGCCCCTCGCGTGCGTCGGCGAGCATGCTCGGTCGCTCCGCATCCGGCGCCTGCTCGGGCAACGTCTCGCGCTTCCTGATCGCGAAGAGGAAGGCGGCCGAGACGACGAAGCTGATCGCGTCCAGCAGGATCGCAACCGGCGCGCCGAGAGCCGACACGATTCCGCCTGCGGCGCCCGGCCCGGCAAGTTGCGACGTCGAGCGGCTGACCTCTAGCTTCGAGTTTCCCTCGACGAGCTGGTCGCGCTCGACGAGAGATGGCAGGTAGGACTGGTAGGCGACATCGAAGAAGACGGTGCAGACGCCGACGAGGAAGCCGACGACGTAGAGGTGTGGGAGCGTCAGCGCGTCGAACGCATAGGCGAGCGGAATCGAGCCGAGCAGCGCCGCACGCCCAAGGTCGCCCGCGACGAGGATCGGCTTCCGCCGCATGCGGTCGACCCAGACACCTGCGGGGATCGCAAGGAGGATGAAGGGGAGGAACTCGACGACCACGAGTGCGGAGACGGCGAACGGGCTCGCGTCGAGGAGCAGAACGGCCGCAAGCGGGAGCGCGAGCCCGGTGAACTGCGAGCCGAAGACGCTGATCGTCTCGGCAGACCAGAGCTTGAGAAAGTCGCTGTGCCGCCAGAGTCCGCCGCGAGGCCACCGTCTCATGCGTGACCCCCGGTCTGGTGCAGCCCGATCACAAGCGCGTACTCCTCGCCGATCCCGCTGTCGCAAGCTTCGATGTCGCGGACGAGGCGCCCGACGCGTCGCTCGAAGCGCCGGGCGTCGGCCGCGTCGAGCCGTACCCGCACGTGCGCCAGGGCCTCGTCCTCCTCCGCGCCCTTGATCAGGAAGAGGCGGGCGACGCGACCGTAGAAGCGCTCCGTCATCGCGCGTACCTGCCTCGTCCGTACGACGCGGAC
>JACCXC010000137.1 GCA_013697275.1 Actinomycetota bacterium | reverse complement strand
AGACGATGCAGGACGCCGGCGTGATGCCCAGCATGGGCCGCCGCGGCGACGCCTTCGACAACGCAGTTGCCGAGAGCTTCTTCGCAACGCTCGAGACCGAGCTGCTCGACCGCTCCACCTTCCGCAGCCGCGACCAGGCGCGGCTCGCGCTCTTCCACTGGATCGAAGGCTTCTACAACACCCGCCGCCGGCACTCGACGCTCGGCTACCGAAGCCCGGACCGCTTCGAAGAGGAGATGATCAGAAAGGAACCTCAGACAGCCATCGCTGTCTCAAACTGAGGTGTCAACGGAAACGGGGTAACTCCAATACGACTCGGCTCGGGCGATTTGCCATGCAGAAGGTCGAGGGTTCGAGTCCCTTCATCCGCTCCTCGGTAACTCCGCTGCAGTCGGCGGGTCTATTTGGATCAGGTTGCTCGCTCAGGGCGGAGGTCCCTCTTTAGCGGGTTGTAGCCAGGCCGCGTCGAACGGCTGACGTAGGCGTCTTACCCAAGGGCGCCTCGGCCCGTCATAGGGTTAGAGCGCACGCCGACGCGCCGCGGCGTATGCGTGCGCTCTTCGCCATCAGATCGCTACGGCGTCGGGCAGAGACCGCCCTGGATCTGGCCGTTGCCATTCTCTTCGGCGCGATCGAAACCCTTGTTGGACGTCCCGGCTTCAGACTTCCCGCCGAGCTGCTGGCAGCTCCCGTTGCCGGTGGTGACGTTGTACTTGTGGGCCGCACCTGCAGTCGGCGCGAACGCACCAACGCCGAGCGCGGTGACCGCCGTGAGTGTTAGCGCAGTCCGCTTCAAGTTTCGCATCGTGCCTCCTTCTTTGGGTGGTTGCGGAACGCATTCGCCGGGCAGCCTGCGAGCGGTTCATCCCACGCGGCGTCCCCACGAGCGCCATTCCCTGGCGGCTCGCCTTCCAGCGCAAGTCAGGTTCTAGTCAGGTCAGGTGGGCGGCTGGTGGCGTTCCCGGTCGCTCGTTTCGCTGCCGAACGCACGCGTTCAAGCGGTTCGTCACCTCCTGACGCTCCCTGTCGCTCCGCGTCCGCACCTTCCATGCAGAAGGTCGAGGGTTCGAGTCCCTTAATCCGCTCTCCGAAGCCCGCCTGCGCGGGCCTTCTGTTTCTCTAGGCTCGACGCGTGGCCGCGCTCCCACCCCTTCCGTACGACGAGTGGGAGGAGGCCAAGCTCCAGCTGCACCTCGTCGCCCAGATCGTGGGCAAGGTGTCCCTCGGGCTCTCGCACCCGTGGGAGCACTGGTGGCACGTGACGTTCTCCGTCTCGCCGCGCGGGGTCCGCACCGGGCCGATGCCCTACGAGGGCGGGTTCGTGAAGCTCGAGCTCGACCTCGTCGACCACGTGGTCGTCGTCACCACGAACACGGGGGAGCGGCGCACGCTTCCGCTGGACGTCCCGCTACGGGATTTCTACCGCGAGCTCACGTCGCTGCTCGCCGAGCTGGGGGTTACGGTGGAGATCCAGCCTCGCGCCTACAAGATGGACGCCGACGACGTATTCTCCGAGTCGGCCCGTGACGCCTACGACCGCGAGGCCGTCGAGCGCTACCACCAGGTGCTCCTCTTCAGCGCGGACGTCCTCGAGGAGCACGGCGGCCGCTTCGGCGGGAAGTCGAGCCGGGTCATGCTCTTCTGGCACAGCCTCGACCTGTCGCTCGTTCGCTACTCGGGCGGGGGCATGATCAGCAGCGGGTTCTGGCCCGGCGACAAGCGCGTCCGCATGCCTGCCTACTCCTCGTACGTCTGGCCGGTGCCCGCCGGCCTGCGCGAGCAGCCGGTTCGCCCGGAGGCGGCCTCCTGGTCGTCCGACCCGGAAAGCGCCCTCGTACTGCTCCCCTACGACGCGGTGCGCGAGGCTGACGATCCCCGCGGGACGCTGCTCGAGTTTCTCCAGTCGAGCTACGAGGCTGGGGCCCGAGCGTCCGGCTGGGATGTCGAGGGCCTGGGCGCGAGCCCGCCTGAATAGACGGAGCCCCGCCGAGGCGGGCTCGTGCCGACCCCATATCGAGCCCCGGGACAAGGCATCGCGGCCGGCGAGACGCCTCATTCGCGCCGCTGCTCGCGGATCCTCGCGGCGCTACCATGGCAGGCCGCGGCGCGGTGGCCGAGTGGTTAGGCAGAGGCCTGCAAAGCCTCGTACAGCGGTTCGAATCCGCTCCGCGCCTCCTCCCTCTACTATCGCCCCGTGATCGCCGGCGTGCACGCGCTCCTCTACGCACACGATGCGGACGCGGCCCGGGCCTTCTTTCGCGACGTACTCGCGCTCGAGGGGCTCGACGGCGGCGACGGATGGCTTTACTTCGCGCTTCCGCCGGTCGAGCTCGCCTGCCACCGGGCCCCGGGTTGATCGCTGGGCGCGAGGAGGGGCGGACCGAGCTCTTCCTCATGTGCAAGGACGTCGAGGCGACCCGGCGCGAGCTCGAGGAGAGGGGCGTCCAGTTCGTCGATCCGATCGAGGACGAAGGCTGGGGCCTCTCGACGAGGTTCAAGGTTCCGGGCTACGGCGAGCTGGGGCTCTACGAGCCGCGCCACCCGAGCCCGTTGCCCGCGTTCTCCTAGCGCTCGACGCGCGGGATGACGAACTTGTGCGCCGTGTGTGTGTCCGAGAAGCGGGCGACCTTGACGTCGACGAGGCCCGCGCGTTTCCCGCTTTCCAACACCTCAGCCTCGCGTGGCTCCCGGCCGCCTTTCGGCGCCACGACCCAGACGGCGCCGTCCCGCGCGATCGAATCGCGGAGCTGAGCGAGACGACCAAGCGTGGCGGCGCTCTCGGCGCCGAAGAGGACGACGTCGGAGCCCGGGCGGGCCTTCTCGGCAAACGCGATCCCGCGCTCGTGAAGCAGGGAGCGGAACTCCTCGTCCGCGACGTCGACGAGGTCGATCTGCTGGCCTTTCTTCAGTCCGAGCTTGTCGAGGAGGGTCTTCGGGTTGCGGATCTTGTCCGCCCAGCGGGCCGCAGCCGGGCCGATCGCGAACTCGGCGCTCTCATCACCGAAGGCCACGGTCAACCTGCCGTCGGCCGCCTCGACCGACGAGACCTGGCGCAGGGGGATCTTGAGCCGGAAGTCGCCGCGAAAGATGAGCTCGTCGGTCTCCAGGAGCGCCTTCCCCTCGGACGCTCGATCGCCGTAGCGGGCGGTCACCCGCGCCTCGTCGCCCACGCTGGCGACTCTAGCTAGCTAGCCCCAGGCGAGGGCACCGCGAGCAGGATCGGGGCGAAGCGCGGTCGGGCGGGAGCGGCGAAGGCCCGTCTCACCGCTCCACCGCGCGACCGAGGCGCGCACGGCCTCGCGTCGGTGGTAGGAGCAGAGGAGGTAGAGCTCGCCGTTCGAGCCCTCGTCCCAGCGCTCGCCGTCACGATCGCAGCGGCGGTTCTCGCGTCGGTAGTAGCCCTCACAACGTCCCATTGCCATCTGTATCGACCGAGGGCGGAAGGTTCCGATCCGCCGTTCGGGTGACGAGGCGTTAGCCTCCTCCGCCGTGACTGCGACCCTGATGGATGGGAAAGCCCTCGCCCAGCGAGTGCGAGAGCAGGTCGCCCGCGAGGTTGCTGAGCTCGACCACCCGGTCGGCTTGGCGACGGTGCTCGTCGGCGAGGACCCGGCCTCGGCCGTCTACGTGCGAAACAAGCAGAGCGCCTGCCGGGAGGCCGGCATCGAGCCGTTCCACCACGAGCTCTCGGCGGACACGACGCAGCACGAGCTCCTCGGCCTTGTGGCTGAGCTGAACGCGGATGAGCGGGTGACCGGGATCCTCGTGCAGCTCCCCTTGCCCGAGGTGATCGACGAGGACGCCGTGATCCGCGCCATCGACCCGGTGAAAGACGTGGACGGGTTCCATCCGGCGAACGCGGGCTTTCTCGTCCAGGGCCGGCCGACGCTTCTGCCCGCCACGCCGGCGGGGATCATGGAGCTCTTGCGCGAGTACAAGGTCTCGCTCTCGGGTGCGCGGGCGCTCGTGATCGGCCGCTCCAACATCGTCGGGAAGCCGATCGCCCTCCTGCTCCTAGGCGAGAGCGCGACTGTCACGATCGCGCACAGCCGCACGCGTGACCTCGAGGCCCTCGCTCGAGAGGCGGACGTGCTCGTCGCCGCGGTGGGCCGGGCCGGGATGGTCACGCAGGAGATGCTCAAGCCCGGAGCCACGGTGATCGACGTCGGAATCAACCGCGTCGAGGGGCGCGTCGTCGGCGATGTCGCCGAGGACGCACGCGAAGTCGCCGGGCTTCTGACGCCCGTCCCCGGCGGGGTCGGGCCGATGACGATTGCGATGCTCCTGAAGAACACACTCCAAGCCGCGCGCTACCAGGCTCGCACCCTTGCCTTTCCGCTTGGGTAGGAGCTACAGTCGCGCCGCTTGCAACATGACGGCGGCTCCCTCCGGGCCGTCGTTCGCGTCTGAAGGAGGAAGGTCGTTTGGCAGAGGGCACCGTCAAGTGGTTCTCGAACGAGAAGGGCTACGGCTTCATCTCCCGTGAGGGCGGCGAGGATGTGTTCGTGCACCACTCCAAGATCGAGATGGACGGCTATCGCTCCCTCATGGAGGGGCAGCGCGTGGAGTTCGAGGTCGAGGATGGGCCGAAAGGGGCCCAGGCGGCCAGCGTGAAGATGCTCTGAAGTCGGGCTTTCGACCACTTTGACGGGCCCCGGCGAGGGGCCCGTCTTCGTTCAGCGACCCTAGGATGGAGGCCGGAGTGGCGATCACGAGAGAAGACGTTCTGCACGTCGCGCGGCTCGCCCGGCTCGAGATCCCCGCCGATCAGGTCGAAGAGGTGCAGGGCCAGCTCTCGGCGATCCTCGAGGCCGTCGGGAAGGTGAGCGAGCTCGACCTCTCGGACGTCGAGCCGACCTCGCATCCGCTCGACGTCGTGAACGCGTGGGCCGAGGACGAGCCGCGACCATCGCTCTCTCGCGAGGAGGCGCTCGCAAACGCGCCAGACCCTTCAGAGGGCGCCTTCCGTGTGCCGGCGGTCGGGTCTTGAGCGCGTCTTCTCACACCGATCCGCGCGTGATCCGCGACGAATGGCGCGCCACGCGTGCGTCTTTCAGGAATAGGCTGCACCCGAGCAGGGGGCGGGTCGGGACCCGTATTCAGACGCGCGCGCGGCTATCTGTGCCGTGCTCGAACGGCGGCGCTGCATGATCGACACGCTCCGTCTGACCGCCGAGGACGCCGCCGGCCTCCTGAAGCGCAAAGAGGTCTCCTCCGAGGAGCTCACGCGCGCCTATCGCGCCTCGATCGCTGAGCGCGACCCGGAGCTGCACGCCTACCTCCATGTGACCGAGAGCGCCGACGGGGACGGCGTGCCGATCGCGCTCAAGGATGTGATCACCACCAAGGGCGTCCCGACGACCGCCGCCTCGCGGATCCTCGAGGGGTACGTCCCGGTGTTCGACTCGACGGTCGCTGCGTGCTGCAAGGACGCGGGCTTGCCGCTCCTCGGAAAGACGAACCTGGACGAGTTCGCGATGGGCTCGTCGACCGAGAACTCGGGCTTCGGGCCAACGCGGAACCCGTGGGATCCGGAGCGTGTCCCGGGCGGCTCGTCGGGCGGGTCGGCTGCGGCGGTCGCGGGCGGACTCGCGCCCTGGGCGCTCGGCTCCGACACGGGCGGCTCGATCAAGCAGCCCGCCTCGCTCTGTGGGCTCGTCGGGCTACGCCCTACGTACGGAACGGTTTCCCGCTACGGGATCGTCGCCTTCGCGTCGAGCCTCGACCAGGTCGGGCCGCTCACGAAGACGGTGCGCGACTCCGCTCTGCTCATGCAGGTGATCTCAGGCGCCGACCCGCGCGACTCGACCACCGTCGAGCTGCCGCAGCCGATCGAGTTGCCGGAGGCCGAGGATCTGCGCGGCCTTCGGATCGGAATCCCGCGCGAGCTGAACGAGGCCGAGGGGATGGAGCCCGGCGTGAAGCAGTCGGTCGACGCGGCGATCCGCCTGGCCGAGGAGCTCGGGGCCGAGGTGGGGGAGACGCGCCTTCCACGCTCGGTCGAATTCGGGTTGGCCTGCTACTACCTCATCGCCCCCGCCGAGGCGAGCGCGAATCTCGCCCGCTACGACGGCGTCCGCTTCGGCCACCGTGCGCAGGTCGACGGCGACCTGACCGAGCTCTACGAGCGGACGCGGTGGGAGGGCTTCGGCGACGAGCCGAAGCGGCGCATCATGCTCGGTACGTACGCGCTCTCGGCCGGTTACTACGAGGCCTACTACGGCCAGGCGCAGAAGGTTCGGACGGTGATCAAGGACGAGTTCGCCGCCGCCTTCCGCGACTTCGACCTCCTGGTCAGCCCGACCTCGCCCACGGTCGCCTTCCGGCTCGGCGAGAAGGCCGAGAACCCGCTTGCCATGTACCTGTCGGACGTCCTGACCATCCCGCCGAACATGGCCGGCCTGCCCGGCCTCTCGATCCCGTGCGGCCTCTCCGAAGGCCTTCCGGTCGGCCTCCAGCTGATCGGCCCGCAGTTCTCGGAGAACGCGCTTTTCAGAGCAGGCCACGCCCTCGAGCGGGCGTTCGCGTTCGATTACGTCCCGGAGCGACTGCGGTGACGGGGTGGGAGCCGGTCGTCGGCCTCGAGATCCATATCCAGCTGAAGACGCAGACGAAGATGTTCTGCCGCTGCGAGAACGTCTGGGGCGAGGGCCCGAACACGCGGACATGTCCCGTCTGCCTGGCTCACCCCGGAACCCTCCCCGTGCCGAACGGCCGGGCCATCGAGTGGGCGGTGAAGCTCGGGCTCGCGCTCGGGTGCGAAGTGGCCGAGCGGTCGGTCTTCCACCGGAAGAACTACTTCTATCCCGACCTGCCCAAGGGCTACCAGATCTCCCAGTACGACGAGCCGCTCTGCACGGCCGGCCGCTTCGCCGTTCCGGGCTCCGGCGGCGACCACGAGATCGGAATCGTTCGCGCCCACCTCGAGGAGGACGCAGCCAAGACGGTGCACGTGGGCGGGAAGGCCGGACGCATCTCCGGGGCCGCCCACTCGCTCGTCGACTTCAACCGCGGCGGCACCCCGCTCGTCGAGATCGTGACCGAGCCGGACCTCCATTCGCCCGAGGAGGCGCGCCGCTTCCTCCAGCTCCTACGGCAGACCGTCGTCGAGCTCGGGATCTCGGACGCCGAGATGGAGAAGGGATCGCTGCGCTGCGACGCCAACGTCTCTGTCCGCCGCGAGGGTGAGGAAGGACTCCGGACGAAGACAGAGCTGAAGAACATGAACTCCTTCAAGTTCGTCGGGGATGGGATCGCGGCCGAGGTCGCGCGCCAGATCGAGGTCTACGAGTCGGGCGGCGAGGTCGGGCAGGAGACGCTTCACTTCGACCCGGCCTCGGGCCGGATCTCGTCGCTTCGCTCGAAGGAGGAGGCCCATGACTACCGCTACTTCCCCGAGCCCGATCTCGTGCCGGTCGAGCCGCCGGCCGCGCTCGTCGAACGGATGCGGGCCGAGATCGGAGAGCTTCCCGCTGCGCGGATCCGCCGGCTCGAGGGCGAGCTCGACTTCGATCTCTCATACGGCCTCGTGGCGAGCGGGCGGGACGAGCTCTACGAGCGTGTCCCCGGCGAGCGCCGGGCGGTCGCGAACGTCGTCATGAACCAGCTGGCCGCGACGGGCGCCCATCCCGGCCGGGTGAACGCCGAGGAGCTCGGCAAGCTGATCGAGGCGCGCGACCGCATCCCCCGAGCCACGTTCGACGAGGCGCTCACGGCGGCGGGCGAGCCGGGGTTTACGGCCGAGCGCTACCTGGCCGAGGAGGCCGTCACGGACGCATCCGAGCTCGACCCGGTGATCGAGCGGGTCCTGGCCGCGAACGGGTCGCAGGTGGCGGCTTACCGCTCGGGGAAGGAAGGCCTGCTCGGCTTCTTCGTCGGCCAGGTGATGCGCGAGACGCAGGGGAAGGCGAATCCGAAGGTCGTAAACGAGCGCCTGCGGGAACGGCTTGGCGCGTGATTCCCGATTCGGCGACCCTCGCGCTCTTCTCGGCCGCTGCGATCGCGCTCCTGGTCATCCCCGGGCCGGCCGTGCTCTACATCGTCGCGCAGTCGATCGACCAGGGCCGCAGGGCGGGCCTCGTCTCGATGCTCGGCGCGCAGGCGGGCGGGATCGTGCACGTACTCGCCGCGGCAATCGGCCTCTCGTCCCTCCTCGTCTCGTCTGCGACCGCCTTCGAGGTGGTCAAGTACGTCGGCGCCGCCTACCTGATCTTCCTCGGGCTCAGACGGCTGCTCGCGCGCGACGAGCCGGTGGAGGCCGGAGCCGCGCCTCGTGCGAAGTCGCTTCGCCGGCTCTTCGCCCAGGGTGCGATCGTCAACATTCTGAACCCCAAGACGGCGCTCTTCTTCTTCGCGTTCCTGCCGCAGTTCGTCGACCCGGAGGCCGGGCATGCCGTCACCCAGATGCTGCTCCTCGGCCTCCTCTTCATCGCGATCGCGGTCGTAAGCGACGGCATGTACGCCCTCGCCGCCGGGAGCGCGGCCGGCTGGCTGCGCGGAAACTCGGGCTTCGTCCGTGCGCAGCGCTACGTCTCGGCCACCGTATTCGTGGGCCTCGGCGTGGCGACGGCCCTCGCGGGGTCGAAGCGAAGCGGCTGACGTGTCATCCTCGGCTCCCATGAGCCACGAGTACGAGCTCCTCGTCGTCGGCTCCGGCCCCGCCGGGCAGAAGGCCGCGATCCAGGCTGCGAAGCTGCGCAAGCGCGTCGTCCTGGTCGAGCGAAAGCGCGAGGTCGGCGGCGCGTCGGTGAACACCGGGACGATCCCTTCGAAGACGATCCGCGAGGCAATCCTCTACCTGACGGGGCTGAACCAGCGGGCGATCTACGGCCAGGGCTATCGCCTCCGGGACGAGATCTCGGTCGAGGATCTCGCGCACCGCACGCGGCAGGTCGTCGAGCGCGAGCGGAGCGTCGTCCGCGACCAGCTCTTGCGCAATCACGTCCAGCTCGTGACAGGCACGGCCCGCTTCACCGACTCGCACACGATGGTGGTCTCCGACGCCGAGGGAAGCGACCGGACGATCACGGCGGACACGATCGTGCTCGCGGTCGGGTCGGCGCCGGCCCACCCGACCGAGATCGAGTTCAACGGCCGAACGATCCTCGACTCCGACGACATCGTGCTGCGCATGGAGCGCATCCCCTCGACGCTCCTCGTAGTCGGCGCGGGGGTGATCGGAATCGAGTTCGCCTCCATGTTCGCGGCGCTCGGGACGAAGGTCACCGTCGTGGACGAGCGGCACGAGCTCCTCGACTTCTGTGACCACGAGGTAACCGAAGCGCTTCGTTACCACCTGCGCGATCTCGGCGTCACGTTCCGGTTCGGAGAGCGTGTGACCGCGGTCGTAGAGGACGAGCTCGGGACGCTCACGTCGCTCGCGAGCGGCAAGCAGATCCCCGCCGACGCCGTCTTCTACTCCGCGGGACGGCAGGGCGCGACCGACGGGCTGGAGCTCGCGAACGCGGGCCTCGAGGCCGATCGCAAGGGGCGGATCGAGGTGGACGAGCGCTACCAGACGGCCGTCGATCACATCTACGCGGTTGGTGACGTGATCGGCTTTCCGAGTCTCGCTTCGACGTCGGCCGAACAGGGCCGGCTCGCCGCCGCCGACGCTTTCGGCGTCGAGGTGAAGACGATGCCCGAGCTCCTTCCGTTCGGGATCTACTCGATCCCCGAGATCAGCTACGTCGGCAAGAACGAGCACGAGCTGACAGAGGCTTCGATCCCGTACGAGGTCGGCATTGCGCACTACCGAGAGCTCGCCCGGGGGCACATCCTCGGCGAGAGCCACGGGATCGTGAAGCTCCTCGTCTCCTCGGAGGATCGGACCGTCCTGGGCGTGCACGCCTTCGGCGCAGGTGCCACCGAGGTCGTGCACATCGGCCAGGCGGTAATGGGCCTCGGCGGCACGATCGACTACCTCGTGGAGACGGTTTTCAACTATCCGACCCTCGCCGAGGCGTACAAGGTCGCCGCCCTCGACGCGGTGAACAAGCTGCGCGCGGTCTCGCTCCACCG
>JACCXC010000129.1 GCA_013697275.1 Actinomycetota bacterium | reverse complement strand
CTGCGTAGGTGTTCATCGCCTTGCGCTGCTCGGCGTTCCACGCATTGGCGGCGGGGACGGCGAGGACGGCTGCGAGAGCGACGACGAGCGTGACGGCGAAGCGGCGGACGAGCATGACCCCTCCTTTTCCTACCCCTTGAGCCCCGTGTGGGCGACGCTCTGCGTGAAGCGGCGCTGGAGCAAGAGGAAGACGATGATGACGGGCACGACGAGCACGACGGATCCGGCCATGAGCAGGCCGTAGTCCGCCTGGAACTGGCCTCGCGCGAAGATCGCGAGGGCGACTGGCAGGGTGTAGTTCTCCTCCCCGGTCAGGACGACGAGCGGCCAGAGAAGCGCGTTCCAGGCCGGTAGGAAGGTGACGATCCCGAGAGCGGCGAGCGCGGGGACCGAGAGCGGGATGACGATGCGGGTGAAGATCCGGACCTCGCCGGCGCCGTCCACGCGGGCGGCTTCGAGGAGATCATCGGGAATCTCCTGCATGAACTGCCGCATGAGGAAGACGCCGAGCGGCCCGGCGGCCACCGGCAGGATGACGGCCCAGGGCGTGTCGACCAGGTTCAGCTTGCTCATCAGGACGAACAGCGGCACGAGCGTGACCGCCCCCGGTACGAGCAGCGTCCCCAGGACGAGCAGGAAGATCTTGTCGCGGCCGGCGAAGCGGAGCTTCGCGAGGGCGTAGCCGACCATCGAGCAGAACACCAGGTTGGCGAGCGTGATCATCCCCGCGATGAAGGTCGAGTTCCAGAAGTAGCGCGGGAAGTCGAGTCGGTCGAAGAGCCGGTCGTAGTTCGAAAGAGACGGCGACTCCGGGACCCAGGTGGGCGGCGCGCGCAGGAGCTCCTCCTGGGACTTGATCGAGGCGAGGAACATCCAGAGGAAGGGGCCGACCACGGCGAGGAGCCCGAGCAGGAGCAGCACGTAGAGCCACCACCGGCCGGCGAGTGCGCCCCGCGGGCGCTTCTTCGTGTCGACGGGAAGCGGGGCCGGGGCGAGGCGGGCTGTGTCGAGCGTGCTCATCAGGGCTGATCCGACCGAAGGAGCCGGAACTGGAGGAACGCGAGCGCCGCGATGACGACGAAGAGGATGTAGGCGATCGCGCTCGCGTAGCCGAAGTTGACGAAGCGGAAGCCCTCTTCGTAGACGAGCATGGAGACCGAGAGGGTGGAGTTCAGCGGGCCGCCCCCCGTCATGACGAACGGTTCCTCGAAGAGCTGGAGGTAGCCGCTCGACGTGATCACGGCCAGAAAGAGGACCGCGGGCTTCAGGAGAGGAAGCGTGATCCGGCGGAAGATCGTCCAGGGCCCCGCCCCGTCGACGCGAGCCGCCTCGTAGAGCGTCCGGTCGATTCCCTGGAGCGCGGCGAGGAAGATGACCATGTCGAAGCCGAAGTTCCGCCAGACGCCGAGCGCGATGATCGAGCCGAGCGCGGTGTCGGTCCGCGCCAGCCAGTTCGGCCCGTCGAGCCCCACCTGCGCGAGCCCTGCGTTCACGAGCCCCCACTCGGGATGGAGGAGATAGCGCCAGATGACCGCGATGGCGACGATGCTCGTGACGACGGGGAGGTAGTAGCCGACGCGGAAGAACCCCTGGGCCCGCCCGAGCGCCTGGTTCAGCCCGACCGCGGCGGCGAGGCCGAGGGCGAGCGTCAGGGGGACTCCGAAGAGCACGAAGACCGCGGTGTTCTGCGCCGCCCTCCGGAACTTCTCGTCCCCGAACGCGTCGCTGTAGTTCTCGAGGCCGACCCACTCAGCCGAGAACCAGTCCTGCAGGTTCCCGATGTTGAAGCCGGTGAACGAGAGGACGAGCGAGGCGAGGATCGGCCCCGCGAGGAAGATCGCGAAGATCGCGACGAAGGGCGCGGCGAACGCCCAGCCGGTCAGGTGAGGCCGCAGGCGCGACCAGGCGGACCGCTGTGGGACCGCCTGGTCGCTTCCGAGCGCGGCCTCGCTCACTCGACGCCGATCGCCTCGGCCTTCTCCTGCATGGACTTGGCGGCCTCTTCCGGCGTCGCCTTGCCGGCGGTCACCTTCTCGATCTCCCCGTCGATCTCGGCGGCGATCTCCTCCCACTTGGGAATGGGCGGCGGCGCCTTCGCGTCACCGAGCTGGTCGCCGAAGACGGCGAGGTTCTCGTCGCTCGCGAGGTCGCCCTCATCCCAGGCCGACTCGACGGACGGCAGGGCGCTTACGAGCTCGTACCATTTGGCCTGGGTGGCCGGCTCGCTGAGCCAGCGAACGAACTCCCAGGCCGCCTCCTTGTTGTCGCTGCCGCGGAAGACGACGAGGTCGCTGCCGCCGACGAACGACGTGCCGCTCTCCTCGCTCGGCATCGGGACGACGTCCCACTTGCCCTCGAGCTTCGGGCCGCCCGCCTCGTCGATCAGGCCCATGTGCCACGGGCCGGAGAAGAACGCGGGGTGCGTGCCGGCGACGAAGGCGGGCGTGATGTCGAAGCCCTCCGGCCATGACCCCTCGGCGAGCCCCTCGTCGGTGAAGGACTTGTAGTACTCGAGCGCCTCGACCATCTCGGGCGAGTCGAGCTGGAGCTCGCCGTCGTCCGTCAGGATTTCGCCGCCCTTCTGCCAGAAGAAGGGCAGGAACGTCTGCCAGGCGCCCGGGCCGCCGGGCTGGAGGCCGATGCCCCACTTGGCGCCGCCCTTCTCCTTCATCGCCTTGGCCATCGCCTTCAGGTCGTCCCAGCTTTCGGGCGGACCTTCGATCCCGGCCTTCTTCGCGATGTCCGTGCGGTAGTAGAGGACCCTCGTCTCGACGTACCACGGCACGCCGTAGGCGGTGTCGTCCACGATCGCCGTGTTCCGCGCCCCCTCGAAGAAGGCTTCCAGGTCGAGGTCGTCGGGCACCTCCTCGAGGGCGCCGGTCTTGGCGAACTCGCCCATCCAGGTCGTGCCCATCTGGGTGACGTCCGGCGTCTGGTTGCCGGCGACCGCCGTGATCAGCTTGTCGTGGGCGATGTCCCAGGCGATCGGCTCCACCTTCACCTTGATGCCGGGGTTCTCGGCCTCGAATTCCTTGGTGAGCTCACCAAGCTTCTCGCCCTCGGCGCCCATCGCCCAGACCGTGATCTGCCCGCCCGCCTCGCCGGCCTCACCGCCGCCGCCGCCGCCGCCGCCGCCTCCGTCGTCGCCGCCGCACGCGGCCGTGGCGAGGACGAGTGCAAGGGCGAAGAGGAGTGGGAGCCACCTGCGGCTCGTTCTCTCTCGTGTTCTCACGTTGGTGCCACCTCCTGGTGTCGTGAATCGTCGTTGCGGGTGCAGCCGCAGCTCGCTCGTACCACGAGCTCGGTCGGGAGCGACTCGCTCTCGGCCAGGCTGGAGCCGCCGATCAGGTCGAAGAGGAGCCGCGCCGCCGTGGCGCCGAGCTCGCGCGTCGGCTGCCTCACGGTCGTCAGATGGGAGGGCAGGAAGCGGGCGAGGGGGATGTCGTCCCAGCCCGTCACGGCGACATCGGCGGGGACGCGCAGGCCGAGGCGCTCCGCGGCGCCGCACGCGCCGATCGCCATCTCGTCGTTCCCGCACACGAGCCCGCTGGGCCGCGCTGGCTCCGAGAGCGCACGCAGGGCGGCGTCGTGTCCGTCCGCCTCGCGGAAGCGGCAGAGCACTGGGGCCGGCGCCTCGAGCCCGGCTCGCCGGTGCGCGTCGGCGAACCCGCGCCACCGCTCGGCGACGTCCGGTGAGAGGCTCGGGTCGCCGATGAAGACGAGCCGCCGGTGCCCGTGCCCGTGCAACAGGTGCTCGGTCAGGTGGACGGCCGACTCGAAGCTTCGCTCGCGGACGGCCGGGATGCGCCCGACCGGTGGGCGGCCGAGGAGAACGACCGGAACACCGTCCCTCCCTAGCGCTCGGACCACGTCGTCTGGGACGGTGCGGGCCATTACGAGCAGCCCATCGACCCTTCCGACGAGGTCGAGCACGAGCTCGCTCGACTCCTCACGCTCGTGCGTCCCGAGGATCAGGAGGCTCTCGCCGCGGGCCACGACCTCGCCCTCATAGCCGAGGATCACGTCCGCGTAGTACGGGCCCGAGAGGTCCGGGAAGACGATGCCCGTCGCGCCGTGGTGCCGGCTCGCGAGCCCGCGCGCAAGGCTGCTCGGCCGGTAGCGCAGGTTTTCGATCGCGTCGAGGACCAGCTCGCGTGTTGCCGGGGTCACGCCGTGAAGACCGCGCTGCACGCGCGAAACGGTGGCGATGGACACCCCCGCTTGGCGCGCGACCGAGTAGATCGTGGCGCTTCCGTCTTTCAGCGGACCCTCCCCCGGGTCTGGTGTAAGCGCTTACAAGAGCCTATTCGGCCCCGCGCTCCGACGCAAACCATGGCCGGGAGCCCTCGTAAGATGGCGCCTGCGAATGCTGATTGCCGGCAACTGGAAGATGTTCAAGACCGCCGCTCAGACGATCTCCTTCTGCGCCGAACTCCGAAAGCGGTTGCACGGCGTGCGCGACGTCGAGGTGGTCGTCTGTCCGCCTTACACCTCGCTCGACGAGGCCGTGCGCGTTCTCGCCGGCAGCGGGATCGAGGTGTTCGCGCAAAACGCGCATTGGGAGCGGGAGGGCGCGTTCACGGGCGAGATCGCCCCCGCGATGCTCGCGGAGATCGGAGTGACGGGCTCGCTCGTCGCGCACTCGGAGCGCCGGCAGCTCTTCGCCGAGACGGACGGTTCGTCCGCCCGCCGGATCGGCGGCGCCCTCGACGCGGGCCTGCGGGTGATCGCGTGCGTCGGAGAGACGGAGACCGAGCGTGAGGCAGGCGAGACGGAGAACGTTCTGCGGCGCCAGGTCGAGGCGATCGCCGCCGCGGTGGACGAGGAGGATCGGAACCGCCTGGCGGTCGCCTACGAGCCCGTCTGGGCGATCGGCACCGGGCGGACGGCTACGCCCGAGCAGGCCGAGGAGGCGCATGCCCTCATCCGGTCACTGCTCGACGTCCCGCTCCTCTATGGGGGCTCGGTGAAGCCGGAGAATGCCGACGAGCTTCTGACGCAGCCGGATGTGGACGGCGCGCTCGTCGGGGGCGCCTCGCTCGAGGTCGATTCCTTCGTGGCGATCTGCGAGGCGGGCGCACGGGCATCCCGCTCGTAGTCCTCGTCGTCCTGGACGGGTGGGGGTGCGCGCCGCCCGGGCCGGGGAACGCCGTCGAGCTGGCCGAGACGCCGGTCTTCGACGGCCTCTGGGAGCAGTATCCGCACGCGACGCTCGAGGCCTCCGGGCTCGTAGTCGGCCTCCCGGCCGGCCAGATGGGGAACTCGGAGGTCGGCCACCTGACGATCGGAGCCGGCCGCGTGGTTCCACAGGATCTCGTGCGGGTGACCGAGGCGATCGAGAGCGGCGCGCTCGCCGAGAACGAGGCGCTCCTGGGTGCTTTCGCCCGTGCCCGGGAGCGCGGCGGCAACGTCCATTTGCTCGGACTTGTCTCGTACGGCGGCGTCCACTCGCACATCGATCATCTGCGCGCGCTGCTCGACCTGGCGCGCCGCGAGGGGATGGCCGAGCGCACCTTCGTGCACGCCTTCACGGACGGGCGGGACGTCTCGCCGACCTCGGGCGCCGCTGACCTTCGGGAGCTCGTGGACGAGGGCGCCCAGATCGCCACGATCAGCGGCCGCTACTACGCCATGGACCGGGATGGACGCTGGGAACGCACCGAGCGTGCTCTGGCGGCCCTCACCCGCGGCGAGAGCCTCGCGGGTTCGGATCCCGTCGCGGAGCTGGAACGGAGCTACGCCCGCGGGATCACGGACGAGTTCGTCGAGCCCGTCGTCCTTCGCGGCCCGCGTCTGAACGCCGAGGACGCGGCGATCTTCTTCAACTTCAGGCCGGACCGCGCGCGGCAGCTCTCGGAGGCGCTCCTCGAGGGTGGCTTCGACCTGACGACCCTCACCCGCTACCGCGAGGACTTCCCCTTCCCGACGGCCTTCCCCGAGCAGGAGGTGCGCCAGGCGATGGCGGAGGTCCTGGCCGCGCACGGTGTCCGGCAGCTCCACATCGCGGAGACCGAGAAGTACGCCCACGTGACGTACTTCTTCAACGGCGGAGACGAACGGGAGTGGGAGGGGGAGACCCGCATCCTCGTTCCCTCCCCGCGCGACGTCCCGACGTACGACAAGAAACCGGAGATGTCGGCGTCAGAGGTGACAGAGCGCTTCGTCGCCGAGATCGGAGAGGGGTACCGCTTCGCCATCCTCAACTTCGCCAATCCCGACATGGTCGGGCATTCCGGAATCATCCCCGCGGTCGTCCGGGCGGTCGAGACGGTCGACGCGTGCCTCGGCCGAGTGGTCGAGACCGTCGAGGCCCTGGGCGGTGCGTGTCTCGTCACGGCAGACCACGGGAACGCCGAGCAGATGCTCGAGGCAGACGGCGTGAGCCCGCACACGGCCCATACGACGAATCCCGTGCCCCTCATCGCCACGATCGAGGGAATCTCCCTCCAGGACGGGGGGACCCTGGCCGATCTGATTCCCACGAGCCTCGCGCTCCTCGGAATCGAGGCACCGCAGGAAATGAGCGGCCAGGATCTAATCGAACCGTAACCAGGCGACCCGGTACACCTTCCTATACTCCTGCGCACCAGCGGACAACCTCTTGCCACTGCCACAGCCTGATCCGGCTCTTCTCCGCAAGGCACAGCGGGGCGACGAGCGCGCCTTCGTCGTGATCGTCCGCTCCTACGAGACGCCGCTCTTCAACTACGTGCTCCGCACCGTTGGCGACCGCGCGCTCGCCGAGGATCTGACCCAGGACATCTTCTTGCGGATCTACCAGGGCTTGCCAGGATTCTCGCTCCGGTGCCGCTTCACCACCTGGATCTTCCAGATCGCCAAGAACCGCGTGCTCGACGAGTTGCGGGCGCGGGAGCGCAGGCCGCAGGCCACGATCTCGATCGAGGACGCCCCGCCCATCGACGTCGTCGATGCGCCGTTCGAGCAGGTGGAGACGATCGACGCGGTCTGGCGCGCCGTCGCCGCGCTCAACCCCGACCTGAAGATGGCGCTCCTCCTGCGAGACATCGTCGGTCTCGCCTACACGGAGATCGCCGACTCGCTCGAGATTACGCTGGCCACGGTGAAGTGGCGGATCTACAAGGCCCGCGAGGAGGTTCAGCTCGCGCTCGCGCGCGACGGGATCCGCCTCTACGGCTTCGACGAGCGGGCCGAGGACACCGTCTCCACCTAGCGCTTCGGCGTTTCGGTGTGCTCGCGGAGCCAGTCCGCGAGGTTTCGCGACTGCTGGGTCGCGGCTTCAGCCGGAGGAACTCGCTCGATTCGCGTGCCGCTGCCGTCTCCGTCCTTGCCGGTCGCGGCCAGCACCGCGACGAGCGCCGCGACCAGCAGGACGGCGGCGAGGAGCGCGGGCCGCCCTCCGCGGACGCGCACGCGGACGGGACGCCTCGGCGCATGGTCGAGGAGGGCGGTCGGCGCGCTCGGAGACGCCTCCCGCACGACGGTGGCCGTAGTCGGGGGGCCGCCGCGCAGCTCCTGGGCCAGCGCTTTCGCGCTCGCCGGACGGTTCCGCGGCTCGGGATCGAGACAGCGTCCGACCGCGGCCTCCACGTGTACGGGGATCCCCGGGGCAACGTCGCGGAGCGGGCGTGGCGGCGTCTCGCCGACCGCCTGGATGTCCGCAAGGCCCGCGACCCGCCAGGGAAGCGCGCCGCTCAGGAGCTGGTAGAGAACGACTCCCAGTGAGAAGAGGTCGGTCTGGGGGCCGATGGGCTCCCCGCGTGCCTGCTCCGGCGCGATGTACGAGGCGGTGCCTAGGAGCGTGCCTGCCTGCGTGAGCGTCGTTCCTCCGCCCGCCTGCGCGATTCCGAAGTCGGTCACCTTGAGGATCCCGTCCGTGCGAACGAGGAGGTTTGCGGGCTTCACATCCCGGTGCACGACGCCGCGCTCGTGGGCGTGCCCCAGCCCCGCACAGGCTTGCTCGACGTAGCCGAGCGCCCGCTCGAGCTCGAGGCGGCCGGCGCGCACCAGTAGAGCGTCGAGGTTTTCGCCCTCGACGTGCTCCATGACGATGAAGAGGCTGCCATCCTCCTCGCCGGCATCGAAGACCGAGACGATGTTCGTGTGCCCGAGGCCCGCCGCGGTCATGGCCTCCCGGCGAAATCGGCGGACGAACTCCTCGTTCTCGGCCCCGCCGAGCACCTTGACGGCCACCTGGCGCTCGAGCTCGTGGTCGTATGCCAGGAAGACGGTCGCCATGCCGCCTCGCCCAAGCGTCCCGACGACCTCGTAGCGGCCGTTGGCGAAGGACTCAGTCGTCGTCCTCGCCGTCCTTTTCCTTGTCTTTGCCCTTGCCCTTGCCCTTGTTGCCCTCGTCCTCGTCGGTCTCCTCCGTCGGCGGTGGAGGAGACGGGGTGGGGACGGACGCCACGAGGCGGTTAACGGCGGCGAGGAGCGGGCGGCGAAGCTCCGGCGGCACGCGGCCGCTCTCGATCGCCCGGACGGCGGACGAGCGGAGCTCGAGCGCCTGAGCGCGGGCCTCGGAGAGATCGCCGCTCTCTAGCGACGCGGTCACGTCGTCGGTCTTCTCGGCGAGAAGCGTGCCTACCTCTTCTGGAAGGGCGGGGCTCTCCGACCCAGCGCCCGAACCGCAGCCCGCGAGCGCGAGCGCGGCGAGGACGCTACACGCCGTGCTCGAGGCGCGCGGCAAGCGCCTCCGGGAGCCCGCGCTCCAGCAGCTCTTCCTGCGTCCGTTCCACGTCGTATCGCACACGCCTGAAGCTTGCCCGACGCGCGCCCAGGTCGAGCACCAGGTAGGCGGCCCGGGCGTCGCCGTCGCGCGGCTGGCCGACGGATCCGGGGTTCAGGAGCCAGCGGTCGGCCGAGCCGAGATCCGCTTCGGTTCCCTCCGGTGCCACGTCGCCGTCGAGGGCGCCCTCCGAGAGGGAGAACGCGAGCGCGACGTGGCTGTGGCCGACGAGCACGAGCTCTTCGGGAGCCGCGAGCAGGGAGGCGGCAGCCACCTCGCCCGAGAGGACGTACTCCCAGACGGGATCGCGCGGGCTCGCGTGGTAGAGGCCGACGCCCTCGCGCGTCCCGGTCGGCTCGAGCGAGCGAAGGAAGGCCTCGGGCTCGGGCTCGAGCGCTGCGGCCGTCCAGCGTGCGCTCGCCGCGGCGTCCGGCGCGAAGAAGTCGAGGTCCAGGTCGCCCAGCACCGCCAGATCGTGGTTTCCCACCAAGCACACGTCGGCCCGCTCGGCGACGAGGCGGCAGCACGCGTTCGGGCGCGGGCCATACCCTACGAGGTCCCCGAGGCACCAGAGCTCGTCCGCCTCCTCGTCGGCGACCGCCTCGAGGACGGCCTCGAGGGCATGCAGGTTTCCGTGGACGTCCGAGATGACGCAGGCTCGCACCGGGGGCGCGCAACGCTAGCGAAGTCGGCCACCGCCGTCTTCGCGGGGGCCGCCTGGCTGGGCTGCGCGCTCCTCCTAGCGCGGACGACCGTGCCGGATCTCGATCTTCCCGACCTGGACGCCGGACGCTTGTTCTCGGCGGACGAGCTCGCCCGGGCCGACCGGTTCCGCGCTGTCACTCGTGCGCTCTGGGTTGGGTCGGTCGCACTCGAGCTCCTCGCGCTCACGCTGGTGGTCTGGCACGCGCGGCCGCTGGCGCGCCGCGCCAGAGCGATCGCGCGCGGCCGTGTGCGCACGGGCGTCGCGCTCGGGCTCGTGGCTGTCGCAGCCGGTTCCGCTGCGACGCTTCCGCTTGGCGCGACCCGCCACTGGTGGAACCGCCGCTACGGGCTCTCCGAGCAGGGCTACGCGGCCTGGCTAGGCGACTGGGCGCTCTCGGTCACCGTGCGTGCACTGCTCGTGTCGCTCGCCGTCGCCGGGGTCGCGTGGCTGGCAGGCCGCCTCGGCTCCCGCTGGTGGCTCGCCGCCGCACCAGCGCTGGCCGTGCTCGCAGCAGGCTTCGTGCTCGTTCAGCCGCTCGTCGTCCAGCCCCTCTTCAACCGCTTCGAGCCGCTCCCCGACCGGGCCCTGGCCGGAGAGGTGCGCCGGCTGGGCGACGAGATCGGTGTCGAGGTCGAGACGGTGCAGGTCGCGGACGCGAGCCGCCGAACGACGACCGCGAACGCCTACGTGGCAGGGATCGGGCCGACGCGCCGGGTCGTCTTCTTCGACACGATTCTGGACGGGCGCTTCTCGGCCGACGAGCTCGCGTCCGTCGCCGCGCATGAGCTCGCGCACGTCGCGCGCCGCCATGTCTGGAAGGGCGTGGCCTGGTTCGTCCTCATCTCCGTCCCCGGGCTCGCGCTCGTCGCCTGGGTGACCGGGCGCCAGGGCGGCCTGCGCGATCCCGCGCTCGTTCCGCTCGGCCTGCTCGTCGCGCTCGCCGTGTCCCTTGCCACGCTCCCCCTCCAGAACGCCGCCTCGCGCCGCTACGAGGCCGAGGCCGACTGGGTCGCCTTGCGCGCGACCGGCGACCCGGACGCTTCGATCGGGCTCGACCAGCGCCTCGCCCAGACCTCGCTCGGCGACCCCGACCCGCCCGCCTGGGCGAAGCTCCTCTTCTCCACCCACCCGCCGACGCTCGAGCGGATCGCGATGGCCGAGGCCTTCCGCACCTACGATCAGAGCCCATGAAGAGCGCCCTCGAACGCCTCGAGCTCGGCCTCAGCGCAGCGGCAGAAGCGCCGGTCACGCTCGAGCGTCCACGCGACGCCTCCCACGGCGACTACGCGACGAACGTCGCGTTGCGGGCAGCCCCTGCGCGCGGGCGAAAACCGATGGACCTGGCCGAGGAGCTGGTAGAGGCGGCGGGGCGGCTCGACGGCGTGCTGCGTGCCGAGGCCGCCCCACCGGGGTTCGTCAACCTCGAGCTCGAGACCGCGTGGTACGCCGGGGCCGTCGAGGAGATCCTGCGCGAGGGCGCCGCGTACGGCGGCGGGGAGCCGGAAACGCCCCAGCGGATCCAGGTGGAGCTCGTCTCCGCCAACCCGACCGGGCCGCTGACCGTTGCGTCTGCGCGAAACGCCGCCTACGGCGACTCGGTCGCGCGCCTCCTCGCGTTTGCGGGGCACGAGGTCGAGCGCGAGTACTACGTCAACGACCTCGGGGAGCAGATCGACCGTTTTCACGCGTCGGTCGTTGCGCGGGCGCGTGGAGAGGAACCTCCCGAGGACGGCTATCAGGGCGTCTACCTCATCGAGCTCGCGGCGCGCGGCGGCGATCCAGTCGAGGCGATGCTCGGCGAGATCCGCGGGACGCTCGAGCGCTTTCGCGTCGACATCGACACCTTCACCCGGCAGAGCGAGGTCGAGCCGGAGCTCGCCGACGCGCTGGCTGAGCTTCCGCTCTACGAGGACGAGGGGGCCAGCTGGGTCCCGACTACGCGCTGGGGCGACGACAAGGATCGCGTTGTCATCCGCTCGGACGGGCGACCGACCTACTTCGCAGCGGACGTCGCCTACCTGCGGCACAAGCTCGCGCGCGGCTTCGACCGGCTGCTCTACGTGCTCGGCGCCGACCACCATGGGTATGTCGCCCGGCTGCAGGCGGCCGCTGCGGCTCTCGGGCGCGACCCCGAAACCGTGGAGGTGCTGATCTATCAGCTCGTCCATCTGACGGAGGGTGGCGAGGCGCGAAAAGTTTCCAAGCGTCGCGGGGATGTCGTCTTCCTCGATGAGCTCCTGGAGGAGATCGGCGTCGATGCCGCGCGCTGGTATCTCGTCTCCCGCGGCCACGAGCAGGCGATGGAGATCGACGTCGGCCTCGCCCGCGAGCGGACGGAGAAAAATCCCGTGTACTACGTCCAGTACGCCCACGCACGGATCGCTGGGATCCTCCGCAACGCGGGCGAGCGGCGGGTCGGCGGTGCGCCCCCCGGCGACCTCGCGCCCGAGGAGCGCGAGCTGGTCAAGCGCCTCGCCGACTTCCCGCTCGCGGCCGCCGAAGCCGCGCATCGCCGCGGCCCTCACGCGATCCCGACGTACGCGATCCGCCTCGCGGACGACTTTCACCGCTTCTACCACCACCACCGAGTGCTCGAGAACGAGGCCGAGACTTTTCGGCTCGGGCTCTGTCGCGCCACCCAGACCGTGATAGCGCGCTGCCTCGACCTGATCGGGGTCGAGGCGCCCGAGCGGATGTAACGCCTACCGCCCCTCGAAGAGCCTGCGAAGCGGCCCGGCGCGCTCGGTGCGACCGAGCACGTAGAGCTCGTCGCCCGCGCGCAGCACGTGCGAGCCGCGCGGCTGGCGGGCCTCCCCGTCCCGGACGACCAGGGTGATCCAGACGCCGTCTCCAAGCGGCAGGTCGCGGATCGAGGACCCAACGGCCCGCGCGCCGCTTCCGACTATGTACTGCGCGACGCCCGCAGGCTCGCGCTTCAGCCGCACCGAGAGCTCCCAGGGCCCATGCTCGACGGAGCGCATCGGCACATGCAGCCGCCGGGCGACGAAGGCGATCGACGAGCCCTGGACGAGCACCGAGACGGCGACGACGACGAAGACGATCTCGTAGATCCGGCCGGCCTCGTCGGCGCCCGCGAGGACGGCGAACGCGGCCAGAAGGATCGGGACGGCTCCCTTGAGGCCGCCCCAGGCGATGAAGAGCTGCTCGGGCAGCCGCAGGCGGGCGGGCGCGAGCAGGGTCAGCACCACCACCGGGCGGGCGACGAGCGTGACGAGCGCGGCCAGGATGAGGCCGTCCACCAGGCTGTCGCCGTTGAAGAGGTCCGTGAGGTCGATCGTGAGACCGAGCGCCACGAACACGGCGATCTCGCCGAGGCTCGCGAGCGACGTGTGGAAGCGCTCGATCTCGACCTTGTAAGGCGCGCGCACGTCTCCGATCAGGAGGCCGACGAGGAAGACGGCCAGGAACCCGGATCCGTGCAGGACCGAGGCCAGTCCGTAGATCACGCCGGCGGAGGCGAGCACCATGAGCGGGTAGAAGCCCTCGCGCGGGAGCGTGACGCGCTGCATGAGCGGGATGAGGGCGAAGCCGCCGATGAGGCCGACGGCCAAGCCGACGCCCAGCTCGACCCCGACCTCGCCGACGATCGTCCACGCGGTCGAGCCTTCGTGCGTCGCGTACTCGACGATCCCGATCACGAGCGCGATCCCGATCGGATCGTTGACGCCGGACTCGCCCTCCAGGATCGTCCCGCTTCGCCCTCGCACCTCCCGGTTCCCGAGCACCGAGAACATGACCGCCGGATCCGTGGGGGCGAGCGCGGCGCCGAGAATCCAGGCGGTCGTCCAGGAGAGATCGAGCACCAGGTGCCCGAGGACGGCCATGATCGCCGCCGTCGCCACCGTGCCGACGAGCCCGAGGATCGAGATCGGCAACGCCGCGACCCGGAAGCGACGCACGCCGACGTGCATGCCTCCGTCGAGCAGGATCACGATCAGGGCGACGACGCTCAGCCGTTCGACCGCCTGCGTCGAGAGATAGGCGTCGAGCGTGGGGAAGAGGTCTGAGGCCGCCGCCGCCGCGAGCAGGAGGAGCGCAGGCGTCGGAAGGGGGAAGCGCTCGCCGACCTTGCCCACGAGCACGGCAAGGAGCACGCCGCCGGCGACGACTAGGACAATGGATCCGAAGTCTGCGATCTCGGTCAGGGCCGGCCCATTCTCCCGGGGGGCGGCTTAGGATGCCGCCGGTGAGCGTGCCCGCCACAGGCTCTGTCCCGGACCGCAACCTCGCGCTCGAGCTCGCGCGCGTGACGGAAGCCGCGGCGCTCGGCGCCGCGCAGTGGATCGGCCGGGGCGACAAGAACGCCGCCGACCAGGCGGCCGTGGACGGGATGCGGGCGATCCTCGACACCGTCACGATGGCCGGCGTCGTCGTGATCGGCGAGGGCGAGAAGGACGAAGCGCCGATGCTCTACAACGGCGAGGAGGTCGGGAACGGCCAGTCGCCCGAGGTGGACGTCGCGGTCGACCCGCTCGAGGGAACACGCCTCACGGCGACGGGCCAGCCGAACGCGATCGCGGTGATCGCCGTGGCAGAGCGCGGGACGATGTTCTTTCCCGGGGCGGCCGTCTACATGGACAAGATCGCGGGCGGGGCGGAGGTCGCCGAGGCGATCGACATCGAGGCCTCACCCGAGGAGAACGTGGAGCGTGCTGCCGAGGCGAAGGGCGTCAAGCCGAGCGAGATCTCGGTCGTCGTCCTCGACCGGGAGCGCAACGGGGAGCTGATCAGCTCCCTTCGCGAGTGCGGCGCCAAGGTGATGCTGATCACCGACGGCGACGTCGCTCCCGCGATTGCCGCTGCCAACCCGTCGCGGCCGGTCGACCTGATGATGGGGATCGGCGGGACGCCGGAGGGCGTGATCGCAGCGGCGGCGGTCAAGTGCCTCGGCGGCGCCGTGCAGGGCCGGCTCTGGCCGCGGAACGACGAGGAGCGCCAGGCGCTGGTCGGCGCCGGCCTCGACGCAGAGCGCGTGCTGACGACGGACGACCTGGTTCGTGGCGAGGACATCTTCGTCGCGGCGACCGGGGTGACGGACGGCGCCCTGCTCGAAGGCGTCCGCTACACCCGCGAGGGCGCAGTCACGGACTCGATCGTCATGCGCTCACGCTCGGGCACGGTCCGCCGCGTCCAGGCGTGGCACGCCTTCGAGAAGCTCTCGAAGCTCTCCGGCCGCGAATATCGCTGACTCGCCGTCGGAAGTCCGCCCGCTTCGCGGGCATGACGACTTCCGACGGACCCGCTGACGGTTGTTGGTGAGCCGCGCCCGCGCTCAAGGCCTGGGGCGGCCAGGCGGACAAGGTCGAGGCCGGGCAGCAGGCGTACCTGCACCGCGCCAAGCTGAACGGAGCCGCGCGGTCGGGGAGCTACTCGCCGGAAATGGAGGAGGCCGTCGCCGCCTGAAGAACGCGCTTCCCGGGTTCGCCATCGTGAGAATCGACCGCGACTTCGACTC
>JACCXC010000123.1 GCA_013697275.1 Actinomycetota bacterium | reverse complement strand
AGCGCTCGGTGCTGCCGGCGGAGGTGCAGACGACGCTGCTCGAGCGTGCAGGCGGAAACCCGCTCTACGCCGAGGAGTTCGCGCGCATGGTCGCCGAGCGCGGAGGGGAGGAGCTCGAGCTTCCCGGCTCTGTCCAGGGGATCATCGCCGCCCGGCTCGACGCCCTCGACGCGGAGGACAAGGAGCTGCTCCAGAACGCCGCGGTCGTGGGGAAGGTCTTCTGGTCGGGTGCTCTGGGGGCGATAGGCGAGCGCGACCGTTTCCAGGTCGAGGAGCGCATGCACGCGCTCGAGCGGCGCGAGCTCGTGCGCCGCGCGCGCCGTAGCTCCGTCGCCGGCGAGAGCGAGTACGCGTTCCGGCACGTGCTCGTCCGCGACGTCGCCTACGGCTCCATCCCGCGCGGCGTCCGGGCGGAGCGGCATCGCCGGGCTGCCGAGTGGATCGAGTCGCTCGGCCGACCGGAGGATCAGGCCGACCTGCTCGCGTACCACTACCTCTCCGCGCTCGAGCTCGCTCGCGCGGCCGGCGTCGACGCGGGCCTGCTCGCGGAGTCCGCGTCCAACGCGCTCCAACGCGCAGGCGAGCGGGCGATCGGGCTCAACGCCTTCGCGAGCGCCGCACGGTTCTTGGAGGAAGCGCTCGAGCTCGGGGTCCCGAAGGAAGAGCACCCGCGGGTGCTGTTCCAGCTCGCCGCGGCGCTCCGTCGAGCGGGAGACGAGCGGGGGATCGCGCATCTGGAGGAGGCGCGGGACGCGCTACTCGCGGCCGGCGACCCCGAGACCGCGGCGGAGGCGTGTGTCCTCCTGGCAAGGTCGTGGTGGGACCAGGGTCAGAACGATCGCGGGCGAGCCCAGCTCGAGCGGGCCCGCGAGCTCGTGCGCGATCGGCCCGCGAGCGTATCGGCCGCGCGCGTCCTCCTCGAGGTCTCGCGCTACGCGATGCTCGCGGACGAGACGGAAGAGGCGATTCGCGCGGGGCGTGAGGCGCTCGAGATGGTGGAGACGCTCGGTCTCTCCGAGCTCGTCCCGTCGGCGCTGATCAACATCGGCAGCGCCCGCGGGAATGCGGGCGACGAGGGTGGGATCGCGGATCTGGAGCGGGCGATCGAGATCGCAGACGCAACGAACAACGCGGAACTCGGGCGCGCGTACAACAACCTCGCGGCGATGCAGAGCAACGTGGAGCGGGCCCACGAGCTGCAGCTACTGGGTAAGGAAGCAGCGGAGAGGCTCGGGAACGCGCCGGTAGGCCGCTACCTCGAGGGCCAGATCCTCCTCGCCGTTTCCGACCTCGGGCGCTGGGACGAGTTCGTGCCGCTGGCGGAGGACTTCATCGCGGCCTGCGAAGCTGGCTCGCCGCACTACAACGAGGGGTTCATCCGGGAGCATCTGGCGGGCATCTACCTGGCGCGCGACGACGAGGAGGCCGCGACCGTCTCCGCCGCTCGCGCGCTCGCGCTCGCTCGCGAGGCGAAGGAGCCGCAGGCGCTGGCTCCCGCTCTGGGGTGCCATATACGCGTCGATCTCCCGCTCGGACGGATCGAGGATGCTCGCCGGTTGGCGCGCGAGCTGGTGTCCGTGCTGAAGGGCAGCGCGACGTCGTTCGGGGTGATGACGCTTGCCCTGGCCGCGGACGTCCTCGAGGTGAGAGAGGAACTGCCCGCCATTCTCGAGACACGCGCCGACCGGGCGTGGGTACGCGCTGCCGCTGCGGTGCTCGAGGGCGACTACGAGCGAGCGGCCGACATCGCGGGCGAGCATGCGTGGCGCGTGGACGAGGCCGAGCTGCGCCTGCGGGCGGCAGAGGCGTTCGTTGCCGCCGGCCGCCGGTCGGAGGCGGACGTCCAGCTGCAGAAGGCGCTCGCGTTCTACCGCTCCGTCGGCGCGAAGCGGTACATCCGCGAGGGCGAAGCCCTCCTCGCCGCGTCGGCGTAGCGGTCGCGATCTAGCGGATCCAGAACGAGGTCGAAGGCGACAGATTCAACCTTCGCTCGACCCGGCCCAGATGTTGATGCCGCTGTCGGTCGCGTAGCGGTCGATCTCGGCGAGCTCCTCCTGCGTGAAGTCCAGGCGCTCGAGCGCGGCGACGTTGTCCTCGAGCTGGGCGACGCTGGAGGCGCCGATCAAGGCTTGGCACACGTCCACGTCCATACGTGCCACACACGCGACACATCGACGTACGTCGACGCCCGCGGATCGGCCGCAATCCCTGCTCTGATGCGGATCGAGCCGCAATGACGCCGACACATGCGACCGACGTACGCGCATGGGCGACTCGGGCGGGTCGAGGCAGGCTCGCCCTCCTCGCTAACCTCGCTCGCCTGCCGGTGGCGAACCCCGCTCCAGCAGAACCGAGGTGTCGCTCCACCAGCGACCTTGGGATTAAGCGTGTCGCACTTCCGCCAGATCGCGACAAACGCAGCCCTGGTCAGCCTGAAGCATCGAGGGCACTGGCCCCGGCCAGAGCAACGAGGGCGCCGAGCGCGCCCAGGAGCGCCAGGTACTCGTCCCGCTCGGGTGCACCGATTTGCGGCAGTGGCGCCAGCAAGGCGGTGAGCGCCTTGGCGCAGTGCGGGCAGCGCCCGCTGACGAGGTAGTCGGAGCCACGAACGCGCTTGCGGCAGCCGGGGCACTGGCCA
>JACCXC010000104.1 GCA_013697275.1 Actinomycetota bacterium | reverse complement strand
AGGCCGGTGTAGCCCCCACCGACGATCGCGACGTTCACGTGCAGGTCACCCTCGAGCGGCGGAGGCGTGGGCGCCGCCTCCTCGGACGCGAGCGCCTCGTCGAGCCACCAGGGTGGGAGGGTCGGCGGCACGCTGGGTCGGGAATGCTGTCGCCTGAGCATGGCAAGCCAAGGCTACGGAAGCCACCCTCGCGGCGCGCCCGTTCCGGCGACCGCGGCGCAACCCGTCGCTGGCAGCGCGGCCGACGACCTCGGCCCGCCCCTCGAGCCGAACTCGGTCGGTCGGCGCGATGTCCCCGGCGCGAAGGACGTCGGCCGAAACACCCTCGAGATCCTCCTCTTCCGAGGGCTCTCGACGCCGCTGGCGCTCGGGCTCGTCGTCTTGCAGGGACGGTTCCTCGAGCCCTCGGGCCGCGGCGCGTACGTCGTCGCCGTCCTGGGCGTGACGATCTTCTCCCGCCTGCTCGGCCAGCTGGGCGTCGCCGTCACGAACCGCCTCGGCGAGGAGCGCGCCCAGCTGCAGCCGCTGACGCGCAGGGCGCTCGCGCTCGGCGTGCTCGCAGGAGCGGCTGCAATCCCGCTGATCGCCTTCGGGGGCTCGTCGATCGGTGGGATCGACTTCGACATCGCGCTGATCGCGGCGCTCGCGCTCGTGCCGAACGTTCTCTGGCAAACCACCTCCGGCGTCCTGCTGGGCCTCGCCCGCATCCGGCTCTGGAACTACGTCCAACTCGGCTCGCCCGTCCTCACCCTCGTCGGGATGCTCGTGCTCGTCGTCTGGCTCGACGCCGGCGTGCGCGGCGCCGTCGGCGCCTGGGCGCTCGCAAACGTCGCGACGGCTGTCTTTGCACTCGTCGTCGCGCGGGATGTCTGGCTCCCCCCCGACGTGCCCCCGCTCGTCGACCGGCCGGCACGGCTCCTCGCGCGGCTCGCGCTCGCGATGGGCGCGGTGCACGTGATCAACCTCCTGAGCTACCGGATCGAGCTCTTCATCCTCGACCGCTACGAAGGGCTGGCCGAGATCGGGATCTACTCGATCGCGATGCAGGCCGCCGAAGCCATGTGGCTGATAGCGGCCGCCGTCGCGGGAGCCATCACGGCGCCGGCTGTACACGAGTCCGAGGACGCAGCCGTCCGCCTGATCACGCGCGCTGCCGGACGCGCGCTGCTCTTCACCGCGGCCGTGGCCGGTGTCGTGGCGCTCGGCGCGCCCTTCGCCATCCCGCTCGCGCTCGGCGAGGCGTTCGACGACGCGGCACGGCCGCTCCTCCTGCTCCTACCGGGGATCGTCCTCTACGCGCCCGTGAGCGTCCTGGTCGTCTACCTCTCGGTCCGCCGGGGCCGCCCGAGGCTGAGCGTCGGTGTCGCCGCCGCCGGCGGGCTGCTCACACTCGCGCTCGCCTTCGCCCTCATCCCGCGCTACGGCACCGAGGGGGCCGCGCTCGCGAGCACCGCCGGCTACGTCGCCGCCGCCGGACTCGCGTGGGCGCTCTTCCTTCGTCTCGCCCGCAAGCCACCGCATACGATCGGCTGATCGTGCCGGGAAGCACGGTCTGCCTCACGTTCGACTTCGACGCGATGTCGGTCTGGCTCGCGCACGACCGGCCGACGCCGGCTTCGCTCGCGCGCGGCGAGTACGGTGCGCGGGTCGGAGTCCCGCGCGTCCTCGATCTCCTCGACGCCCACGGGCTCGACGCCACCTTCTTCGTCCCGGGCCACACGGTCGAGTCCTTTCCGGAGGAGACGCGGCGGATCATCGAAGCCGGCCACGAGGTCGCGCACCACTCCTACGCGCACATCGACCCGAGCGGCCAGACGCGGGAGGAGGAACGCACGGACATGGAGCGGGCGTGGGGAGCGCTCGAGGCGATCGGCGTGACCCCCCTCGGGTTTCGCTCTCCCTCGGCCGATCTGTCGGAATCGACCCTCGGGCTCGTGGAGGAGAGCGGCTTCCTCTACGACTCGAGCCTAATGACCGACGACTACACGCCCTTCCACCCTCGGATCGGCGACAAGGTTGCCCGCGGCGTGCGGCTCGAGCGAGGACGCGAATCTCGCCTCTGGGAGCTTCCTCTCTCCTTCGAGCTCGATGACTGGGTGCACTTCCAGTCCAACTTCGACCCGTACCGGAAGGGTGGGGCAACCCCGAGCCAGGTGCTCGAGATCTGGCAGGGCGAGTTCGACTGGATGGACGGGCACGTGGACGGCGGCGTCCTCACGGTCACGATGCACCCGCAGGTGATCGGACGCGGGCACCGCATCGCCATGCTCGAGGCCTTCATCCGCCACTGCGGCGAGCACGGAGCTCGCTTCGCCTGTATGGCCGACGTCGCCCGTGAACTGCAGGAGGCAGAAGAGGCGGAGGGCCGGGCGAACCCGGCCCACGCGCCTATTTGAAGCGGAAGACGATCCGGCCGCGCGTCAGGTCGTACGGCGAGAGCTCGATCTTGATCCGGTCGCCCGGAAGAACGCGGATGCGATAGCGCCGCATCTTCCCGGCTACGTAACCGAGCGTCTCGTGTCCGTTGTCGAGAGCGATCCGGTATTTGCCGTTGCTCAGGGCTTCGACGACCTCGCCCTCGAGCTCGACTTTCTCTTCCTTCTGGGCCACTACGCTCCGGCCTGCATGACGTTCGACGCCTGGGGGCCCTTGGGGCCGTCCTCGACCTCGAACTCGACCTTCGCGCCCTCGGCGAGCGACTTGAAGCCCGTGCCCGCGATGCTCGAGTGATGGACGAAGACGTCCTTCGACCCGTCGTCGGGCGAGATGAACCCGTAGCCCTTCGAGTCGTTGAACCACTTGACGGTTCCTGTTGCCATGAAAACACCTCCCTGCACTAAGTCACGAACGGTAGGGAAGGCACTCACGCGCAACCGAACACGTTCTGATTCCGCCCGCACGGTAGCAGGCGTCACGAGGAATGTCTGCTACTTTGAGAGCACGGACGGCACAGGATCGTCCCGTGAGATTCAGCTTCTCGTTCCTCCTTCGGCGGTTTCGAGTCTGGATCTCGAACCCCGAATCAAGGAGTAGAACCGTTGTCCCAGCAGTCTTTTGCCGCGCTCGGCGTGAGCGCACCCATCGTGCAGGCGCTCGCCGCCCGCGGCATCCACTCGCCATTTCAGATCCAGGAGATCGTCGTGCCCGACGCGCTCGAGGGGGCGGACATTCTCGCCCAGTCCCCGACCGGCTCGGGCAAGACCCTCGCCTTCGCGCTTCCGCTCGTCGAGCGGACATCGCGCGAGGCGGACACGCCCGCCGCGCTCGTCCTCGTCCCGACGCGTGAGCTCGCCTTGCAGGTCGCCGAGGAGCTCGAGGCCGTCGGACGCCCGAAAGGCCTCCGGGTCGCTCTCGCCTACGGCGGCGCGGCCCTCGGCGCGCAGGCCAAGCGCCTAAAGGGCGCGCACTTCCTCGTCGCGACGCCCGGGCGCCTGCAGGACTTCCTCGACCGCCGGATGGTCTCGCTCGACCGCGTCCAAACCCTCGTGCTCGACGAGGCCGACCGGATGCTGGACATGGGCTTCAAGCCCCAGGTCGAGCGCATCCTCCGCCACGTGCCGCGCGACCGCCAGACGATGCTGTTCTCCGCCACGCTCGACGGCGAGGTCGGCGAGCTGGCGCGGGCCTACACCCGCAACGCCGCCCGCTTCGAGACCGGCCTCCCGGCCGAGCTCGAAATGGGCGACGTCGACCACCGCTTCGTCTCGGTCACTCAGGACGGGAAGGTCGACGCGCTGGTCGCCGAGCTCCAGGCAGACCGCGATCTCGCGCTGGTCTTCGTCCGCACCAGGCGCGGCGCAGACCGCCTCGCGCAGAAGCTCAACCGGAGGGACGTCACCGCGCTCGCGCTCCACGGCGACATGACGCAGGGCGCGCGCGAGCGGGCCCTCGGGCGCTTCCGGGCCGGTCAGGTGAAGACGCTGATCGCGACCGATGTCGCCGCCCGCGGCCTCGACCTCGCGGACATCACGCACGTGATCAACTTCGATCCGCCCGAGGACGACAAGGGCTACGTGCATCGAGTCGGCCGGACCGGCCGCGCGGGCAGGAACGGCAGCGGCATCACCTTCGTCCTGCCGGAGCAGCAGGCAGACGTCAGCCGAGTCGCCATGCGCCTCGGCCACCGCAATGCGTTCGAGACCGACGGCGGGATGGTCGTCGCGCGCCCACGCACCCTGTACACGTCGCGCCGCGGCCGCAGATCGCGCTGGTAGAGCCTCCGCGCATGACCCCACCGATCGACCCTGGGGTGGACATCGGTCATGTTCACCTCAAGGTGTCCGATCTCGAGCGCTCCCTCGACTTCTGGCGCGACGTGCTCGGCTTCGAGGTGCAGGCCCAGATCGGCGACCAGGCCGCCTTCATCTCGGCCGGCGGCTACCACCACCACATCGGGCTGAACACGTGGGAGAGCCGCGGCGGTGAGCCGCCGCCGGCACACACGACGGGCCTCTACCACGTGGCCGTCCGCTATCCCACGCGCGAAGCGCTCGCCGACGCGCTGCACCGCGTGCTCGAAGCGGGCATCCGCCTCTCGGGCGCGTCGGACCACGGCGCGAGCGAGGCGCTCTACCTCCGCGACCCCGACGACAACGGCGTCGAGCTCTACTGGGATCGCCCGCGCGACGAGTGGCCGAAGCGCCCCGGCGGCGGCTGGGACATCTATACCGCCCCGCTCGACGTTCGCAGCCTCCTCGAGCTGGGTACGGAACCGACATGACCGATCACGCGCCTGAGCGGGAGGACGACCTGCTCGAGGAGCAACAGGGCAAGGGCTACGGCGAGGACGAGGGCGAGCGCGAAGGCGCGCTCGACTCCGACGAGACCGAGAGCCCGATCGAAGGTCCTTAGCTCTTCGACACCCGGCCGAAGGCCAGGACGTAGCCGTGCGGGTCGCGCACCCGAAACTCGCGCAGCCCGTAGCCCTGGTTCACCGGCCCGTGCACGATCTCGGCACCGCGGCCCGAAAGCTCCTCGTGGAGACCGTCCACGTCGTCGACGTAGACGTAGGCGTCGAACATGTCTGGCGGAACCGAGACGCTGTTCGGGCGCGGGCCCGCCCCCTCGAAGCTGGCGAAATGGATGCTGACCCCGTCCCGGCGGGCGTAGCCGTAATGATCCGGAAGCCGGTAGAGCTCGATCTCGAAGCCGAGAGCGTCGCGGTAGTACGCGACGGCCCGTGAGACGTCATCGACGAGGAAGACCGTCGCATGCGTCTCGAGTGTCATCGCCGGAACCGTAGGTACGCGACGGCGAGCACGTAGGCGATACCGGCGACGGCGCCGAGCAACGCGTAAGGGCTCCCGTCCTCGCCGCGGGCGATCTCGACGAGCCAGGCACCGATCAGGACCGTGATCAAGACGAGGCCCGCGAAGGCCGTCGCCCAGACGTCGATCATGAGCCACCGCTCGTCCCGTCCGGGCCCGCCGAGCCCTCGGAGCGTCTCGCTGCGCGAGCCCAGCAGGAAGATCAGGCCGACCCCCGCCAGGACGGCGAAGCCCTGGATCCCGCCCCGTGGGTCACCCCCGATCCAGAAGGCGGCCAGGACGAGGCCGCCGAGGAAGAGAGAGAGAACGCCGGCATCCACCACCGGCTGCGCCACCACCGGCGGGATGGGCGCCGCTCGCTACCGCCGGTCATCGTCATGGAAGACCTCCTCGACCGATCGCCCGAAGAAGCGTGCGAGGGAGAGGGCAAGCGGGAGCGAGGGCGTGTACCGGTCGGTCTCGATCGAGTTGATCGTCTGGCGCGACACGTCCATCTCCTCGGCCAGCTCCTGCTGCGAGAGGCCGCGCGCGGTTCGTAGTTCCCGGATCTCGTTCTTCAACGTCCCCGAGGGGGCGCGCCCTAGAGACGCGCTCCCCTCGGATCGAGGCAGCTGCGGCCGCTGCTGCCTGCGACCGCTACGACGAAGAAGGGCGCCCAGCTCACTTCCGAGAGACCGACGGCGACCAAACCGAGGGCAACGGCGCCGGCCGTGGCGAGCCCAACGGCGATTTCCCTCCACTTTGCCGAGTTCCTGAACCTGTTCACTATTACCTCCCTGTGCTCGTGTAAAGCTTGCTTGACACCGACAAGCTAGCCCGCCGGTCGCGGCGTTGTCAAGTTAGCTTTACACCCGTCCGGCCGTACGGGTAACCCCGGCTCAGGCGTCGATCGGGACGTGGCCCGGCTCGGCTCGGATGCGGTCGAGCCAGGCGCGAACCGCGGGATAGCTCTCGAGGTCGAACCCGCCTTCGTGGGCGACGTGCGTGTACGCGTAGAGCGCGATGTCGGCGAGCGTCATGCCCTCGCCGACGAGGTACGGGTGCCGGTCAAGGTGCCGCTCCATTGCGTCGAGCGCTCGATAGCCGGCCGCCGTTCGCTCGTCGAGGCGGTCGGCAAAGGCCTCCGGTCGGCCGGAGTAGGCAAGCCAGAAGCGAACGACGGCGAGTGCCGGCTCGTGGTCGTACTGCTCGAAGAACATCCACTGGAGAACCTGCGCGCGCTCGTACCGGCCTTCAGGGACGAAGCTCGTCCCCTCGCCGAAGTACCAGAGGATCGCGCCCGATTCGGCGAGCGCCCTGCCGTCGTCGAGGACGAGCGTCGGCACGCGAAGAGCCGGGTTCAGGCCGCCGAGCAGCTCGGGCCGGTTCGAGCGGTCGACGACGTCGACCTCGCGGCGCTCGTAGGGGATGCCCAGGTGCGCGAGGAGGAGCCGCACCTTGTAGCAGTTGCCCGAGACCGCGCTGTCGTAGAGGAGGGTCAACGGCTTCTCGAACGCCGGGGCGCTCCCGATCCTTCCGCTCGGCTTGCCCGCGGACCCGTCCGGGCGGGCCGTGTCCAGGTGCCAGGCACCGTCACGACAGCCGCGCAGCTCCGTCGAAAGAGGAACACGGCGCGCACCCGGCCGTCCGCCGCGAGGGACGATTGCGCTCCTCCCCCGGCCCCACCGGGCCGCGCGGGCCATGGCCGGGTGCAGGCCACCAGGGGCGTTGCGGCGTGCGCCTCCGCGGACGCCGAGGTGCCCGCCTAGTGGGCCGAC
>JACCXC010000065.1 GCA_013697275.1 Actinomycetota bacterium | reverse complement strand
GTGTCAGCTCGCGCGACGCGGCCGACGACCTCGCCGGAGTAGGGCGACTTGACCTCCTGCCACTCGCCGGTCTCGACCCACTCGCCGTCGACGAGCAGCCCTCGCTCCCGCGCTGCGACCGCCATGCGAGTATTGAACCATGGCGGCGGAGGTCGGCAGGGTCGGCGTGGTCGGCCTCGGCACCATGGGAGCGGGGATCGCCCAGGTCTGCGTGCAGGCAGGCGTCGAGACCGTCGGAGTCGAGGTCGCCCCAGAGCTCGTCGAGCGAGCCCGCGGCCGCATCACGCACTACCTCGGCCGCGGCGTCGAGAAGGGCCGCATGAGCGCCGCGGAGCGCGACGCGGCCCTGAACCGCCTTCAGCTCTCGACCGACCGGGCCGACCTGACCGGCTGCGGCCTCGTGATCGAGGCGATCGTGGAGGACCTCGAGGCGAAGCGCGAGCTCTTCGCCGAGCTCGACCGGCTCGTCGCCGCCGACACGATTCTGGCGACCAACACGTCCGCGCTCTCCGTCACCGCGCTCGCGCGCGCGACGGGCCGGCCCGAGCGCGTGGTCGGGATGCACTTTTTCAACCCGGCCCCGGTGCTGCCCCTCGTCGAAGTCGTGCGAACGGAGTTCGTGGACGAGGAGCGCTACGAGACGGCGTACGCCTTCGCCAAGCGCATCGGGAAAGAGCCGATTCGGTGCGGAGACACGCCGGGGTTCGTCGTCAACCGGATTCTCATCCCTCTGCTCAACGACTGCGTGCGCGTCCTCGACGAGGCGGGCGTGAGCCCGGAAGACCTGGACAGGGCGATGCGCTTCGGCGTCAACTGGCCGATCGGACCGTGCGCGCTAATCGACCTGATCGGAGTCGACATCCACGTGCACGCGTCAGAGGCGTTGCACGCCGCGCTCGGGGAGCCTCGCATGGCCCCTCCCCAGCGGCTCGTCCGCATGGCCGGCGACGGCCTCCTCGGCCGCAAGACCGGGCGCGGCTTCTTCGTCTACGACACGTGACGCCTAGGCGGCGAGGCCAGGGCACCCGCGCCGGCACCACGCAACGTCCGGGTGGCGCCGGCCAACCTCGGCCCAGATCCGGCGCGCCTCGGCCGTGGTCAGCACGTCGAGCTCGACGGCATGGCGCGTCGCCGCCTCGATTGCAAGGACTCGGTGCTCCAGGGGTCGTTGTCCTGAGAGGGAGCGCTCGGTTGCCTCGGCGAGGGTCTCCAACCGAACCTCGAGGAGGCGGAGAGTTCGCTCATGGTGGATCTCGCGCGTCATGCTCGCCGCTCCGGCGCCTCGTTCGGGTCTCGGCGCGCGGTTCCTCCCGAGCAGATCATGTCGCCCGGACGGCGCGGGCGTCCGTCACGGACGCGGCGCGGACCCGCGACGGACTCGTCACGGCGCGAGCCGCTCGATCAGCCAGCCGCCCTCGTTGCCTGCCCGCTGCCGGTAGCGAAGCCGGTCGTGCAGCCGGCTCTCACGGTGCTGCCAGAACTCGATCGTCTCGGGGGTGAGGCGGAAGCCGCCCCAGGAGGTCGGGGTCGGTACCTCCCGGTCTTCGTATTCAGACTCGAGCTCGGCTACGCGCTGCTCGAGCTCTTCGCGGGTCGAGAGAACCGCGCTCTGGGGCGAGGCCAGCGCGCCGATCTGACTGCCCCGCGGACGGGTGCGGAAGTACGCCTCCGACTCGTCGACGGGCACGCGCCTCACCGCGCCCTCGACGCGCACCTGGCGCCCGAGCGCGTCCCAGAGGAAGACGAGGGAAGCCCGTGGGTTCTCAGCGAGCTCGCGGGCCTTGCGAGACGTGTAGTTCGTGAAGAAGACGAACCCGCGCGCGTCCACCCCCTTGAGGAGCACGGTGCGGGCCGAGGGTGCTCCATCCGCGCTCGCTGTCGCGAGGATCATCGTCTCCGGCAGCCGCAGCTCCGCCTCGGCGGCGTCGGCGAACCAGCGCCGGAACTGCGCGACCGGATCGGGGTCGAGATCCGCTTCGAGCAGCGCGAGCTTTTCGTCGCGTCCCATGAGGCGCGCGAGGTTACAGAGTCTTTACAGGCCGCTCACGCGGCCTAGACCGGGAGGGGCCACACTTGGAGCGTGTACCGGCGACTTCCCTTCGTGCTCTGCTTCCTCGCGGTGGCGATTGCTCCGCCGGTCGCGGACGCACAGCTCTCGCGGGGCCTGGAGGGCGAAGGAGGTCTGCTGGCGCTCGAGAACGGTCGCGGCACGGCGATCGTCGTCAGTCGTGACGGGGCCATGCTCGGCACCGTCGCGCGCGGACGAATCGCGATCGTCGACCTGCCGCGCGGCGAGCGCACGACTGTCGAGCTCTCCGGCTGCGAGCGCCGCCATCGCTACCGCCGCACAGTCGTCTGTTCGGGCCGCGACCTCAGCTTCTCGGTCTACGAGGGACGGTGGCGCGCGACGCTCGTGGGGTCGGGCATCAACGCGAGCGCGGTGATCGAAGGCTCGGTCACGCTCAAGGGCACGGGCGGAACCTTCAAGCTCGGCGAGGCGGATGCCAGGCGCTGGCCGCGCCTGGCTCGCACCTTCCGCCTGGGCTAGCGCGCGACTTTCCTCCGGTGGCTCTGTCACCATTCGGTAGCGAATGATGGATGCCCGCCAACGGATCCTCGTCGTCGAGGACGAGGCGAACATCGCCTCTTTCGTCTCGGTCTACCTCCAGAAGGCCGGTTTCGACGTCGGGGTGGCGCGAAACGGCGCCGAAGCGCTCGCGAAGGCCGGCACGGAGTCCCCGGCGCTGATCGTGCTCGACCTCATGCTGCCCGACCTGGACGGGATCGACGTCTGCCGCCGGATCCGCCAGCGTTCTGACGTCCCGATCCTCATGCTCACCGCACGCGACGACGACGTGGAGAAGATCATCGGGCTCGAGGTCGGCGCGGACGACTACCTGACGAAGCCGTTCAACCCGCGCGAGCTCGTCGCCCGTGTGAAGTCCGTCCTGCGGCGCTCCACGACTCGCCGGCGCGATCCCGAGGTCGCCGCGCTCGAGTTCAAGGCCCTGCGGATCGACTCCGGGCGGCGAGAGGTAACGGTCGAGGGCCAGGAAGTGCAGCTCGCACCAAAGGAGTTCGACCTTCTCTGGGAGCTCCTCGATCACCGCGGGCTCGTCCTGACGCGCGACCAGCTCCTCGAGCGCGTGTGGGGCTACACCTTCGCGGGCGACACCCGCACCGTCGACGTGCACGTCGGGCAGTTGCGCCGGAAGCTCGGCGAAGCATGTCCGATCGTCACCGTTTGGGGGGTCGGCTACAAGGTCGCAACGGAGCCGAAGGCGGCGACCGCGTCGCCCTCTCCGTAACCTTCGTAAACATGTTTTCGCTCCGGTTCAAGCTGCCGGCGCTCTTCCTCGCTGGGATCGTCGTGGCCGCGCTGGTCACGGCTCTCTTCGCCGTCCGCCTCTTCCAGGAGAAGACGCGCGACGACACCCTCGCCGACCTGCGCCGCCAGGCGGCTGGCCTGGCCGACCTGTACGCCGACTCCGCCCTCGGCTCGGCCGGGGAGGGGAGGCGGGCGC
>JACCXC010000024.1 GCA_013697275.1 Actinomycetota bacterium | reverse complement strand
GGCGGGGCGGGGATGCCTGGCGTCCCCGCCCCGCCGATTCCTACGAGCTTCCCGCCAGGAGGCCGTTCGCCTCGAGGAAGGCCTTGGCGACCTCCGCCTCCGGCTGCTTGTCGAGGACGACAGCCTTGTTCATGGAGATGATCGCGTCGTTCGTGAGCAGCTTGTTCACGCTGTTCACGATCGTCATGAAGTCGTCGCCGCCGAGCTCGTCCAGCTTCTCCTGGTCGATCACGAGCGCGACGTTCTGGTAGCCGAAGATCCCCTTCGGATCCTCGAGGACGACGTACTTCCCGCTCGCGAGCTGAGCGTCGGTCGAGAACACGTTGATCGTGTCCACCGACTTATCGTCCAGTGCCTGGTACGTGATGCCCTGGGCCAACTGGACGAACTTGGCGTTGGTCAGCCCGTACTCCTCACGCATGCCCTTGAGACCCTGGAAGCGGTCCTTGAACTCGGGCCGGGCTCCGATCGTGAAGCTGTCGAGCTTCTTCAAGTCGGCGACCGTCTTCAGGCCGTTCGCCTCGGCGAACTCGGCCGTCGTGCCGATCGCGTCAACGTCGAAGAAGGGCGTCTGCTCGCTGATCGTCTGGCCACGGCCTTCGTAGAACTCCTTGGCAAGGTCGTACGTTTCCTCCGAGCTCTTCGCCACGACGTTCTGCCGCGCGACGACGGCGACCGTCACGCCCAGGTACTCCGGATACGCGTCGATCTCGCCGCTCGTGAGGGCCTTGTCGATGATCTCGGTCGAGCCGATGTTCTTCTTCAGCTCCACCGAGTAGCCCTGCGCCTCGAGCGCCTGCGCGTAGAGCTCACCGAGAATGAACTCCTCGGGGAAGTCCTTCGTGCCGAGTGTGAGCGACTTGCCCTCACCGACTTGGCCCCCGCCCTCCTCCTCGGTGGTCGTCGGAGCTGCCGCGTCCCCCCCGCCTCCGTCGTCGTCCCCACCACAGGCGGCGGCGAAGAGCGCGAGGGCGAGCGCGAGAAGCAGTACGGCGGATACGTGGATCGATCTCTTCACGGGTCGAGCTCCTTTCCTTCGGTCAGACTCCTTCGATCGCGGGCCCGACGAGTCGGCCGGCCCGTTCCTTGCGCATTCCGCGCGGGGTGACCGCGCGCTGGAGGAGGGCGAAGAGCCCCTCCGCGGCGAACGCGAGCGCGGCCACGGCGATGGAGCCCGCGATCACACCTGCGAAGCCGTACGTCGGCTGGTTCAGGATGATGTCCCCGAGGCTCTGCCCGCCCGCGATCGAAGCGAGCGCGGCCGTCGCGATCACGTAGACGACCGCGGTGCGGATGCCCGCGAAGACGAGCGGCAGAGCGAGGGGTAGCTCCACTCTGACAAGAACCTCAGAGGGGCGCATTCCCATTCCCCTCGCCGCCTCGACAGCGTCCGGATCAACCCCGTCCACGGCGACGTAGGCGTTCGTCAGCATCGGCGGGATGGCCAGGATGACCATGGCCACGAGCACGTTGACGAAGCCGATCCCGAGGATCCCGAGTCCGATCGAGATGAGCGCGAGACTCGGGAGCGCTCGCCCGACATTCGAGGCGTTGATCGCGAGGAACGAGCCGCGGTGGACATGGCCGAGCCAGACTCCGAGGGGGACGGCGATCACGATCGCCACGGCGACCGCGGCCGCCGAGAGGGCGAGATGGTCGACCGTCTTCTCCCACATGAGGCCCGGGTTGTTGCCGAGGAAGCGAAAGGCGTCGATGAAGGTCTCCACCTAGGCCGCCCTCACTCGCGCCCGTGCGCGTGCCCAGGGGGTCGCCACGCGCTGGACGATGACCAACAGGGCGTCCGCGATCAGCGCGAGCAGCACGGCCAGGACGCCCGAGGCGACGAACTGCGTCTTGAAGCCGCCCTGGAGCGCATTGAAGATCGGCTGCCCGAGACCGCCCGCCCCGATGAACGCGGCCACGGTCGTCAGGCTGATCGTCGTGACCGTTGCGATCCGGAGCCCCGCCATGATCGCGGGGAATGCGAGCGGTAGCTCGACGCGCGTCAGGATTTGACGGGTCGTCAGACCCATCCCCCGCGCCGCCTCCTTCACGTCCTCGGGGACCCCGCGCAGGCCCGTCAGCGTGTTCCGGAAGAGGATGAGGAGGGTGTAGGAAACGAGCGCAATCTCGGCACTCGTCCAGGTGAGACCCGTGATCGGAACCAGGAGTTGGAACAGGGCGAGGCTCGGGACCGTGTACAGGAAGCCCGAGAAGACGGTGAACGGCGTGTCGAACCAGCCGTAGCGGTGCGCGAAGAGCGCGGCGGCGAAGGCGATCGCAAAGCCGATCCCGACGGCGATCAGCGTCAGCTCGACGTGCTCGACGATCCGCGGCCAGAACACGTCGTCGAAACGGCTCTGGAACCAGTCCCAGCAGAACTGGCGGTTCTCTCGGACGCAGTCGCTCCCCTGGCCGAACTCCGGGATGACCGGCTCTTGCGCGAGACGGCCCGGGTCGGCCAGGGCGATCACGCGGGGGCGTCCGTTCCGCGGGTGGCGAGGAGGCGGCCGATCACGTCAACCGTGCAGATCCCGAGCGGCCGCTGCTCGTCCATGACGAGCAGGCGCTCGATCTGGCCTGCGAGCATGAGCGAGAGGGCGTCGCGGAGGGTCGTGTCGGCGTCGATCCGCGTGACGCCGTTTCCCGGCGGGACCGGGTCGAGCTCGATGTCACGCAGGCGCCGAAGGGAGAGCCGCTTGAGGCCGCGGTCTGCGCCGACGAAGTCCGCGACGAACTCGTCGGCCGGGCTCGCGAGGATCGTGTCCGGCGTGTCGTACTGCGCGAGGACACCGCCGGGGCGCAGGATGGCGATCCGGTCGCCCATCTTGATCGCCTCGTCGATGTCATGGGTGACGAAGATGACGGTCTTGCGGATGAGGGCATGCAGGCGCAGGAAGTCGTTCTGGAGGCGCTCCCGGGTGATCGGATCGATCGCGCCGAAGGGCTCGTCCATCAGCATGATCGGCGGGTCCGCGGCCATCGCACGCGCGACACCGACCCGCTGGCGCTGGCCGCCCGAGAACTCGGACGGGTAGCGGCCGGGATCCTCGTCAGGGTCGAGGCCAACCAGCTCGAGGAGCTCTCGAACCCGCTCGCGGATCCGGCCTTTGTCCCAGCCGCGCAGGCGCGGAACGGTCGCGATGTTGTCCTCGACGCTCATGTGCGGGAAGAGGCCGATCTGCTGGATGACGTAGCCGATTCCGCGACGCAGCTCGGTCACGTCGAGGTCCTTCACGCTTTGCCCGTCGATCGTGATGTCACCTTCGGTGATCGAGATCAGGCGGTTCACCATCTTCATCGCGGTCGTCTTGCCGCTCCCGGAGGGGCCGATGAGCACGCAGATCTCGCCTGCGGGAATCTCGAGCGAGAGGTCGCGCACGGCAGCCTCCGTGCGCTCGGCGTAGCGCTTCGTCACGTTGCGGAAGACGATCTCCGCCGCGGAGCCGCCCTCGCCGTTCCGTCGGCGCGTCATGCGGCCCGAGTCTAGTTTCGTTCCGCTATGTCCTGCATGCGTTGCGGGCGCCGGCCCCGTTCGGCGATGCTCTCCGCCGTGAGAGACGCCGCGGGTCCGCCGATGCCGCTCGAGCCAGCGCCACCCGAGTTGGCACGGGGCCGGGACCTTTTCCTGAAGCGCGAGGACGTCCATGAGCTCGGCGCGTTCAAGTGGCGCGGGGCGCTGCCGACGCTCGAGCGCTATCGACGAGACGGGGCCTCCTCCGTCGTCACTGCTTCGACAGGGAACCACGGAGCGGCGACCGCCTGGGCTGCCGAGCGCCTCGGACTGCGCGCCTACGTCTACGCACCCGAGAGCGCGAGCGCGACGAAGCTTGCGCACGTCGAGCGCCTCGGCGCGGACATCCGCCTGGTCGGGGCGGATCTCGACGCCGCCAAGGAGCAGGCCCGCGCGTTCGCGGCGGGACGAGAGCTTCCGTTCTTCGAGGACGGAGCCGAGCGCGAGCAGTACGACGGCTACGGCACGATCGCGGACGAGATCTTCGAGGAGCTCGAGGTCACGCCTGCGGCCGTGGTGGTCCCAGTCGGAAACGGCGCGCTCCTCGGTGGGATCGCGATCGCTGTCTGCCGCCGCTCGCCCGAGACCGAGCGGATCGGGGTCGCCGCCAGAGAGGCGCCCGTGATGGCCGAGAGTTGGGAGAAGGGCTACCTGGTCGAGTCAGAGCGAAGCGCGACCTTCGCCGACGGCCTCGCCGTCCGGGTGGCGATCCCGCTCGCGGTGCGCGTGCTCGGCGAGGTCGCGAGCCGGATGCTCCTCGTCTCGGAGCGCGAGATCGCCGAGGCGGTCGGCGCGTTCGCGCGGGCGGGGATTCGCGCGGAGGGGGCGGCGGGCGCCGGCCTCGCAGCGCTCGATCAGCTCGAGGACGTCGAGGGCCCGGTCGTCCTGATCGTGACGGGGCGCAACATCGACGACGAGCTCTTCACGCGAGCGGTCGAGCGACCGGAGTCCTTCCCGGACTGAAGGGCGCGAGGCGCGGGTCCAGCGCGCCCAGGATCGCCGCGGCCACGGCCTCCCCGCAAGCGAAACCGAGGACATTTCCGTGGCCGGAGTACCCGGCCGAGACCCAGACGCCGTCACGGGCCGGCAGCGGGCCCACCAGCGGGAGGAAGTCCCGCGTGTAGCCCATGAGGCCCGCCCAGCGGTGAGTGATTCGCGGCGCCTCTCCCACGAGCTCGCGTAGCAGCGCCTCGATCCGGCTCTGGATCAGCTCGGTCGGCCGCTCCTCGCGGGTTGTCTCGGCCTCGAGGTCGGTGTCGCGGCGACCCCCGATCACCACGCGCCCGTCGTGGAGCTGCTGGACGTAGTCGTACCCCCAGCGAGCGTAGATCGGACACGGGAAGAACCGCTCGTCGAGCGCCTCGGTGGCGAGGACCTGGCCGCGAAAAGAGACGACTGCCTCGTCGAGATCGTCGAGGAGGCCCGCTGTGTACCCGTCCGTCGCGACCACGACCGCGTCAGCCGAGACCCGGCCCCGGTCCGTGACGAGCGTCGTTCCCTCAAGCGAGGTCGCGCGCGTTTCCTCAGCGAGGCGCGCCCCAGCTTCGTGCGCCAGCCCCGCCAGCTTCCGCACCCAGCGTCCCTGGTCGAAGGCGCCGTCCGGCGGATGGAAGAGGCCGCCGACTGCGTGCTCGCGAATCGCGGCGGGGAGCTCCTCCCGCCTGCGCCACTCGACCGCGAAACCGTCTTCTGCGAGCGCGTCGTGCTCGAGCTGGAGGTCGGCGAGCTCCGCCTCGTCCACCGCGACGCGCAGGCTTCCCACAGGGCGGAAGGCGTCGCCGGCGAGCTCGCGGATCCGGTCGAGTGCCTCCTCTGTGAAGCGAGTGAGCCCCGGGAGGCGGGCACGGTCATACGGCACGGCCGTGCCGCGTAGGGCGAACCCGCCGTTTCGCCCGCTGGCGCCGCTTCCGATCCGCCGCGCCTCGACAACGCGCACGCTTGCGCCACCGAGGGCGAGCGAGCGTGCGCAGGCGAGCCCGGTGACTCCGCTCCCGACGATGGCGACATCGATCGACTCATCGCCCGGGAGGGGCGCGTACCTGGGCGTCTCGGCGTCGAGCCACAGCGGAACGGTCAAGCCGCGATCGTAGTTCCCAAGGCGCGATGGACGCCGTCGGCCTGGGCCGCGAGGCCGGTCAGCTCGAGCTCGACGAGCGCGGCTGCGACGTCCGCCGCGGCGCAGCGGGAGCGCGCGACGAGCTCGTCGACCCCGGCCGGGCCGTCTCGCAGCAGCTCCAGAAGGGCGGTGGCGCCGGCCGAGAGCACAGGCGCGGGCCGAGGTCGTCCAGCGATCCCCAGTGCTTCCAGCACGTCGTCGGCGCCAAGGAGCGGCGCTGCGCCCTGACGAATGAGGCCGTTCGTCCCTGCGGAGAGCGCGGCGCAGATCTCGCCAGGTACGGCGAAGACCTCGCGACCGAGCTCGAGCGCGAAGTCGGCCGTAATCAGCGCGCCGGACCGCTCACGCGCCTCGACGATCACCGTCGCGCGGGCCAGCGCTGCGATGACCCGGTTGCGAGCCGGGAAGCGCCAGGGCGCCGGCTCCGTCCCGGGCGGGTACTCGGCGACGACGAGTCCCACCTCGGCTATTCGCCGCGCCAGCTCGGCGTGCCGGGCCGGGTAGTCGCGGTCGATCCCGCAGCCCAGGACGGCGACGGTCGTCCCGCCCGCCTCGATCGCACCGCGGTGGGCCTCGCCGTCCACTCCTCGTGCGAGACCGCTGACGACGACGAGCCCGGCGGCCGCCAGTTCGCGCGCGAGTGAGCGGGCGACCTGGGCGCCGTACGCCGAACAGCTGCGGGCGCCGACGATCGCTACTGCCGGCTTCTCCAGGAGCTCGATGCGCTCGCCCCGCACGAAGAGCACGGCCGGAGGATCGTGAAGCTCTGCCAGGGCCGCGGGGTACCCGGGTCGTCCCCGCTTGAGCGTCCGGATCGTCATGCCGCCACCGCCAGCTCACTCGGAGAGCGGTAGGAGAGCGCTTCGGCCACATGCTCCGCCGCCACCGACTCGGCGCCGGCGAGCGCGGCGACCGTCGCGGCGACGCGGGAAACGCGCGCGTGGCCGCGAGCTGAGAGGCCGACCCGGTCGACGGCGCGAGCGAGCAGCTCCGACGCTGCCGGCGTCGGACAAGGGGGCCCGCCGGCAAGCGACTCCCGCGCCGCCGCAACGCGGTGAGCGACGCCGCTCGAGCCCTCGCCCCGCGCGCCGGCCACCTCGACAGATCGCGCCCGCGGCAGGGTAACGACGAGATCGAAGCGGTCGAGGAGCGCCCGCGAGAGCTTCTCCCGATACGCAGCGAGGCGCTGCGGAGAGCAGGAGCACTCCACTCCGGGATCCCCACGTGCGCCACAGGGGCAGAGGTTCATCGTGCCCACCAGGAGAAAGCGCGCCGGGAAGAGCACGCGGCCCATGATCCGCGCGACCGCGACCGTCCCGTCCTCCAGCGGCTGGCGAAGCGCCTCGAGCGCCGGCCGCGGAAACTCGCCCAACTCGTCGAGTAGGAGGACGCCGCGGTGGGCGAGCGTGACCTCCCCGGGCCTCGGCCCCGGGCCGCCTCCGACGATCGCGGGTGTCGACGCAGTGTGGTGCGGAGCTCGAAAGGGCGGCCGCTCGACCAGGCCGTGCCCGGCCGGGAGGATGCCCGCGACCGAGTGGATACGCGTCACCTCGAGCGCCTGCTCCTGGGTGAGGGCGGGAAGGATGCCGGGCAGCCGTCGCGCCAGCATCGTCTTGCCAGTACCCGGTGGGCCGGCGAGGAGGAGGTTGTGCCCTCCGGCCGCGGCGATCTCGAGCGCGCGTCGGGCGCGCTCCTGCCCGCGTACGTCGGCAAGATCCGGATCCCGAAACGGCGCCGCGCGTGCGGCCGCCTCGACCGGCTCGGGCCGAAACGAGCCGCGTAGGTAGGCCGCCGCCTCACCCAGATGACGAACGGGCACGGCCTCGACCCCCGCCAGCAGGGCCTCCGGGGCCGACTCCCGGGCGCAGAAAAGGTACGGCAGGCCCGCTCGCCTCGCCGCCTCCGCGGCGACGAGCGCACCGGGAACCGGTCGCACGCGCCCGTCGAGCGCGAGCTCGCCCATCGCTGCGTGCTCGCCGAGCCGCTCGGGGGGGACCTGCCGGCCGGCAGCCAGGACGGCAAGCGCGATCGGCAGATCGTAACCGGAGCCTTCCTTCCGCAATCCGGCCGGGGCGAGGTTGACCGTCAACCGGCAGCGCGGCCACTCGAGCTCGGCGCTCTTGATGCTGCTTCGCACACGCTCCTTGGCCTCCTGGCAGGCCTTGTCCGGTAGGCCCACGATCGCGAAGGCGGGCGAGCCGCGCTGGAGGTGCGCCTCGACCTCGACGGTGCGTGCATCGAGCCCGACGAGAGCATGGGTGTGGGCCCGTGCAAGCATCCTCCGAGCGTAGGACGCACCCCCGCGCAGCTCTGCGCGGGCTGTGCCGATTCTGTTTCGAAGGTCAGCCGATCGGCGCACGCTCGATGCGGCGCCCACGCACGGCGACGGCCTCGAGCTCGACGTCGAGGTCGGCGAGCTCGGGGCGCGCAGCCAGCCAGGCGTCCACCGCCCGGCGCACCCGCCGCTCCTTCTCCGGCGTGACTGCCTCCCACGGGTGGCCGAACCGGTCTCCGGTCTTCGCTTTCACCTCGCAGAAGATCAGCTGGCGCCCGCGCCGCACGACGAGGTCGAGCTCGTTTCCGCCCGCCCAGGCGTTCGTGGCGAGAACCCGGTAGCCGCGCAGGAGGAAATGGCGGCGGACGCGCCGCTCGGCGCTTTGCCCCGTCCAGTGACGTCCCCGTGCTTCTCGCGCGCGAAAAGCCCGCCAGGGAAGGTGGCGGGCCCGCGTACTCGTTAGTGCGCGGGCTACGGAGGACGCAGCATGGCGCGGCTTTGCAGCCGCAAGAAGTGCGGATGGGCGGGGCACTATGTCCGAGCCGGTTCGAGCGCCTCGACGTCCGCATAGCAGAGCGCGTTGAACGAGCGGCGATGGATCTCGCTCGGACCGCGCGCCCGGACGACGGCCGAATGGCCCGGCGTGATGTAGCCGACGTGCGAGGCGAAGCCGTAATGCGGGTAGAGCGCGTGCAGCCGGCGCATGGCGCGGTCGCGGGTCACCTTGGCCACGATCGAGGCGGCCGCGATCGCCGCGCTTCGCTCGTCCCCGTCGACCACGGCCTGGTGCGGAGGCGCGAGCGGCCCGAGGCGGAAGCCGTCGACCAGGCACGCCTCGGCCGGCGGAGCCAGCGCCGCCAAGGCCTCTCGTAGGCCTCGGAGATTCGAGCGATGAAGCCCGTCCCGATCGATGGTCGCCGGAGGGATCACACGAACGACGACCCGCGATGCGCAGTGGGTGACGGCGCGAAAGAGCGTCTCCCGCCCCTCCGGTGTGACCTGCTTCGAGTCGTTCAGGAGCGCCAGCGGCCTGCAGGCGTGGTCGCGCAGCCGCTCGTAGTCGAACAGGACCCCCGCCACGACGAGCGGCCCAGCGAGGCTCCCGCGCCCAGCCTCGTCCGCCCCGGCGACGAAGCGAACTCCCAACCGGCGGTCGAAGGCAAGAAGCTTTCTGCCGCTCCGGCGCACGCAGATCACGATAGAGAGTAAATCCGACCCGCGCGTCACCGTTGCATATTCGTCTCACTTCCGTTGCCGCCGAGCCGGTCCTGGCCCGACGGGGCTCGGTTCCCGGCCCGCAGAGCAGCTGTCCGGGGCGAGGTCATGCCCGCGGCCAAGCGGCGGGCGGACTCAGGTCAGACTTGCTTCGCCCGGACGCGGGCCTTCTTGCCGACCCGTCCACGGAGGTAATAGAGCTTTGCCCGGTTCACGTCGCCGATCGAGACCACTTCGATCCGCTCGATCTTGGGCGAGTGCAGCGGAAACGTGCGCTCGACGCCCACGCCGAAAGAGCTCTTGCGCACGGTGAACGTCTCGCGCGCACCCGGCCCTTGGCGCTTGATGACAACGCCCTCGAAGACCTGAACGCGCCGTCGCTGGCCCTCGATGACCTGAAAATGTACGCGCACCGAGTCACCCGCCTTGAACTGCGGAATGCCCTCACGCAGCTGCCGCTGCTCGATCAGGTGGATCGGATTCGCCATTGGAAAGGAGGCCGGAGCCGGCGGAGAATGCTAGCGGAAGCCGATTCGCTGCGGCGGCCAGTAGACCGCGAAGACCTCGCCGATGATGTTGCCGCGCGGGACGGCACCCCAGACCCGGCTGTCGCACGACTGGCCGCGGTTGTCGCCGAGCATGAAGTAGTGGCCCTCCGGGACCTTCCGCTCCGGGAAGGTGCCGTTTGCACGGGCCTCGTCGGGGAGGTAGGGCTCCCTGAGCCGCTTGCCGTCGATCGTGATCACGCCGTTTCGCTCGGCGATCCGCTCGCCCGGAAGTCCGATCAGCCGCTTCACGAACGTCCCGCCGGCACCGCAGCGCGCCTGCGCGGCCGGCGGCGTATCGAAGACGATGATGTCCCCGCGACCGGGATCCTTGAAGCGGTAGACGAAGCGGTTCGCGAGCACGCGGTCGGAGAAGCCGGCAACGCACCCGTCGCCCGGTTCCGCGCAGTGGAGCGTCGGCTCCATCGACGAGGACGGGATTCGGTACGGGTTCACTACGAAGGCCTTGATCGCAAGCACCGCGCCGACCGCGATCACGATCGTGAGCACCCAGTCGACCACGGTTCGCCACGGGGGCGGAAGCCGCTCGGTGATCCGGTCGATCGGCCCCCTCAGAGCGCCGACCTCACCCGCGACTGCTCACGGCGCCAGACGTCGATCCGACCGTGGTTCCCAGACAGGAGCACGTCGGGCACGGTCCAGCCTCGGTACTCCGGCGGGCGGGTGTAGTGGGGGTACTCGAGCCCGCCGTCGAGCGCGGGCGAGAAGCTCTCCATGGCGCCGCTCTCCTCGCGGAGGGCGCCGGGGAGCCGCCGCGCGACTGCGTCCAGGAGCACCATGGCCGGAAGCTCTCCGCCCGAGAGGACGTACGGCCCGATCGAGACGGTGTCAGTCGCAACGTGCTCGACGACGCGCTCGTCGAATCCTTCGAAACGGGCCGAGAGAAGGGTCAGGCTCTCCTCGTCGGCGAGCTCCTCGACGAGCGCCTGGTCGAGCTGGCGGCCCTGCGGGGTCAGCGCCACGATCCGCCGATCGCGCGTCTCGCCGTAGACCGCCTCGAGCGCGGCGCAGACGACGTCCACGCGCAGCACCATCCCGGCGCCACCTCCGTACGGCTCGTCGTCCACCTGGCCCCCCGAGAGCGGGGTGAAGTCGCGGTAGCTCCAGAGCCGGAGCTCCAGCTCCTTGCCGAGGACGGTTGCGAGCGGACGGTGCTCGGTGAGCCACGAGAAGGCATGGGGAATCAGGGTGAAGACGTCGATCTGCACGGCGGTCTGCGAGCTTAGCCAGGGTTCGCGAAGCCGGGCGCGACCACGATGCGCCTGCCTTCGAGGTCGACGGTGAGCACACACTGCTCGACGAACGGGAGCGCGATGCCGGAGTCGAGCCACACGACGTCGTTCGCCACGCCCGGCTCGACCTCTTTGACCCGGCCGAGCTCGCGGCCCCCTTCTTCCTCGACGGAGAGCCCGACCATGCTGAAGGCGTACCAGCTCCCCTCCGCCGGTTCGGGCAGCTCGTTCGCGGGGAGCTCCAGCGCGCTCCCGCGCTCCGCTCGCCGGTCGAGCCGGACGACCACCCGGCCGCGGCCCGCCCGTTTCGACGTGAGGACCGTCACCGGCTCGCGGTCAAGGTAAAGGCGAACGCCCGGAGTGAAGCGCTCTGGCGCCTCACTCGCTCCTTCGACGACGAACTCCCCCCGTAAGCCGTGCGGGCGGCCGACACGACCGACGGAGATCCAGGGCGTTTCGGCCGCTCGCCTCTCCGCCCTCATCGCGCGCGAAAACCGAGCCCGGGAAGGACGCACGGCCCCGGCATGCTGAGCAGCATGTGTGGGCCTGAGGACGCGGCCCGGCGAAGCGTTGGCAGCCGCGAGGGGCACGGAGGAAGCCATCGGTCGGGACGCCTATTCGACAATCTCGAGGTGGCGCCGCTCGTCCGCCTTCGTGCCGCTCGCGCGCACGACCGTGCGCAGCGCGCGCGCGATGCGCCCACCCTTGCCGATCACCTTGCCGAGGTCGTCAGGTGCCACGTGCAGCTCGAGCAAGATCGCGCCGTCTCGTTCCGAGCGAGTCACGCGCACCTCTTCGGGGTTCGCAACGAGGCTCCTCGCCACGTGTCCGAGGAAGTCCTCGATCGGCTCCGACAAGTCAGATTCCCTGGGCCTTCATGAGGCGACGCACCGAGTCCGACGGCTGCGCCCCCTTCGAGATCCAGTCCTGGATCTTCTCCGAGTTCAGGTCGATCGTCGACGGGTCGGTCTGCGGGTTGTAGCGCCCGACGATCTCGATGAACCGCCCGTCGCGCGGCGAGCGCGCGTCAGCGACGACCACCCGGTAGATCGGGTTCTTCTTCGAGCCCACCCGGGCCAGTCTGATTCGTGTAGCCATTCGTCTCCTATCGTCTCTGTTGGGCCACGAGGGACTGCAGGTTCGGCATCTTCCCGCGCCCGATCTGCTTCATCATCTTCTGCATCTGCTTGCGCGCGGAGAGCAGCTGATTCACCTGCTGCACCGACGTCCCGCTCCCGCGCGCGATGCGCTGGCGCCGCGAGCCGTTGATCAGGTCGGGCTGGCGGCGCTCCTCGGGCGTCATCGAGAGCACGATCGCCTCCACCCGGCCGAGCTCGCGCTCGTCGACGTTCACACCCCGCATCTGCTTGCCGAGCCCCGGGATCATGCCCACGACGGACTGGAGCGGGCCCATCTTCCGGAGCATCCGCTGAGCCTGGAGGAAGTCGTCGAACGTGAACTGGCCCGCGCGCAGGCGCTTCTCCATCGCCTCCTGGTCGTCCTCGCCCGCGGCGGCCTCCGCGCGCTCGATCAGGGTCAGGACGTCGCCCATCCCCAGGATTCGCGAGGCCATGCGGTCCGGGTGGAAGTACTCGAGCTGGTCGAGCTTCTCCCCCGTCGAGGCCAGCTTGACCGGCATGCCCGTGACGGCCTTGACGGAGAGCGCCGCTCCTCCGCGCGCGTCACCGTCGAGCTTCGTGAGGACGACGCCGTCGAAGGCGACCCGCTCGGCGAAGGCCTCGGCAACCGAGACCGCGTCCTGGCCGGTCATGGCGTCCAGGACGAGCAGGACGTTCGTCGGCTTCGCCTCCTTCCGCACGGCGGCGAGCTCGTCCATCAGCTCTTCGTCGACGTGCAGGCGCCCGGCCGTGTCGACGATCACGACGTCGCGGCCCTGGGCCTCGGCCTGCTCGAGCCCGTGGCGCGTGACCTGAACCGGGTCCTGAGTCCCGCGGTCGAGATAGACGGGGATCTGGATCTGCCTGCCGAGCTGATCGAGCTGGTCGATGGCGGCCGGGCGCTGGAGGTCGGCTGCGACGAGCGCCGGGCTCTTCCCCTCCTTGCGCAAGAGGAGCGCGAGCTTGGCCGCCGTGGTCGTCTTCCCCGAGCCCTGGAGGCCAGCGAGCAGGATGACCGTGGGCGGGCGCCCGGCGAACGCGAGGCGCGATCCCCCGGAGCCCATGAGCGCCGTCAGCTCCTCGTGGACGATCTTCACCACCTGCTGGCCAGGCGTGAGGCTCTTCAGGACGTCTGCGCCAAGCGCACGCTCCTTCACCTTGGCCACGAACTCCTTGACCACGCGCAGGTTCACGTCCGCCTCGAGCAGGGCGAGACGGATCTCGCGCGCAGCCGCCGAGAGGTCTTCCTCGGACAGGCGGCCGCGCCCTCGGAGGTCGCCGAGAGTCGCCTGCAGCTTGTCGGAAAGCGTGTCGAACACGGGCGGGTTAGTGTAGCCCGGCTCTTTTCGCCCACTTATCAAGGAGGCTGGGGATGTCCGCTGTCGCCAAGGTCGTGACCATCATCGGAAACTCTCCCGAGAGCTTTGCCAAGGCGGCCCAGGTGGCCGTGGCCGAGGCCGCGAAGACGATTCGCGGGATCAGCGGCGCCGACGTCGTCTCGATGAGCTGCGAGGTTGACGGTGACCGGATCACGATGTACCGGACGACCGTGAACATCTCGTTCGGGATCGAGCGCGGCAGCGACTCGGGCGCCTAAGCCCCGGCGGGCCTAGGCCTGCGATTCGTCGAGCTCGGCTAGGTCGTCCGCTTTGTGGCCGGCCGAGCCGAGGTCGCCGGCGCCTGCCGGCGGGCCCTCCTCGTCCAGCTCGCGGCGAAACTCCTCGGCGTCCAGGTCGAGGGTCTCCTCGTCGGCCTGCGGCTCGCGCTCGTTCACGGCCGCTAGCCTACGCCGCCACGAGCGCGCGCGCGAAGTCGCGGGCGTCGAAGGGCTGGAGGTCGTCGAGCGACTCGCCAACCCCGACGAGCTTCACCGGAATGCCGAGCTCGTGCGCGATCGCGATGGCGATCCCGCCCTTCGCCGTCCCGTCGAGCTTCGTGAGCGCTACGCCGGTCACGTCGACCGCCTGGCCGAAGAGGCGGGCCTGTTGCAAGCCGTTCTGTCCCGTCGTCGCGTCGACGACGAGCAGCGTCTCGTGCGGCGCACCCTCGAGGCGCCCCTCGATCACACGGCGGATCTTCGCGAGCTCCTCCATCAGGTTCGTCTGTGTGTGGAGCCGGCCGGCGGTGTCCACGATGACGACGTCGCGACCCCGGGCTTCGGCGGCGTCGATCGCGTCGAAGGCGACCGCGGCGGGGTCGGCGCCCCGCTCCGACCCGACGAAGTCCGCCCGGGAGCGCTTCGCCCAGATCTCGAGCTGCTCCTCGGCTGCGGCGCGAAACGTGT
>JACCXC010000017.1 GCA_013697275.1 Actinomycetota bacterium | reverse complement strand
TGGCCCATGACGGCGTGGTCCCCGAAAGCCTGGTGATGCTCGTCGAGGCGTAGCGCCTACCGCTCAGACGCCGTGCGACGAAAGTCGCAGCGCTGATCCGCGACCTTCCCGTCGGGTGGCCCTGACGGGAAGGTCAACACTTGACCGGGGGACATTGCCGCACGCTGGCCGAGACGAGCCGGCCGTCACCGGCCGCGTAAGGGCCGTAAGGGCAGAAGAGCGGATGGTGGAGCCCCGAGCGGTCCGGCAGCTCGCCCCGGTGCCACCATAGATGCGGGAAATAGCCGAGCCAGTCGACCATGACGTCGAAGAGCGAGACGGAGACCCGGGCCCCCTCCCCCGTCTCTCCGCGGCGGACGAGCGCCGCGAGCACCGCCACCGCCGCATACGAGCCGGCGCCGACGTCGCAGACCGAGACGCCGACTCGCGCCGGGCTCTCGGGCGTTCCCGTGAGGGTGAGGAGCCCGGCCTCCCCCTGCATGACCAGGTCGTAGGCGTTCTTTTGTGCGTAGGGCCCGTCCGGCCCGTAACCGGAGATCTCGGCGTAGACCACGTCCGGGCGAAGAGCCCGCACCGCCGGTTCATCGAGGCCGACTCGCTCGGCCCAGCCGGGGGTGAAGTTCTGCAGGAATACGTCGCTCTCAGCCACGAGGCGCTCGAGCTCGGGCCGAGCGGCCGCGTCCTTGACGTCGAGCGCGATGCTTCGCTTACCGCGGTTCACCCAGACGAATCCGCTCGACAGGCCGCCGGCGATCGTGTCCCAGCCGCGAGTGACGTCCCCGACGCCGGGCTGCTCCACCTTGAGGATCTCGGCGCCGAGATCGGCCAAGAGTCGCGTACAGAGCGGTCCGGCGAGGCCGGTCTCGCAGGAGAGCACGCGGATGCCCCGCAGGAGCATCCGCGTACCGTAGTCCGGAGTCCGCCCCTACCGGCGTAGGAAGCTCTCCGCGCGGAAATCGTTGGTACGGAAGGAACCCGACGAAAGGGAGAGTGGCATGGCAGAACTGAGCGAGAAAGCGCAGTCCTTGATCGACCAGCCGAACTTCGGCTACCTGGCTACGGTCAACTCCGACGGGTCGCCGCAGGTCTCTCCCGTTTGGGTCGACAGGCGGGACGAGCACATCGTCATCAATACGGCGACCGGTCGCGCGAAGGACCGCAACATGCGTCGCGAGCCACGCATCGCCATCTCGGTGGCCAACCGCGAGAATCAGTACGAGAAAGTCGACATTCGCGGCCGCGTCGTCGAGACGATCGGGGGCGAAGAGGCCGACCAGCACATCGACCTCATGGCGAAGAAGTACATGGGCCAGGACACGAACCCCTGGCGCCAGCCCGACGAGGAGCGGGTGCTCTTCATCATCGCGCCCGAGCGCATCGACGAAATGGGTTGAGCGAGCTCCTCTACCTCCGGCGGGAGGAGGTCGCCGAGCTGCTCCCGCCGGTCGAGGTGCAGCTGGATCTCGTCGAGGCCACTTACCGAGCCGTCGCTGCCGGGCGGGTGGAGCTGCCGCCGAAGCCCGGCGTCCATCCGCGCAAGGACTCCTTCGTCCACGCGATGCCGGCCTACTTGGCCGACGACGACATTCTGGCGCTGAAATGGATCTCGGGCTACCCGGGAAACAAGAAGCGCGGTCTCCCCTACATCTTTGGGCTGATCCTCCTGAACGATGCGGAGACAGGCCTTCCGATCGCCGTGCTGGACGGCGCTGAGATCACCGCCGCTCGGACAGCCGCTGCGAGCGGCGTCTGCATCCGGCGCTGGGCGCCGCGGGGGTGGCGCGAGGCGGCAATCCTCGGCTGCGGCGAGCAAGGGGTCTTCCACGCGCGCCTTCTGCGCACGCTGAACGCCGAGGCACGCATCCGCGCCTACGATCCGAACCCGGAGCGCATCGAGCGGCTGGGCGACGTCCGCGCTGCAGCGAGCGAGCTCGAAGCCGTCGAGGGAGCCGAGGTCGTGGTGACAGCCGCGCCCATCGTGGAGGAGCCCGACCCGAGAATCGGCCCGGAGGCGCTCGGCGAGCGCTGGCTCATCCTGCCGATCGACTTCGATGCGCTCGTCCGACGCGACGCGATCGAAGCAGCCGAGCTCTTCGCGGTCGACGACGTGGGCCAGTTCGGGTACTACCGGGAGCTCGGCCACTTTCGGGACTGGCCCGCGGCCGAAGGCAGCGTCGGAGAGTGCCTGGAGCGCGAAGGAGACCCGGAGCGAGTCGCCTGCGTGAACCTCGGAATCGGGGCGCTCGACGCGGCCTTCGCCGCGCGCGTCGTCGCAGCCGCCCGCGAGCAGGGCGTAGGAACGGCACTAGCCCGCTAGGAGCCTCTCGAGCAGCCGTAGATCGATCCGCTCGACGATCTCGGCGGCGGCGGTGAGGCGCGCCCGCGGCACCGTGCCGAGCAGGGCGACGCAGCGTAGGCCGGCCGCCTTTGCAGCGAGGATGCCCGCCTCGCTGTCTTCAAAGGCGAGGACGTCACCCGGCGCACCGTCCCAGCCAAGCCGCGCCAGCGCCAGGAGGTACGACTCCGGATCGGGCTTGCCGTGAGCGACGTCGTCGGCCGTGACGAGAACTGAGACTGTTTCGGCCAGACCCGCGGCTGCGAGCACGGGCTCGACCTCGGCTCGCATGGCGCCGGAGACGACACCGACCGGCCGCGTCGCGGCGACCGCCCGCACGACGGCGCGGAGGTCGGGCGACACTGTCGAGCCATCGGCGACGCGCTCGCGGTAACGGCGAACGTGTTCCTCGATCGCGGCCGCGAGCGCCGGGTGACCCTTGCCGAGCCAGGCCTCGGCGATCTCCGGATCGGAAAGCCCGGCGAGGCGGTCGAAGTACTCCTCCCGCGCGAGCCGCCGCCCGTGCTCAGCGAAAATCTCCTGCCAGAGCTCGCAGAGGATCGGCTCGTCGTCGGAGAGAGTTCCATTGAAGTCGAAGAGGACGGCGCCGATCACCGATCGCGACGCTCCCGCCAGAGCGCGAGCGCCGCGATCGAGACCGCGTCCGAGAGCTCGTCGAGGGCGGTGTCGAGCGCCACGCGACCGGACTCGAGCTCCTCGTCCTCGTCCAGGTTCCCCGCGGTCGCGGCCGGCGAGAGCCCGACGGCTTCGTAGACGTGCACGAACTCGGTCGAGTACGCGGGCACGGCCCAGAAGGCCCCCAGCCGGTGCCAGTCGCGCGCCTCGAGCCCGCACTCCTCAGCGAGCTCGCGCCGGACCGCTTCATCTGGCCCCTCATCCGCGTCGAGCTTTCCGGAGGGAAGCTCGGTGGTGACGCCTTTGGCACCCGACCGGTGCTGGCGGACGACGACTAGCTCTCCGTCTTCGACGGCGACGACGGCGACGGATTCCGCGTGCGTGATCAGCATGCGGCGGAGCATAGGATCGACGCGTGGAACCCCGGGAGATCGCGGCGCGTGTCTGGCCCGGCGGTGAGGCCGAAGTCGAGGAGCTCGGCGGCGGGATCACCAATCGGAACTTCAAGGTGACGGTCGACGGCGAAGCCTTCGTCCTCCGCATCGGCGGGAAGGACACGGCGCTTCTCGGGATCGATCGGTCGGTCGAGCATGAAGCGTCGCTCGCGGCCGCACAGGCCGGGATCGGCCCCGAAGTGATCGCTTTCGTCGAGCCGGAAGGCTGGCTCGTCACCCGCTTCGTCGAGGGTCGACCGGTGCCGGTGAAGGAGCTTCACGAACCCAACTGGATCCGGCGGGTGGCGGGAGCCATCCGGGCGTTCCACGACAGCCCGGCGATCCCCGGCCGCTTCGACTCCTTTCGCGTGGTCGACCTGTACCGCGAAACCGCCGAGCGGCACGGCGTCGGAGTCCCGCGGGCGTACGGATGGGCGAAGGGGCACGCCGACGCAATCGAGCGCGCGCTGGGACAACGGCCGAAGCGGCCGTGTCACAACGATCTCCTGAACGCGAACTTCATCGTCGACGGCGAGCGCCTGTGGCTCGTCGACTGGGAGTACGCGGGCATGGGCGACCCGTTCTTCGACCTGGCGAACTTCGCGGTCAATCACGACCTATCCGAGCAAGGAGAGTCGGAGCTCCTCGCCGCGTACTCGGGCAAGGTGAGCGAGAGTGACCGCGAAGTACTTCGGCTGATGCGGTTCATGTCGGACTTTCGAGAGGCGATGTGGGGCGTCGTTCAAGAGGGCATCTCGGAGCTCGACTTCGACTTCGCGGCCTATGCCGAGGAGCATTTCGAGCGCCTGCGGAGGACGGCCGGCGACCCCGTCTTCGAAACGGCGCTCGACGCTGCATCTGCAACGAACAGATAGGCGCACGCGCGTCTGACTACGGGTCCCGACCCGCCCCCTGCTCGGGTTCAGCCTAACCCGCGAGGGCGCGCGCGTGTGTGGCCTGTTGGTGCCGACTTTGTACTGCTCCCGAGGCGCGTGCGTGGCCGGCGGGAGCCAGGGCTAGGGTGACCGCGTGAGGTCGAGAGCGCGCGCGGTCGTGATCGGAGGAGGAGTCGGAGGCGTATCCATCCTCTACTGGCTCACGAAGCTCGGCTGGCCGGACGTCGTCCTCTGCGAGCGCGCCGACCTCACGAGTGGCTCCACCTTCCATTCCGCCGGCCTCGTCGGGCAGCTCCGCAGCTCGCTCTCCCTGACGCGCATGATGATGCGGTCGGTCGAGCTCTACCGGACGATCGGCGCCGAGGTCGGGCTCGAAACCGGCTGGCGGGAAGTCGGGTCGCTCCGCCTCGCGTCCTCGGACGAGCGGATGGAGGAGCTCCGGCGCCAGGCCGGTTGGGCCAAGACGTTCGGGCTGCCACTCGAGCTGGTCTCGCCCGACGAAGCGAAGCGACTCTTCTCCCCCATGTCGATCGACGGCGTCCTCGGCGCCGCCTACCTCCCCAGCGACGGGTACATCGACCCGAGCCAGCTCACGTT
>JACCXC010000199.1 GCA_013697275.1 Actinomycetota bacterium | reverse complement strand
CGCGAAGTTCGCGCGCGATGGTGGCTTCGTGCTCGGGATCTGCAACGGGTTCCAGATTCTCTGCGAGGCCGGGCTCCTCCCCGGCGTCCTCCGACCAAACGCGTCGCTCTTGTTCGTCTGCCGGGATGTCGAGCTGCGAGTCGAGCAGGCCGACACGCCGTTCACCCGTCGGTGCGAGGCTGGACAGTCTCTGACGATCCCGGTGAAACACGGCGACGGGTGCTGGTTCGCACCCCGCGAACTGCTTGCGGAGCTCGAAGAGCGCGGCCAGATCGTCCTACGTTACGAGACCAACGAGAACCCGAACGGCTCGGTGGCCGACGTAGCTGGGGTCGCGAACGCCGAGGGAACGATGCTCGGCCTGATGCCGCATCCGGAGCACGCGGTCGACCCGCTGCTCGGCTCGGGCGACGGCGCGCTCATCCTCGCATCGCTCGTCGATGCAGCGGGCGAGCGAACCCTCGTCGCGGCCTAACGCCTAGACGGGTCGGCTGAAGGTCACCAAGGCGTCGTCGATCTGCCTAGCGACCACCTCCCGTTCTGCGCCCTGCGGGCAGGGCGGGCGAGAGTGCGGCGGCGAGCTCGGAGTGCCCGACGAGACTCTCGCCGAGGCGGTTGATGTCCTCGGCCCGAAGCGTCACCGGTCCGCGCCGGGCCTTGCCGTCAGTCGTGTAGGCGAAGCGAACGTATCGCGAGCCGTCCGCGCCCGCCAGCAGCTGCACCAAGGAGGCGAACTCCCTCTCGCCGGCATGCTGAGGCAGCGTCACCTCGTCGACCACCGTCGCATCGCCCCAGGCCGTTGCCGCCTTCGTCGCCATGACGGACAACGTACGCCCTAACCTGTCAGGCGTGTGTGCCGAGTCGTGTCGAAACCCTCGCGAAAGCGTGACGAAACACACTCCTCGAGCACATCAGGGGCCGGCCGGCGGTCTAGGAAGCGCACGGCGGCAAGTTGAGCGAAGTTCGCAGGTGCGCGCCCGCTAGCTCTGAGTGACGAGCCAGACGTCCGGCGCGCTCCGAACGCCGGCCCGCTGCATCGTGTTCCGAAGCTTGTCCGACAAAGCAAGAGCGCGCGCCTTCTCGATCGAGTCGAAGTCATGCCAAACCGTGACGTCGTTTGAGTCCTCCACCGCCTGGAAGACACGGTGGTCCGTGACGCCCATGGGCCCGCGCTCCGGCTCGAACTCGTCGTACACCTTTCTCCACGCCTCGTAGTCCTCGACGCCGTGGCGGACGAACATGCGAACCATGGGCCCTCCTCGGTCGTAGTCAGCGGCGGAGGCTACGAGGCGGCTTGGCATCGGCACAGCCGAGCGCCGCCGGCCGGCTTGCTCACTTGCCGTGCTCGATCAGCTCGACCCTGTAGCCATCCGGGTCCCTGACGAAGCAAAGCCGCGAACCGCCCTCGCGCACGGTGTACGGCGGGCGCTCGGGCTCGATCCCCTTCTCGCTCAGGCGCGCGAGCGTCGCGTCGAGGTCGTCCACGGTCAGTGCGATGTGGCCGTACCCGGTCCCCACGTCATAGCCGCCGGGCGGCGTCTCCAAGTTGTAGGTCAGCTCGAGTTCGGGCCCGTCGCTCCCTGGCACGCCGAGGAAGTAGTTGACCGCCTCGTCGCGGATCGGGAGCTCGCGTCTCCTCTCCAGGCCGAGCGCCTCGTAGAAGGCGACCGAGCGCTCCGGATCGGTGATGCGGTAGCAGGTGTGGATGAGCTCCATGCCCCGAGGATAGACGCCGCGCGCCTTCCGAAACGACGAGCTGCATGCCTCGGCGGGCGGCTCGTTCGTTCGCTCTCTTGTTCGTGCCCTAGTTGGGGCGGCCTGTCAGACTGGCTCCCCGCCGGCACCCGTGCCGGCGACCCCGAAACCGCTCCGCACCGGGCGGCGATGGCCTCAGGGGCGCTAAAGGAGCGCGAGCTTGCGTTCGCCGCAACGGTGATCCTGAGCGTCCCATTGCGCGAAGGCGGCACCCGCACGGCGGCGACTCCGTCGCTGTTCAACCGAACCGCCCGCCGAAGCCCCGCCCGCGCAAGCGGACCGAGGCACCCGCTACGTCGACCCGGCAAGCCCGGACGGTCGCATCGACGCTAGTTGCGCAATGCGTCCAGATCTTCCCGGACGAGCGCGAACAGAACTCCATCGACCCACTCGCCGTTTCGCCAGTAGGCCTTCCTTTTCACCCCCTCCTTGACGAAGCCGCTCTGGTCGAAATGGTGGACGGCGCGCTCGTTGTAGCCGTAGCACTCGAGCTCCACCCGGTGGAAGTTCAGGTCACGGATCAGGTAGCCCGTGAAGAGCTCGGTTGCCGCGCGCGCAAGGCCGCGGCCGCGGAAGCGCGGGTCGAGCATGAGCCCGTAGAGGTGGACGATCCGGCTGCGACGATTCGTCACGTCGAAGGCGACGGAACCGGCGCGCCAGGCGTCGTCCTCCCCGACGGCCTCGATCACGAAGCGGCCGCGCTCGTGGGAAGCGGCCTCGGCTGCCTCGATCTCGTCGAGGAAGGAGTCGACGTCCCGCGGGGACATGACCGCGAGAAACGGGCTCACCTCCTCATTGGCCGCGAGGTTCGCGAGGAACTCCGCGTCCTCGGCGGCGGCGCGGCGCAACCGAAAGCCCGCACCTTCGAGCGGCGAGCTCACGCGCGCGGGGTGGCCGGGACGACCTCGCGCCGCCTGGTGAACCGGACGACGCCCGACCCGATCGCGATTCCGCTCAGGATGAGCAGCAAGCCGGCGATCGCGTTCAGGTGGATCGGCTCGTCGAGCAGAAAGGCGCCGTAGAGGAGGGCGGTCATCGGCACCAGATAGGTGACGAGCGACGACCGTGAGGCTCCGTGCACGGCCAGCATGCGGAAGTAGAGGATCAGGGCGAAGGCCGTTCCCCCGATCCCGAGCGCGGCGACCGAGCCGAGTGCCTTGGCGCTCGGGACTTCCGCCGGGAGCTGGATGAGAGCGGGCGGGAGGAGCATCAGCGCCGCCGCAAGCGAGGAGCCCGTCACGATTACGAGCGGCTGGGTCTCGGAGAAGCGGCTCTGCGCAAAGAGGTTCGAGACCGCGTAGAAGACCGCTGCCGCGGTGACGATCAGCGTCCCGGCAACCGCCCACCAGCCACCCTCCGGGTTCAACCCCGCGAGCACGGCCACGCCGACGAAGCCGAGCAGGATTCCGGCGAGCCGCAGGCCGCGCACCCGCTCCTCCGGCCTGAACCTGATCGCGAGGAGCGCGACGAAGATGGGGACGGGCGCGTTCGCTATCGCCGCGATGGACGAGTTCACGTGCGTCTGCCCCCAGGCGATCATCGTGAAAGGCAGCGCCATGTTGATGAGCCCGAGGAGGGCGAGCCCCCAGCCAGCCTCGCGCAGCTCGGAGAGCCCCGCCCGGACTCCCTCCTGAGCCAGGAGGAACGGCACGAGGACGAGCGCGGCCAGGACGAGCCGGAGCGCGATGACGACGGTTGGCTTCATCTCGTCCACGGCCACGTCGATGAACATGAACGAGGCACCCCAGATCCCGGCCACCGTGAGGAGGATCGGGAGGTAGCCGCGGGCCATTCCGCCACGCTAGCGACTCCGCTTCGGGCCGCGCCGGAGCCGTCCGTCGGCGTTGTTACCGTCATCGATCTGAGTCCCGTCGCCGCGACATCGCTCCACCGCGCGCTCGGCCTGACGGACGGAGAGCACGACCGCATCTGCGCGCTGCTCGAGCGCGATCCGAACGACTTCGAGCTCGCGGTCTTCTCCCTCCTCTGGTCGGAGCACTGCGGCTACAAGCACTCGGCTCTCCTCCTCCGCCGCTTCCCGACCGAGGGTGAAGCCGTCCTCCAGGGCCCGGGCGAGAACGCGGGCGTAGTCGACGTCGGAGACGGCCAGGCGGTCGCGTTCAAGGTCGAGTCGCACAACCATCCCTCGGCGGTCGAGCCGTTCCAGGGTGCGGCGACCGGCGTCGGCGGGATCCTGCGCGACATCATCGCGATGGGAGCCCGGCCGATCGCGCTCCTCGACGGCCTGCGCTTCGGCTCGCCGGGGTGGGAGTTTGGCCGCGCGGTCGGTGGGATCGGCCACTACGGAAACTGCGTCGGGGTTCCGACGGTCGGCGGCGAGGCGGTCTTCGACGCCGCCTATTCGGCAAACCCGCTCGTGAACGCGATGTGCGTCGGCGTCCTGCCGGTCGAGCGTCTCACGCGCGCGCGCGCGAGCGGGGCCGGGAACTCGGTCGTCCTCTACGGCTCGACCACCGGACGCGACGGGATCGGCGGCGCGAGCGTCCTCGCGAGCCAAGAGCTTTCCGACGAGGACGAGGACAAGCGCCCGACAGTGCAGATCGGCGACCCCTTCACGGGCAAGAAGCTGATCGAGGCGAGCCTCGAGCTCGTCGAGAGCGGCCTGGTCGAGTCGCTCCAGGACCTCGGAGCGGCCGGGCTCGCATCGTCGCTCGCGGAGATGGCCGCCCGCGGCGGCGCCGGCGTCGACGTCGAGCTCGACCGCGTCCCGCTGCGTGAGGCGGACCTGGAACCGGTCGAGATCATGATTTCCGAGAGCCAGGAGCGGATGGTGGCCGTCGTCGCGCCCGAGCGCCTCTCCGACGTCGAAGCTGTCTGCCGCCGGTGGGAGCTCGAGTGCGCGGTGATCGGCACGGTCACCGACACCGGCGAGCTACGCGCCTCCTTCGACGGAGAGCTCGTCGGCGAGATCCCGGCCCGTCTGCTCACCGACGAGGCGCCGCGCTACCGGGTCGAGACCCGAGCGCGAGCGCTCGAAGCGCCGATCCGGCATCGTCCAATCGAGCCGTCCGGAGGCGATCTCCTCACGCTCCTCGGCTCGCCGAACATCCGCAGCCGCCGGCCGGTCTTCGAGCGCTACGACTTCCTCGTCGGCTCGCGAACGGTGCGCCGCCCGGGGCTCGACGCGGCCGTCCTGCGCCTTCGGCCCTCGCGCCGGGGGATCGCCATCTCGCTAGACGGCTCGGGCCGGGTCGCCTCGCTCGACCCGCGAACGGGCGGGTCGCAGGCCGTCCTCGAGGCGGCGCGGAACGTTGCCTGCGCCGGCGGCCACCCGCTCGCGATCACGAACTGTCTCAACTTCGGGAACCCGGAGAAGCCCGAGATCGCGTGGGAGCTCGCGGAGACGATCGAGGGGATGGCCGAGGCCTGCGAGGCGCTCGGCGTCCCGGTCGTCTCGGGGAACGTGTCGCTCTACAACGAGACCGACGGACGGGCGATCCATCCCACTCCCGTCGTCGGCTGCGTCGGGATCGTGGAGGACGTCGGCCGCGTGCCGGGGGCGTGGCAGGAGGGTGACGTCGTTCTCGTGGCCGGCGAGCCCGAGCTCGCGCTCGATGGCTCCGAGTACCAGGCGCTCTTTCTCGGCGGCGCCGCCGGACGCCCGCCGCGGCTTGTCCCGGCGGCCGAAGCCGCGCTCATCCGCTTCCTCGCCGACTCGTCGCCGCTCCTGACGAGCGCACACGACACCTCCGAGGGCGGGCTGGCGGTCTCGCTCGCCGAGTCGGCGCTCTTCGCGGGACTGGGCGCCGCCGTCGAGATCGGAGACGACGCGGTCGACTGGTTCGGCGAGGGCGGCGGACAGGCCGTCATCACCTGCCGGGCCGAGGATGTGAGCCGCCTCGAAGGGGTCCCACTTCGACGAGTCGGCGTCGTCGGCGGTGACAGGCTCCTCGGCGTGCGGCTCGACGCCTTGCGGGAGGCCTACGGCTAGATGTGCGGCGTCCTCGGCATCCATGCTCCCGAGCGCGACGTCGCCCGCCTCGCCTACTTCGGCCTCTTCGCGCTCCAGCATCGCGGCCAGGAGTCGGCCGGAGTCGCGGTCTCGGAAGGCCCCCGGGTCACGGTCTTGCGCGACATGGGCCTCGTTACGCAGGTCTTCTCGGAGGAGAAGCTCCGTGGCCTCCAGGGCGACGCGGCAATCGCGCACTGCCGCTACTCGACAACGGGCGGGGCGCGCTGGGCCAACGCGCAGCCGATCGTCCAGCACGGGCCCGTCCGGACCGTGGCGCTCGGCCATAACGGGAACCTGACGAACACGGCCGAGCTCCGGGACGAGCTGCGCTCCCGTGGGATCAAGCTGCGCTCGACCTCGGACACCGAGGTGATCGCCGCGCTCCTCGCCCACGACGAGCGCCCGCTCGAGGACGCGGTCGCCCATGTCGTCGGCCAGCTCGAGGGCGCCTTCACCGTCGTCGTCCTCGCCGAGGGCAAGCTGATCGGCTTCCGCGACCCGCATGGCATCCGCCCGCTCGTGATCGGCCTGCTGGGGACGGATGTCGTGCTCGCCTCCGAGACCTGCGCGCTCGACCTGCTAGGGGCTGAGTTCGAGCGCGAGGTCGTTCCTGGCGAGCTTGTGGTCGTGGACGAGCGAGGACTCCGGGCCCGGCCGGCCGTCCCCCAGCAGGACGGCGGAGCTCTCTGCATCTTCGAGTTCATCTATCTCGCGCGACCGGATACGAAGCTCCGCGGGATCGAGATCCACGGCGCCCGGGTGCGGATGGGCGAGCGGCTCGCCGAGGAGGCGCCCGTTCGTGCAGACATCGTCATCCCGATCCCCGACTCGGGAACCCCGGCCGCGATCGGCTTCGCGCGCGCGAGTGGAATCCCGTTCGACGAGGGCCTGATCAAGAACCGCTACGTCGGACGCACGTTCATCCAGCCCGACCAGGCCCTGCGCGAGCACGGGATCAAGACGAAATTCAACCCGCTCGCGGAGGTCGCCGGGAAGCGCGTGGTGGTCGTCGACGACTCGATCGTCCGCGGGTCGACGACGCGCCAGATCGTCGCGATGCTCTACGAGGAGGGCGCCCTGGAGGTGCACGTCCGCGTCTCGTCGCCGCCGATCATCTCGCCCTGCTTCTACGGGATCGACATGGCGACCGAGGGGGAGCTGATCGCGGCCGGGCGGACGGTCGAAGAGGTGCGCAAGGCGATCGGCGCGGCCTCCCTCGCCTACCTCTCGCTCGAGGGCCTCCAGGCAGCGACACGCCGGCCCGAGAGCACGTTCTGCCGCGCCTGCCTGACGCGGCGCTACCCGACACCCGTCGAGAGCGCCTCGGCGCTCGCGAAGAACCGCTTCGAGCCGGCGCGCGCCTAGGCGATGCTCGCGGGCTGTCCTGCGGGCGCCTTCGCCGGCGCCTTCTTCTTGAGCGCCTTGCGCGTCGCGGGGCCGACGCGGCCGTCGACCTCGAGACCGTTCGCCTTCTGGAAGGCGCGCACCTGAGCGTCCGTCTTCGCGCCGAAGATCCCGTCCGGCGAGCCGGCGTCGAAGCCGTGGAGCTGGAGGCGACGCTGGACGAACTTCACGTCCTCCCCGCGGTCGCCTTTCCCGAGCACGGCGTCGGTCGGTGAGTCCTCGAGCGTGCGCCCGCCCTTCCGCTCGAAGCCCGGGACGAGCCCCGCGCCCCGCGTGCGTCCAGCCGCGGCTCTTCGTGTCGAAGACGTTGACCCCGTAAGCGCGGCCCCGCGCTTCGATGGTCGTCCCGTTGCCGAGCGAGATGGCGACGTGGTCGTTGCTCGGCCCCTCGTCGATCCGGAAGAGGAGCGCGCCCAGTGTGCGAATCCCCTCGTCGACCGAGATCAGCGTGCCGGCGTTCCGGCAGGTGTCACGCTGGTTCTGAGCCCCGTCCACGAACCGCACGCCCAGGCGGGCCGACGACCACTCGACGAGCTCTGAGCAGTCGCAGGCGGGCGGATCCGGGTCGTCGAAGCTCGCTTCGGCGCCGAACACGTACGGGTCGCCCCGCTGCGTGAGGGCTTTGGCAGCCAGGTCTCTCAGGGTCGGCATCGCACTCCTTTTCTGGCGGACGAGGTCAGGCTCGAGCTTACGAAAGTCAACGATCCGTGGCTAGAGGGGGCCAGTACCCTTCCTCCATGGCGACCGTCTCGCGCCTCTGCGTCACGCCCGTGAAGGGGCTCGCCCTCCTCGACCGGGACGAGGTCACCCTCACCCCGACCGGCGTGCCCGACAACCGCCGTTTCTACCTCCTCAGCGAGCAGGGGAAGCTCTGGAACGGCACCAAGGACGGGCCGCTCTACTCCGTCCGCTCGGACACCGACCCGGAGGGGGAGAGCCTCCGGCTCGAGTTCGCGGATGGCCGCGTCCTCGATGAGCGGGTCTCGCTCGGGCGGCGTAAGTTCACGGCGTTCTGGGGCCGGCCCGTCTGGGGCAACGTCGTCGAAGGGCCCTGGGCCGACGCGCTCTCGGACCTCGTCGGCAAGCCGGTGCAACTCATGCGAGCAGAGGATCCTGGCGGCGCCTTCGACGACTCCCCGGTGTCGCTCCTCTCGGACGCCTCGCTCGACGAGCTCGCGCGGCGCTCCGGCGCGAACGAGGTGGACGCGCGGCGCTTTCGCATGCTCGTGCACATCGCCGGGACCGAGCCGCACGAGGAGGATGAGTGGATCGGGCGCCGGGTCCGGATCGGTGAGACGCTCCTCGACGTGACGTACCAGGACGCGCGCTGCCGGATGACCACGCGGAACCCGGACACCGGCGTGAAGGATTTCGACACCGTGCGCGAGATCAAGAGCTACAGAGGGCTCCGCGAGGGCAAGTACGCCGACTTCGGCGTCTACGCTGACGTCGTCGAGCCGGGTCTGATCAGGGTCGGCGACCCCGTCGAGCCACTGTAGGCCGACTACCTACGGCGCTGCGGCTCAGACCGTCGCGGGAGAGCGTCCCAGGACATTCTGTTCCCAGGCCTCGTCCAGAAGCTGCTTCAGCACGCCGAGGAACTCGTCGAACTCCTCCCGCCCGGCGACGAGCGGCGGCGAAAACTGGGCCGCCGTCTCGGCCCGGTCGTCGACGCGCATGTACACGCCGAGCTCCCGCGCCCGCGGCACGATGAACTGCTTGATCAGCTCGTCGCGCTCCTCGGGCGTGAACGTTTCCTTCGTCGCCTTGTCCTTCACGAGCTCGAGGGAATAGAAGAAGCCGTCGCCGCGCACCTCGCCGACCATCGGGTGGTCGCCGGCGAAGCGATTGAGCTCGGCCTTCCACTCGTCCTGGTGTCGCTGCACGTGGCCGATCAGATCCTCGCGCTCGAACACCTCGAGGTTCGCGAGTGCGATCGCGCAGGAGAGCGGATGCCCGCCGAACGTGATCCCGTGGATGAACATGCTCTTCGGCTCCTTGAAGAACGGCTCCACGACCTTCTCGCTCGCGACGAGGGCGCCGAGCGGCGCGTAGGCGCTCGTCAGGCCCTTGGCCATCGTCATCAGATCAGGCTCGATGCCGTATTTCGTCGACCCGAACCACTCTCCCACGCGGCCGAAGCCGCAGATCACCTCATCGGCGACGAGGAGAACGCCGTGGGCGTCGCAGATCTCCCGGATCCGCTGGAAGTAGCCGGGCGGCGGCCCGATCGAGCCGCCCGAGTTCTGCATCGGCTCCATGATCACTGCCGCGACCGTCTGCGGGTCCTCGTTCCGAATGATGTCGTCGACCTCGTCCGCGCACCGGAGCGTGCAGGCGGGCTCGTCCGAGCAGTACGGGCAGCGGTAGCGGTAGGGAAGCGGGGCGCGCAGGCAGCCGGGGACAAGCGGCTCGAACTGGGCGCGAAGCGCGGGGCTCCCGTTGATCGAGATCGCACCCATGGTCGTGCCGTGGTAGGCGCTCCGGCGCGTGATGAACTTGTAGCGCGTGGGCTCGCCGCGCAGGCGGTGATATTGGCGTGCGACCTTGAGGGCCGCCTCGACGGCCTCCGAGCCGCCCGAGACGAAGAAGATCCGTCCGACATCGATCGGAACGAGCTCGGTGAGCTTCTCGGTCAGCTCGAGCGCGGGGGGCGTCGCGAAACCGACCCAGTTGGTGAAGAAGGGGAGGCGCTCGATCTGCTCGCGGGCCGCCTCCGCGATCTCCGGGTATGGGCCGTAGCCGATGTTCACGCAGTAGAGAGCCGCCAGGGCGTCGAGGTAGCGGTTCCCCTCGGTGTCCCAGATATAGCAGCCTTCGCCGCGCTCGATGACGATCGGGCGCGCGGTCGCGCCAGCCGGGGTGAAGTGGCGCCAGAGGCGGTCGGTTACGGGCGAGCTCGCCATCTGGCGAGACTCTAACGCCCCTGCTCAGCGGTTCTCGAGAACCTTGCCGAGCTTGGCGATGCCGCGCGAGATCAGGTACGCCGCCGTCGCCCACTTCGCGAACTCGACCCAGTGCGCGGAGACGACGGTCTCTGCCGCCAAGGCGACGATGCCGACGACGACGAGGGAGACGATGTAGACGATCACTTCCGGGTTTGGCGCCGGAATCGGCGGCATGCTCGCGCCGTAGTAGTGGCTCTGCTGGGGCGGGGAGGGTGGCGTCGACATGGCGCGTGAGTTCGCGCCGTCTTCGCAGACTCCTTCACGGGAGTCGTTCGGCGCCGGAGCTACGATGCGCCTCGGCCGGTGCAGCTCTTCCACTACCACCTCGTGACGAGCCAAGTCAGGCTCGTCGAGGCGCGGTACGTCGGGAAGCTGGGGTTCGAACTCGTGGCCCGCTACGGCTGGGTGGGCGAGAGCTCCCATTGGTTCGAGCCGGGCAAGCCCTGGGAGGACCTCGACGCGATGGGGTTTCGCCTCCGGCTCGTGGAGCTCTGCCGCGGAGCCATGAACGTCGTCCTCCAGCCGGGGCACTGGGACGTGCCCCGGCTCGATCACATAGGTGTCGCACTCGACGAGGAGGGCTACATCAGCGCACTCGAGCGGGCATCCGACCTAGAGCTGAAGATTCAGGATCATCCGGGTAAGCGCACGTTCATCGCCACCGAGGCCGGCTTCCGCATCGAGGTCCATCCGCCGCGGGACTGGATCGAGGAGGCGCTCGAGCGCTCCGGCGAGCTGCGGCTCACGGAGCTCCACCTACGCTCAGCCGACCCGGATGAGAAGGCGGACTCCCTCGCGAGCGTCTTCGGGCTGGAGCGGATGGGCGGGGACGTGCTGATCGGCGAGACGCTCGTCCGCTTCCTCCCCGGAGGTCCGGACGGACGACCCGAGCTCGTCGGAGAGGGCCTCGCGTGAGTCCGACCTATGGAGCGGCCGGGGTTTCGCTCGCGGCCGCCGGCGCGATTGTGGAGCGGCTGCGTGCAGCCGCAGCCTCGACCGCGACGGCGGAAGTGGTAGGTGGTCTCGGAGGATTTGCCGGCCTCTACGCGCTCGACAAGGAACGCCTGCTCGCGGCCTCGACCGACGGTGTGGGCACCAAGCTCGTCCTGGCACGCCGAGCGGGCCGGCTCCGCGACGCCGGCTGCGACCTCGTGGCCCACTGCGTGAACGACGTCCTGACGACCGGCGCCGAGCCGCTCTTCTTCCTTGATTACGTCGCCGCCGAGCGGCTCGACCTCGAGCAAGTGGCCGAGCTGGTCGAGGGTGCGGCCGGCGTGTGCCGAGAGGCCGGATGCGCGCTCCTCGGCGGCGAGACAGCCGAAATGCCGGGCGTGTACCGGGAAGGCGAGCTCGACTTCGCCGGAACGTGTGTCGGACTCGTTCAGCGGCGCGACCTCGTCGACGGCTCGAGGGTCGGGGAGGGAGATGTGGTCGTCGGCCTGCCCTCGTCGGGCCTTCACGCGAACGGGTTCTCGCTCGTGAGGCAGCTGCTCGGGGACGACGACTTCGATGCGGATCTGCTGCTGGCGCCCACGCGCCTTTACCTGGACGACGTGCGCCGGCTCCGATCCCGCTCCGACGTCCGGGCGCTCGCGCATATCACCGGCGGCGGGATCGCATCAAACCTGGCGCGAGTGCTGCCGACCGGCCTGGGCGCGCGTCTCGACCCGGGGGCCTGGGAGCGCCCCGCCGTCTTCGACTGGCTGAACGAGCAGGGTGTCGCCGAGGAGGAGCAGCGCCGGGTCTTCAACCTTGGGATCGGAATGTGCGCGGTCGTCCCTGCCCACGAGGCCGCGCGAACGGGATACTCAGCGATCGGTCGGGTCACGGCGGCTCTCGACGGCGTTGTCTTCGAGGACTGACGACGTGGTCGCCTATCGGCACGATTCCGCGACGATCTCGGCCCAGAGCGTGCTCCACCTGCGCGGTTCTCGGCCGTACGCTGTCCGCATGGGGGCGAGGGGCCGAAGGCCCCGGGGGGTACAGCATCACGCGCCCGCGAGTCCTCGCAGCGGCGCCGGACGCGCTTCATGATCGGCGTGCTCGTCTCCGGAGAGGGTACGAACCTGCAGGCGCTCCTCGACGCAGACCTGCCTGTCTCCGCCGTCGCCTCGAATGTCCCTGCTGCCGGCGGGCTCGATCGGGCCCGGCGGGCCGCCGTGCCGGCCGCCGCCTTCGAGCTCGCCGACTTCGAGTCGCGGCACGCGCGCGACGCGGCGATGGCCGACTGGCTCGCCAGCCACGCCGTCGACCTCGTCGTCTGCGCCGGGTACATGCAGTTGCTGACGCCCGGATTCCTGGAGCGGTTCCCCGTCCTGAACGTGCATCCGTCCCTGCTCCCCGCCTTTCCCGGAACGCGCGCACTCGAGGCGGCGCTCGAGGCCGGCGTGGCCGAGACCGGGGTGACCGTGCACTTCGTCGACGAGGGGATCGACAGCGGGCCGGTCGTCGCCCAGGAGCGCGTCCCTGTCCACACGGGAGACACGCCGGCCGCGCTCCGCGCGCGAATCCACGAGGTGGAGCACCGCCTGCTTCCCGAAGCGGCTCGCCGTTATCTCGCCGGCGCTTTACGCTCTCCCCCGCTGTGATCGAGCGCGCCCTCATCTCGGTCTTCGACAAGTCCGGGCTCGATGCCTTCGCGCGCGGGCTCGCCGAGCTCGGCGTCGAGATAGTGGCGAGCGGAGGGACGGCCACGTTCATCGAGGAGCTTGGCCTCGACGTCACTCGTGTGGACGAGCTGACCGAGGTTCCGGAGCTCCTGGGCGGGAGGGTCAAGACCCTCCACCCGCGCATCCACGCCGCGATCCTCGCCCGGCGCGACCGTGAGGAGGACCGCGCCGCGCTCGAGAAGAACGGGATCCGCCCGTTCGACCTCGTCTGCGTCAACCTCTATCCGTTCCAGTCGGTCGCGGCCCGCAAGGACGTCCGCGAGGAGGAAGCGGTCGAGATGATCGACATCGGCGGCCCGGCGATGATCCGCGCGGCGGCGAAGAACTTCGTCCACGTGCTCCCGATCTGCACCCCCGAGCGATACGGCTCCGTAGTCGCCGAGCTCCGCGAGCGAGGCTCCATCGGAACGCCCACGCGCCGCGCGCTCGCTGCCGAGGCCTTCGCCCATACGGCCGCCTACGAGGCGTCGATCGCCGCTTGGTTCTCCGATCGCGAGACGTTCCCCGACCGGCTCATCCTCTCGCTCGCGAAGGTGGTCGACCTCCCCTACGGAGAGAACCCCCACCAGCGCGCGGCGTACTACGCCGAAGCGGGCGCGCGCCGGCATCTCCTCTCCCGGGTCGACCAGCTCGCCGGAAAGCAGCTCTCCTTCAACAACCTCAACGACCTGGAGGCAGCACGGGCGCTCCTGCGCGAGTTCACGGTGCCGGCCTGCTCGATCGTCAAGCACGCAAACCCGTGCGGTTGCGCGCTCGGCCACGACGTGGAGGAGGCCTTCACGAAGGCCCTCACCGGCGACCCCGTCTCGGCCTACGGCGGCATCGTGGCCGTCAACCGCCGCGTCGAGCCAGAGCTCGCGCGCAAGCTGGCCGACCAGTTCGTCGAGGTGATCTTCGCCCCCGACTACACGGAGGAGGCGCTCGAGCTACTGCGCGCGAAGGAGCGGACGCGGATCCTGGCCGACCGCGAGCGGCGGCGCGGCTCGCCGGGCGAGCGCGACCTGCGCCGCGTGATCGGAGGCCTGCTCGTGCAGGACGCTGACGCCGACGTCGAGGATCGGGAGGGCATGGACGTCGTGACGAGCCGCGTCCCCCAGGAGCCCACCTGGGGCGACCTCCTCTTCGGGTGGCGCGTCGTCAAGCACGTCGCCTCCAACGCGATCGTCCTCGCCAAGGACCTCCAGACGATCGGGATCGGGATCGGCCAGACGAGCCGCGTCGACGCAGTCCGGATCGCGCTCGACAAGGCCCGAGAGCTCGGGCACGATCCGACCGGGTCCGTACTGGCGTCGGACGGGTTCTTCCCATTCGCGGACGGCCCGTCCCTCGCCCTCGACGCCGGGATCGTCGCGCTGATCCAGCCGGGTGGCTCGAAACGCGACAGCGAGGTCGTGGAGGCGGTGGAGCAGGCTCGGGCCGCGATGGTCTTCGCGTCCCGCCGCCATTTTCGGCACTAGCGGCCACCAGCGCCGTAGGCTTACGCGCGTGGCGCGCGAGTACCCGACCATCCTCGATCTCGTCGGCGGCACGCCGCTCGTCAGGCTGCAGCGGGTCGGCCGTGGCCTCGAGCCGACGCTGCTCGCGAAGCTCGACTACCTGAACCCCGGCGGGAGCGTGAAGGACCGGATCGGCCTCAAGATGATCGAGGCGGCCGAGCACGAGGGAACGCTGCGCTCCGGCGGGACGATCGTCGAGCCGACCAGCGGGAACACTGGCGTCGGGCTCGCCATCGCGGCGGCGCTCAAGGGCTACCGCTGCATCTTCGTCATGCCCGACAAGGTGAGCCAGGAGAAGATCTCGCTCCTCCGGGCCTATGGCGCCGAGGTCGTCATCTGCCCGACAGCCGTCGAGCCCGAGAGCCCGGACAGCTACTACTCGGTCTCGAACCGCCTCTCCGAGGAGATCCCCGGCGCGTACAAGCCCGACCAGTACTCGAACCCTGCAAACCCGCAGTCGCACTACGAGACCACCGGTCCTGAGCTCTGGGAGCAGACGGGCGGCGAGCTCGACGTGCTCGTCCTCTCCGTCGGCACGGGCGGAACGATCTCCGGCGCGGTTCGATACTTGAAGGAGCAGAAGCCCGACCTGCACGTCATCGGCGCTGATCCGGAAGGGTCGATCTACAACTCGCCGACCGTGCACACCTACCTCGTCGAGGGAATCGGCGAGGACTTCTGGCCGACGACCTTCGACCCGTCGCTCGTGGACGAATACGTGACGGTCACCGACCGAGACTCGTTCCAGACGGCGAGGCGCCTCGCCCGCGAGGAGGGCCTCCTGGTCGGTGGCTCGGGCGGGACCGCGGTCTGGGCGCTGCTGCAGGTCGCTCGAAACTACGGAGCCGGCACGACGATCGCGACGCTCATCCCGGACAGCGGGCGCGGGTACCTCTCGAAGTTCTACGACGACAACTGGATGCTCGAGTACGGGTTCCTCGAGCGCCGGCCCTCTCCGACGATCGAACAGGTGCTCGCCCACAAGCGCAGCGACTCGCCCGACTCGCCGCCGCTGATCGTCGTCGACTCGCACGAGAAGGTGGGCCAGGCGATCGAGCTCATGCACCGCCACGGCATCTCGCAGATCCCGGTCGCGCGCCACAAGGGCGCCGAGTCGCTCGCCGACCTCGTCGGCTCGATCCACGAGCGCGGTCTCTTCGAGCGGGTCTTCCGAAACCAGGACGCGTTGAACGAGGAGGTTGCCTCGGCGATGGGGCCGCCGCTCCCGGCGGTCGAGACGACCGATTCCGTCGACACCGTCTTTGCCGACCTCTTCGACAAGAGCCCGGCGGTCGTCGTTGCCCGGGACGGCCAGCCTGCAGGCGTCCTCACCCGCGCCGACCTCCTCGAGTACCTCGCCCACACGCGGACGAACTCGCACACCTAACGCGGCGCCGGTCGAGCTCTCCCTCGGCCAGGCGCGGCGGATCGCCGTCCGCGCGCAGCTCCTCGAGGGCAGCGCGCGCGACGTGCTCGAGACCGTGCGCGGGCTCGGCTTCCTCCAACTCGACCCAACGCGGCGGGTGGAGCGAACCGAGTACCTCGTCCTCTGGAGCCGCCTCGGCGCCTACGACCGAGCCGAGCTCGACCGGCTCCTCTGGGAGGAGCGGGCGCTGATCGAGTGGAACGCGTTCGTCTACCCGGTGGAGCACCTCCCGCTCCTGAAGACGCGCATGCGCCGGTTCGTCCGCGGCGACACCGCCCGCGCAAGGCAGACGAACGAGTGGCTGCACGAGAACGCGGCGTTTCGCCGCCACGTCCTGGGCGAGCTGCGCCGGCGCGGCCCGCTCCTTTCCCGGGAGCTCGAGGATCGCGCCAAGCGCCAGCTGTGGGAGTCCTCCGTCTGGTGGGGGCCGAGGAGCGTGTCGCAGCTCCTGGAGATCCTGAACATCCGCGGCGAGGTGGCCGTGGCCGGCCGGCGGGGCGGGCAGCGACTCTGGGATCTGGCGGCTCGCTGGTATCCGCCAGGGAAGTCCCTGCCCGCGCCGGAAGCTGACCGGCGGCTTGCGGAGATCGAGCTCCGCTCGCTCGGCATAGCCCGGCGCGGACTGGGTCTTCCCGCGCGCGTCGAGGGAGTGCCGGGCTCGTGGGTGGTGGACTCCGAAGCGCTCGAGCGAGCCGACGAGCCGCTCCCGGAACGGACGACCCTGCTCTCGCCCTTCGACCGCCTGATCCACGACCGCGCCCGCACCGAAGCGCTCTTCGGGTTCCGCTACCGGATCGAGATCTACGTCCCTAAGGTGAAGCGACAGTACGGCTACTTCGTACTACCCGTCCTGCGTGGGGAGCAGCTCGTCGGCCGGATCGACCCCGAGTTCGACCGGCGCACGGGCGCGCTGCGGGTGCACGCGGTCTATCCCGAGCCGAACGGCGACCTCCGCGACCTCGACGACGCGCTCGCGAGCCTGGCGTCCTTCCTCGGCGCCGAGAGCGTGGTGCTTCCGTCCGGATAGCATCGGAGTCGTGGAGTTCGAGACTCGCGCGATTCATGAGGGACAGGAGCCGGATCCCGCCACCGGCGCGGTGACCACCCCGATCTACCAGACCTCCACTTACGCGCACGAGGAGGTCGGCCAGCACAAGGGCTACGTCTACTCGCGGAGCGGCAACCCCACGCGGGCGGCACTCGAGCAGTGCCTCGCCTCGCTCGAGAGCGCCGAGCACGGGTTCGCCTTCGCCTCGGGGATGGCCGCGACGACGACCGTGCTTCACCTGGTCAACCCGGGAGATCGGGTCGTCTGCGTCAACGACGTCTACGGCGGCACCTACCGCCTCTTCTCCAAGGTGCTCGAGCCGAAGGGCTACGAGTTCACGTTCCTGCCCGCCGAGGAGATCAGCCGGAACCTCGCGCCTGCCCTGGACGAGCGCACGCGCCTCGTCTGGGTCGAGACGCCGACGAATCCGCTCCTGAACGTCGTCGACATCCGTGCCGCGGCCGAGGCCACCCACGCGGTCGGCGCCGTCTGCGTCGTCGACAACACCTTCGCCTCCCCGTATCTCCAGCGCCCGCTCGAGCTTGGCGCCGACATCGTCGTGCACTCGACGACGAAGTATCTCGGCGGCCACTCGGACGTCATCGGCGGATTCGCAGCGACCACCGACCCGACGATCGCCGAGCGGCTCGCCTTCCTGCAGAACTCGCTCGGCACGGTGCCGGGCCCCTTCGACTCGTGGCTCGTCCTGCGCGGACTGAAGACGCTCGCCGTGCGGATGGAGCGCCACTGCGAGAACGCACGGCGCATCGCGGAGTGGCTCGAGAGCCACGCGTCCGTCGAGCGTGTCCGCTATCCCGGGCTCGCGAGCCATCCGGATCACGAGCTCGCGCGCGAGCAGATGTCCGACTTCGGCGGGATGCTCTCGTTCGAGCTCGCCGGCTCGAAGGAGGACGCGCTGGCCGTCCTCCGCTCCACCGCGATCTGGCAGCTGGCCGAGAGCCTCGGGGGCGTCGAGTCGCTGATCGAGCACCCCGGCCTGATGACGCACGCCTCGACGGCCGACTCGGCCTTCCCGGTGCCGGAGAACCTGATCCGCCTCTCGGTGGGGATCGAGTCGGCGGACGACCTGATCGCAGACCTCGAGCAGGCTCTCGCGGCAGTACCTGCCGCTGCGCGCTCCTAGGCCGAACCGCCCGCCACCGACTCGTAGATCGCCACGTAGTCGGCGATCATGCGCTCCGGGGAGAAGTGCTCCTCGGCGTAGCCGCGGCACTCCCGCGGGTCGAGGCGATCCGCTTCCACGACGGCCGCGGCCATGTCGCCGACCTCGTCCACGATGATCCCACTCCGGCCGTCCTCCACCACCTCGGCGACGGCGCCGCGCCGCGTCGCGATCACCGGCGTCCCGCAGGCCATCGACTCGATCATGACAAGGCCGAAGGGCTCCTCCCAGTCGATCGGGAAGAGCGTGGCCCGCGCGTTCTGGAGGAGCGCGACCTTCGTCACGTGGCTCGTCTCGCCGAGGTACTCCGCGTCCTCGCCGAGGAGCGGCCGCACCTGCTCGTCGAAGTAGGCCTGCTCGGCCGGCTCGCGCTTCTTCCCCGCTAGCTTGATCGGAAGGCCCGCTTCGCGCGCCACCTCGATCGCCCGGTGTGCGCCCTTGTCCGGGCTCAGCCGGCCGAGATACAGGAGGTACTCCCCGGGGTGCTCGTGGAAGGGATAGGCCTCGAGGTCGAGCGCGTTGGGGCAGTTCCCGGCCCAGGGGAGCTCGGGACCAGGGCGCCGCTGGCTCAGCGAGATGGAGATGAGCCCGACCGACGGGGCCAGGGTTGCCAGCGCCTGGTAGTTCGCAAGGGAGATCTCGTCGAGGGGGCCGTGCACGGTGTGCACGACGGGAGTGGAGACTAGGCCGCCGATCGTCGCAGCGGCCGGGCCCGAGTGATCGTTGATCACGTCGAAGTCCCCCGCCCGCGTGTAGCAGGAGACCGCGTGGCGCAGGTCGATCCAGCTCCAGCCGATCTTGTCCGAGGGGGCCTCCGGAAAGACCGACGAGAGCTTCGCCTTCGTTCGTGAGTCGCCGGATGCGAAGAGCGTCACGTCGTGCCCCGCCTCCACGAGCCCGTCGGCGAGCAGCGACACGACCCACTCGATCCCGCCGTAGCCCGTGGGCGGCACCGGAAACCAGACGGGGCTGAGGATCGCTACCCGCA
>JACCXC010000196.1 GCA_013697275.1 Actinomycetota bacterium | reverse complement strand
GGCCGGGGCGCCGACGCAGGCTCGCGCGCTCCACGGCCGTCTTCTCCGTCGCGACCGGGGCGTCGCGGATCCTCGGGCTCGTGCGCGAGATCCTCGTGCGCCGGCTCTTCGGTGTCGAGGGCCAGATCAACGCCTTCACGGTCGCCTTCCAGGTTCCGAACCTCGTCCGCGCCCTCGTGGCCGACGCGGCGCTCTCGGCCGCTTTCGTCCCGGTCTTCAGCGAGCTGCTCGAGAAGCGCGACACCGCACGCGCCTGGCGGATCGCCTCGACGCTCCTTTGGCTCGTCCTCCTAGGGCTCGGGGCCCTGACGGCGCTCTTCATCCTTCTCGCGCCGTGGATCATGCGGCCCTTCGGCTACGAGGGCGCCGACGAGGAACTAGTCGTCAACCTCTCGCGGATCCTTTTCCCGACGGTCGTTCTCCTCGGCCTCTCGGGGATCGTCGTCGGCATCCTCAACAGCTACGAGCACTTCGCCGTGCCTGCACTTGCGCCGGTCGCCTGGAACCTCGTGATCATCCTGGGCCTGCTCCTCGGCGTCCCCGGGGCGGATGGCGCCACGAACGAGCTCTACGTCTACGCCGGCTCGATCGTCGTCGCGACCTTCGTCCAGCTCCTCCTTCCGATTCCGTGGCTGCGCGGCCGCGACGACCGGCTGCGCGTGGCGGTGAACTGGCGCGACCCGGCCGTCCGCCGGGTCTTCGTCCACATGATCCCGGTCACTCTCGGTCTCGGCCTCATCAACTTCAACCAGGTCGTGAACACCCTCTTTGCCGCCCGCTACATCGACCCGAACCTGGCGCCGAGCGCGATCGAGGCGGCCTTCCGGATCTACATGCTCCCCCAGGGCGTCTTCGCAGTCGCCGTTGCGACCGTGCTCTTCCCGCTCCTCTCGCGCCTGGCCGCCCGCGAGGACACCGACGCCTTCCGCTCGACCACCTCCCTCGGCCTGCGCCAGATCGCCTTCTTCCTTCTGCCTGCGAGCGCGGTGGTCGCGGCGCTCGCCATTCCGATCGTTCGGCTCCTGTACGAGCGAGGCGCGTTCGGCCCCGCCGAGACGGAGGTCGTCGGGAAGGCCCTTGCGGCGTTCGCCGTCGGTCTCACGTTCAACGGGACGATGCTGATGCTGAACAGAGCCTTCTTCAGCCTCCAGTCGCCCTGGGTGCCGACCGCGGTCGCACTGGCCAACCTGACCCTGCAGGTCGCGCTGAACGCGGCGCTGTACCGCGTCGGCGTCTGGGGAATCCCGCTCGCGACTTCGATTGTGAACGTCGCCGGGACGGCCGCTCTCCTCGTCGTCTTCCGTCGCCGTCTCGGCCGCATCGAGGGTGGACGAATTCTTGCCTCCTACGTCCGCATCGCCCTCGCATCGGCACTCGCCGCCGCCGCCGCCTTCGGAGCCTGGTACGGGCTCGACGACGGGCTCGGCCGCGCCGTCGCCGCCCAGATCGCGTCTGTCGGAGCGGCCGTGCTCGCGGGGGCGGCCTCGTTCCTTCTCGGCGCACGTATCCTTCGGATCGAGGAGCTCGACGCGCTTATCTCGCTCGTTCGTCGCTCCCGTTCCTCATGAGCAGCCTCGAGCGGATCCGCAACTTCTCGATCGTCGCCCACATCGACCACGGCAAGTCGACGCTGGCCGATCGCATCCTCGAGGTCACCCGTACGCTCTCGAAGCGCGAGATGCGCGCACAAGTGTTGGACTCGATGGATCTCGAGCGCGAGCGCGGGATCACGATCAAGGCTCAGGCCGTCCGCGTCGGGTGGAAGGGCTATCAGCTCAACCTGATCGACACGCCGGGCCATGTCGACTTCACGTACGAGGTCTCCAGGGCCCTCCAGGCGTGCGAGGGCGCGCTCCTCGTCGTCGATGCGGCCCAGGGGATCCAGGCCCAAACCCTTGCCAACGCCTACCTGGCGCTCGAGAACGACCTCGAGATCGTCCCAGTCGTGAACAAGATCGACCTCCCGCAGGCCGACCCGGATTCCGCCGCCGCGGAGATCGCCGAGCTGATCGGGGAAGACCCGGCGCGCGTCCTTAGGATCTCCGCGAAGACGGGGGAAGGGGTCGAGGCCGTCCTCGACGCGATCGTCGAGCGGGTCCCGCCCCCGAGCGGCGAGCCGGACGCGCCACCGCGCGCGCTCATCTTCGACTCGGCATACGACCAGTACCGGGGCGTCGTGGCGTTCGTCCGCTCGGTCGACGGCGTGTTTCGCCCGCGCGAACGCGTGCGCGCGATGGCGCAGGGCACGACGTTCGAGACCGAGGAGCTCGGCTTCTTCTCGCCCGAGCGGAGCCCCACGCAGACGCTGGCGGCAGGAGAGGTCGGCTACGTGATCACGGGGCTGAAGGACGTAAGCCGTCTGCGCGTCGGCGACACGCTCACGAGCGCCGGCGGGCCCGCCTCCGAGCCGCTTCCGGGATACAAGGAGGTCAAGCCGACAGTCTTCGCGGGACTCTTCCCGACAGACTCGGACGAGTACCCCGAGCTTCGTGACGCGCTCGACAAGCTCAAGCTGAACGACGCCTCGCTCTTCTACGAGCCGGAGACCTCGCAGGCGCTCGGCTTCGGATTTCGCTGCGGCTTCCTCGGCCTCCTGCACATGGAGATCGTGCGCGAGCGCCTCGAGCGGGAGTTCGACCTCGACCTGCTCGTCACCGCGCCAAACGTGGCCTACCGCGTGCTGACGAAGGCCGGGGAGGAGGTCGAGGTGCACAACCCGGCCGAATTCCCACGCGAGGTCGAGCGGGTCGAGGAGCCCTACATCCGCGCGACGACGATCGTCCCGAAGGAGTACGTCGGCGCTGTGATGGAGCTGAACACCGAGCGACGCGGGCGCTTCCACCACATGGAGTACCTGAGCGAGCAGCGAGTTCTCCTCGCATACGACCTTCCGCTCGGGGAGGTCGTCTACGACTACTACGACCAGCTGAAGTCGCGCACCAAGGGCTACGCGAGCTTCGACTACGACGTGATCGGATTTCACGAGGGCGAGCTCGTGCGGGTGGACATCATGCTCGCCGGCGATCTGGTCGACGCCCTCTCGGTCATCGTCCACAGGGAAGGCGCGTATGCTCGCGCGAAGGCGCTGGTCGATCGCCTGCGCGCCGAGATCCCGCGCCAGATGTTCGACGTGCCGGTACAGGCCGCGATCGGGTCGCGGATCATCGCGCGTGAGACGATCAAGGCTCGGCGGAAGGACGTGCTCGCGAAGTGCTACGGCGGCGACATCACCCGTAAGCGCAAGCTGATCGAGCGCCAGAAGAAGGGCAAGAAGCGCATGAAGCAGGTGGGAACCGTCGAGGTGCCCCAGGAGGCATTCCTCGCGGTGCTCGACCTGAACGGAGGCGGTCGCTCGTGACGGCTACTGCGGCAGCTACCGCGGCAACAGCCCGTCACCTCTACGTCCATCTACCGTTCTGCGCCCACCGATGCGGCTACTGCGACTTCGTCACCGTTCTCGGACGCGGCGATCAGCACGCCGCCTACGTGGACGCGCTCCTTAGCGAGCTCGAGCTCGAGCGCGCCTCGCTCGCCCCGGAGGTCGAAACCGTTTTCCTCGGCGGAGGGACCCCGACCCTGACCGACCCGGTCGCGCTCAGGCGCCTCCTCGGCTCCCTTCCGCGCGCGGCGGAGTTCACGATCGAGGCGAACCCCGAGACGGTCACCCCGGAGCTCGCGGCGCTTCTCCGCGAGAGCGGCGTGACGAGGGTCTCGCTTGGCGCACAGACATTCCGGCCCGAGCTTCTGGAGGTGCTCGAGCGCCGCGCCGGACCCGAGGACGTCCGGCGTGCGTTCTATCATCTGCGTGATGCCTCTTTTGACAACATATCGCTCGACCTCCTCTATGGAATCCCCGGTCAGAGCGCCTCCGACCTCGAGCGCGACATCGAGGACGCGCTGGAGTTGGACCCGGAGCACCTGTCGTGCTACGAGCTCGAGGCGAAGCCGGGCACGCGTTTCACGCATGCGCACGGGGAAGAGCTCGTCAGCCAGGCCGAAGCGATGGAGAACTACTTCGAGCGGGTCGTCGAGCTCGTCGCCGGAGCCGGGTACCGCTGGTACGAGACGGCCAACTTCTGTCGGCCGGGGCGAGAGGCGCGCCACAATCTCGCGTACTGGGAGGGGCGTGACTACCTGGGCCTTGGAATCGGCGCGGTCTCGACGGTGGCCGGGCGCCGGTGGCGCACCAAGCCGAGCCTGGCCCAGTACCTCGCCGCGCTGGCCGGCGGCCGCCGGCCGGAACGTGAGGTCGAGCTCCTCGACGCCGTCACGCAGCGGCAGGAGCGCCTGATCCTCGGCTTGCGCCTGGACGAGCCGCTTCCACTTGCCGACGTCGAGCCGGTGCTCTCGGTCGAGGCGCTCGCCCGTCTGGAAGGCCTGGGGCTGGCCGAGCGCCGAGGCGACGGTCTCGCCCTGACGCGTCGGGGGCGCTTCCTCGGCGGCGCGGTCACGGCTGAGCTCCTGGCGTAGCCGCACGGATGTCCGTGGCGGCCGGGGCTACCCTTGGTCTGGGATGGCAACGGGACGAACGCTCGAGTTGACGCTACGACAGGAGGAGGTGCTCGCGCGCGTCGTCGAGACCTACGTCGCCATGGGCTCCCCGGTGGGCTCGAAGACCCTGGTCGAGCGGGAGGGGATCGGCGCCGCTCCCTCGACGGTGCGTAATGAGCTCGCAGTCCTCGAGGAGCACGGCCTCCTCACGCACCCGCACACGTCCGCCGGTCGCGTCCCGACCGACACCGGTTACCGCTACTACGTCGACCGCGTTCTCGAGCGACTGGGGCCGCGTCCGGTCGAGCTTCGCCTCGATCTCTCGGAGGCGAGAAACCAGGTGGACTCGGCCCTTCGCGCGACGACCGACGCGCTTGCCCAGCTCACGCACCTCCTCGCGCTGGTCTCGGCGCCTCCGCTCGAGACCACGAGCGTGCGCCACGTCGAAGTGCTCGTCCTGCAGCCACAGCTCGTCATGGTCGTGGTCATCACGTCCACCGGCGGCGTGACGAAGCGGCTCTTTGCGTTCTCCGAGCCGGTCGACCCGGGCCTCGCCGACTGGGCGCGGGAGTATCTGAACGACAGCGTCGCCGGGCTCCAGCTCGGCGCGCGGCTTCTCCGGGGTCGTTTCGAGGATGCCGGCCTTCGGCCTGCCGAGCGCGCGTTCCTCGCCGAGCTCGCGCCGGCCTTCACCGACCTCGTCGAAGGCGGCGAGCAAGGGCTCTATGTCGGCGGGACGGCCGGGCTTCTGGACGAGTTCCAGGCGAACGATCTGCGGGGCTACCAGCGCCTGCTCGAAGTCCTCGAGCAGCGGGCGGCCCTCCTCGAGCTCATGCGCTCGAATCTGAGCTCGAAGCAGCCCTTCGCACGCGTCGGATCGGAGTTCGGCGATCCGGAGCTTCGCAACCTCTCCCTGGTCGCCGCGCCGTACGGGCTGCGCCACAGGAACCTCGGCACGGTCAGCCTCGTCGGGCCCACGCGGATGGACTACGTGACCGCGATCGACGCGGTCCGCTGCGCCGCGCACGAGCTCTCGCTGATCGTCGAAGAGGTTTACGAGGACTAGGGGTCTCCTAGTCGAGCCGGCTGCGTACCCTTCGTTCTGTGGCGACCGCCAGGCGTGATTACTACGAAGTTCTCGGCGTCGCTCGCGGCGCGGACGAACGGGAGATCAAGAAGGCGTTTCGCCGGCTCGCGCGCGAGCTCCACCCCGACGTCTCGGAACATCCGGACGCTGAGGAGCGCTTTCGCGAGGCGGCTGCGGCATACGAAGTGCTTTCCAGGAGCGAAACGCGCGACCTCTACGACCGTTTCGGTCACGAAGGGCTGCGGACGGGCGGCTTTCGCCCGACCGACTTCGACTTCACGAGCCTGGGAGACATCTTCTCGGTCTTCTTCGGCGAGGACGTCTTCGGCGCGGGCGCCCCCGGCCGCCGGGCCGGACGCGGGCGCGACATCCTCGCGGAGGTTGACCTCGGCCTCGTCGAGGCGGCCGAGGGGGCCACGAAGGCCGTCCCATTCCCGGTCTCGCTGCCCTGCCCCGCGTGCGACGGGTCAGGAGCCGAGCCGGGCACATCCCCCGAAACGTGCCCGAGCTGTGGCGGAGCGGGCCGCCTGCAGTCCGTCTCGACCTCGGTGTTCGGCCAGTTCGTCCGCACCCAGTCGTGCCCCGAGTGCGCGGGCACCGGCGAGGTCGTCCGAACGCCCTGCCGCGAATGCTCGGGCGCGGGACGCGTGAGCGAGGAGCGCACGATCGACGTGGAGATTCCGCCTGGGATCCATGACGGCCAGCGGATCCGGCTGTCGGGCGAAGGGCACGCCGGCGCCTTCGGCGGCCGTGCCGGGGATCTCTACGTCCTTGTCCGGGTTCGCCCGCATCCGCGCTTCGTGCGCGACGCGAACGATGTGCTCGTCGGTGTCGACCTGACGATGACCCAGGCGGCGCTCGGCGCGCGGATCTCGGTGCCGACGCTGGATGGCGACGTCGAGCTCGACTTCCCTGCGGGAACGCAGCCGGGCTCGGTGCGGGTGTTGCGTGGCAAGGGGATGCCGGTCTTGCAGGGCTTCGGCCGTGGAGACCAGCGCGTCCTCGTGAACGTGGGCGTTCCGCGCCATCTCTCTGACGAGCAGCGGCGCCTGCTCGAGGAGTTCGAGCGCGGCGCAGACGAGGCGAACTACCGTTCCGACGAAGGCTTCCTCGAGAAGCTTCGCGCCGCATTCCGCTGAGCGCGACTGCTCTTCGCCGGATCGCCGCGAGGGTGTCGGCCGACGCAGCCGAGGAGGCACGAGCAGTCATGCTCCGCCTCTTTCCGGAAGGATTCGAAGAGCGCCCACTCGGCGACCGGCTCGAGCTTGCCGCCTACGGCGACGCCGCTCTCGAGGAGCGCATGAGGTCGGCGCTCGGCCCGGTGGAGGTTGCTCCGGTCGAACCCGGCTGGGAGCACGCATGGCGGGACTTTCACCGGCCGGTCAGGGTCGGCCGACTCTGGATCGGCCCGCCCTGGGCCTCGCCGGATCCGGGCTCGCTGCCCGTGGTGATCGACCCGGGTAGGGCCTTCGGGACGGGTGCGCATCCGACCACTCGGCTCGGGCTCGAGCTCCTCGTCGGCGCACCGCGGGGCTCCGTCCTCGACCTCGGCTGCGGTTCTGGAGTTCTCTCCATTGCGGCGGTGCAGCTCGGGCTCGGACCGGTAACGGGGCTCGACTCTGATCCTGCTGCAATCGAGGCAGCGCGTGCCAATGCACAAGCAAACGGCGTGGAGGCTGAGTTTCGCGTCGCCGATGTCGTGCGCGACCCCCTTCCGCAAGCTGACCTCGCCCTTGCGAACATCGCGCTCGAGGTTGTGGAACGCCTGGCCACCCGCGTCGATGTCCGCGTTCTGATCGCGTCCGGCTATCTCGCCAGGGACCGTCCTGCGGCCCCCGGGTGGCGGCACGTCGAGCGGGTCGAGCTCGACGGCTGGGCGGCCGACCGGCTGGAAAGCGGCTAGAGCGCATACGATCGCGCGGTCATGGCCAGCTTCGGCGTGCGCTTCCTCGGGTGCAAGGTCTCGCAGACGGACGCCCAGGAGATCCGCGAGGGTCTCGCCGGCGCGGGACACAAAGAGGCGGACGGCGCCGCGGAGGTCGCGGTCGTCAACACCTGCTGCGTCACGAACGAGGCCGTTCGCAAGTCGCGGCAAGCCGTGCGCCGGACGGCGCGCTCCTCTCGCGCCGTCTACGTGACGGGCTGTGCGGCGAGACTCGCGCATGACGCTTTTGCGGGCCTTCCCGCGAACGTGCAGGTCGTGGCCCGTCCGAGCGAAGAGACTCCCGATGCGATCGTGGGTTCCGTCGGACGACTCGGCTGTGCCGACGCGCGCATCGGCCTCGGCCGCGTCCGCGCATTCGTCAAGGTGCAGGACGGTTGCGGCTTCGGTTGCAGCTTCTGCGTCATCCGGAAGGTCCGCGGCGCCTCGCGCAGCCGCCCTGCAGGTGCCGTGCTCGCCGAGCTCGCGCGACGCGTCGCGGACGGCCATCTGGAGGTGGTGCTCACCGGGATCAACCTCGGCTGCTACCGCGATCGGTCCGCCGGCTATGACCTGCCTCGCCTCGTCGAGGAGGCGGCCGCCACGGAGGGGCTGAGGCGGCTCCGTCTCTCCTCGATCGAGGTCAACCACCTAAGCGAGCCTCTCGTCGCCGCTATGCGCGCCTCCCCGACGGTCGCCAAGCACCTGCACGTTCCTCTCCAGTCGGGCGACGACGGGATCCTTCGCGCGATGCGGCGCCGCTACGACGTCGCCACCTACCTGCGACGTGTCGAGCGAGTCGACGGGTTCAACCTGACGACCGACGCGATCGTGGGCTTTCCCGGCGAGGACGAGCGCGCATTCGGCCGCACGGTCGACGTCGTGAAGCAAGCGGGGATCACCAAGGTGCACGTCTTCCCGTACTCCCCGCGACCTGATACGGCGACCGCTTCGGACGACCCCGTCCCGCCGGCCGAGAAGCGGGCGCGCGGCGCCCGTCTCCGCACGGTGTCGGACGCGGCCTCGCGGCGGCGTTGGGCCGCGAAGCTCGGCCACGACGATCTCGTCCTCGTCGACCGGCCGGGCCGCGGCTACGGCAACGACTACACGCCGTGGCTCGTGGAGGCCTCGGTCGGCGTGTTCGTGCGGGCTCGTGCGACAGGGGTCGGGAAGGAGGGAGTGCGCGGTGTCGCGGCCTGACTGTCTGTTCTGCCGTCTCGTCGCCGAGGGGGAGCACGTGCACAAGACGGACGGATTCGTGGCGATCCGGGACATCGATCCGAAAGCGCCGGTGCACCTGCTCGTCCTGCCGGAGCGCCATGTAGACACGTTCCGCGAGGTCGCTACATTTTCGGGTGATGAGGCCAGGCGAATGCTCCAATTCGTCGCGGAGACGGCGCGCGAGGCCGGACTCGAGGACTACCGCGTCGTCGTAAACGTGGGCGCAGGCGCGGGCCAGACGGTCTTTCACCTGCATTGGCACGTGCTCGGCGGCGGATTAGGGGGCTTTGAGTGAGCCTGATCGTCCTAATCGAGGAAGAGCTCCGGGAGGCCATGCGCGCGCGAGACCGTCTGCGGGCGGACACCTTGCGGCTCACGTTGTCGTCGCTTCGGGCCGCCGAGAAGGAGCTGCAGCGGCCACTCGGCGAGAGCGAGGAGCTGCAGGTACTCCAGCGGGAGCGCAAGCGTCGCACGGAGGCCGCCGAGGCGTTCCGAGAGGCTGGCCGCGAGGAGCAGGCCGACGCCGAGGATGCCGAGCTAGCGGTGATCGAGGAGTTCATGCCCGAGCCCGTCAGCGAGGAGGAGCTCGAACGGATCGTGGACGACGCGATCGCCGAGACGGGGGCGACATCCCTGCGAGATCTCGGCCGCGTGATGGCGGACGTGATGCCGCAGGTCGCAGGCCGAGCAGACGGCTCGACCGTCAGTCGGCTCGTGCGCGAGAAGCTCGCCTAGCCGCAGAGGAAATCGGCACCGAGGCGTCACCTTGTTCGCACGAACGGCGTGACTCACGCGCCAACTTCCCGGCTACTCTCGAAAGCGGGGGCGAGGGGCCGAAGGCCCCCGGGGGGATCGACTCACGCGCGCGAGGGTTGATGCAGGTCGAGAGGCCGAAAGTCGCCTCTACACTTGGACTGTTGCAGGAAGTTCTCGACGTCCCCAACGAGGTTGCTGCCGAGCTTGCCACCGTGGACGACGGCGTCCTCACCCGGCTGCGGGATCGGCTCGGCGCGACCGTCCTTCTCCGCGGCAACCGGCTGACGCTCGAAGGCGACGACGACAACGTGCGCGAGGCGCGGGCCGTGATCGGCGAGCTCGTCGAGCTCGTCGAGGGCGGCCACGCGATCGGGGCCGGGACCGTCGACGCCGTACTCTCGGCGCTCGACGAGAGCCGCGACCTGCGCGACGTCTTCGAGGACGTCGTCTGGCGCCACCGCGGGAAGAAGATCACGCCGAAGACCGTCAACCAAAAGCGCTACGTCGACGCGATCCGCGACACGACGATCACCTTCGGGATCGGCCCGGCCGGAACGGGCAAGACCTACCTCGCGATGGCGCTCGCGGTCGCCGCCCTGAGCGAGCGGAAGGTGAACAGGATCATCCTGACGCGACCGGCCGTCGAGGCCGGAGAGCGCCTCGGCTTCCTACCGGGCGACCTCCTCGCCAAGGTCGACCCCTACTTGCGCCCACTGTACGACGCCCTCTACGACATGCTCGACGCCGACCGAGTGAACGCGTTCATGGAGCGCGGCACGATCGAGGTCGCGCCGCTCGCCTTCATGCGCGGTCGCACGCTGAACGACTCCTTCGTGATACTCGACGAGGCGCAGAACACGACGCCCGAGCAGATGCACATGTTCCTGACGCGGCTCGGCTTCGGCTCGAAGATCGTCGTGACCGGCGACGTCACCCAGGTCGACCTTCCTCGCGAGCAGGCTTCCGGCCTCGTGCGCGTCCGGGAGATCCTCAGCACGGTCGAGGGCGTCCAGTTCGTCGAACTCGGAAACCAGGACGTCGTCCGCCACGTGCTGGTCCAGCGGATCGTCGAGGCGTACAAGCGTCACGCGGACGAGGATGGAGCGCGGCCGTGATCGCGGTCGAGCTCGAGAATCGAAGCGGAGCGACCGTCGACGAGGAGGCGCTCGTCGAGCTCTGCCGAACGGCGCTCGCGGCCGAGGGCGTCCAGGCGGGCGACCTCGGCGTCTCGCTCGTCGGGCCTGACGAGATGCGGAAGCTGAAGCGCGAGCACCTGGGCGTCGACGAAGCCACCGACGTGCTCTCGTTTCCGATCGACGCGCGTGACGAGTTGCCCGAGGGTCTCCCAAGACAGCTCGGAGACGTCGTCCTCTGCCCGCAAGTCGTCGGCGCGGAGTGGGGCTGGCCCCTGGTCCACGGCCTCCTCCATCTGCTCGGCTATGACCACGGGTCGGAGATGGAGCAGCGCGAGGCGGAGCTCGTTTCATGACGGTTACGGAAGACCCCGAGGCGCGGCCCGTCGAGACGGCTGCACCGGAGGACGTCGCGTTCCCGGTGCTCGAGACGAAAAGACGCCCGCACTCGCTGCTCGTCTCCTTCAACTACGCGATCGAGGGCGTCATCCACGTCCTGCGGCGGGAGCGGAACATGCGCGTCCACTTCGCGCTCGCGACCGTCGTCCTCGTTCTTGCCTTCGCCTATGACGTTACGAAGGTGGAGCTCATGGCGCTCCTGATCGCGGTCTCGTTCGTGCTCACGGCCGAGATGATCAACACCGCCGTCGAGGAGATGATCGACCTCACCGCCAAGGGCTACGACCCGCGCGCGAAGATCGCCAAGGACGTCGCCGCCGGGGCTGTCCTCATCTCGTCGGTCGTCGCGGCGACGATCGGCTACCTGATCTTCGTCGACCGGATCCGGAACCCGACCTACCACCTGGTCAACGAGGTCCGCGCGATCCCGGCGAACCTGACGATCATCGCCCTAGGCCTGACGGTGATCGCGGTCATCGCGGTGAAGGCGGTCTCAGGTCGCGGGACACCCTTGCGTGGCGGGCTCCCGTCGGGGCACGCGGCCGTCGCCTTCGGCGCGTGGATGGCGATCACGCTTGTCGCAGCGGAGTTCCAGCACCGCGTCCTGATCTCGACACTGGCCTTCGTCATGGCCGTCCTGGTCGCCCAGACGCGCGTCGAGTCGGGAATCCACTCGACGAAGGAGGTCGCCTTCGGCGGGCTCCTCGGGACGCTCGTCACGCTCCTTCTCTTCCAGACCCTCACGTGACCCTCGAGGAGCTGCACGCCCAGGCCGCCGCTGCGGCCGAGAACGCCTACGCGCCCTACTCGCGTTTCTTTGTCGGCGCGGCGGTCCTCCTGCGCGACGGCCGCGTCGTCACCGGGGTGAATGTCGAGAACGCCTCCTACCCGCTGGGGATGTGCGCGGAGCGCTGCGCCCTTGCCCGTGCGGTTGCCGAGGGCGTGCGCCCCGGGGAGGTCGAGGCGCTCGCCGTCACGGCCTCGCCCTGCGGCGGGTGCCGCCAGTGGCTGCTCGAATTCGGGATCGACCGTGTCGCCTTCATGCACGAGGGCGAGCTCCTCGAGCGTGCGCCGATCGAGCTCCTGCCCGACTCTTTCTCTCTGTGAGAAGCGGCTTCGTAGCGGTCACCGGCCGCCCGAATGTCGGCAAGTCGACGCTCGTGAACGCGCTTTGCGGGAGCAAGGTCGCGATCGTCTCGGACAAGCCGCAGACGACCCGCCGGCGCATCGCGGGCGTTGCGAACGGCGATGGTTCCCAGCTCGTCCTCGTCGATCTCCCTGGCTTCCAGCGGCCACGCGACCCGCTGACTGAGCGGATGCAGCGGACCGTCGACGACTCCCTGACCGATGTCGACGGCTATCTCCTCGTCCTCGCCGCGAACGAGCGGATCGGCCGCGGCGACCGCTTCGTCGCGCAGCGGGTGTTCGGCGCGGAGGCGCCGGTCGTCATCGCCCTGAACAAGGTCGACTGCGTGAAGCCCGAGCGGATCGCCGAGCAGATCCACCTCGCCTCAGGCCTCGGCGAGTTCCACGCGCTCCACCCTGTCAGCGCGCGCTCAGGAGACGGCGTCGGCGCCCTCCGCGACGAGCTCGCCGGGGTGCTCCCTGAAGGCCCGGCCTACTTCCCGGAGGGCGAGCTGACCGACCTGCCCCTGGAGGATCGGATCGGCGAGCTCGTACGCGAGCAGGCACTCGCGCTCACGCGCGAGGAGGTGCCGCACGCCGTCGTCGTCGAGGTCGAGGAGATCGTGGCCGGGCGGGTCAGCGCCCGCGTCGTCGTGGAAACCGAGTCTCAGAAGGCGATCGTCGTCGGCAAGGGCGGCCGTATCATCCGGGAGATCGGCTCGCGGGCGCGGCCCGAGATCGAGCTCCTGCTCGGCCGGCCGGTCTTCCTCGAGCTGACGGTAAAGGTGCGACCGCGCTGGCGGCGTGACGAGGCCTTGCTGGCACGACTCGGAATCTGAGGACGAGGGGGTCTGACGGGGTGACGACGGCGGAACGGTTCGAGGAGCGGTTGCGGAGCTACCTGCGCGAGAGCTCGGAGGAGGCGCGGGCGGTGCGCGTGGGGGAGAAGGAGGTGAGCGAGCACGCGGCGATCGTTGCCCGCTTTTCCGACCTCTTCACGCGCGAGCAGCATGCCGAGCTCGGCGAGGCCGAGGCCGTGGCGGAGGCAGACGAGCGCGAGCGGCTCCTGCGGCTCCGCGAGGCCTGCGCCGGCGGGATTGCCTCGCTCGAGCTGGCTGACGCCTACGACGAGCTCCAGAACGCGGTCCTGGCAGAGCGGATCGACTTTCGCGGCGAGTCACTCCCGCTTCGGAGCGCTCAGGCCAAGGTTGCCGTGCTGGCCGTATACGGCGAGCGGGAGGAGCTCGGGACACTTGCGGCCGACGCTTCGGCGCGCTTCAACGACCGTCGGCTCGATCTCATGCGGCGGGGCGAGGCGCTTGACGCCGAGCTCTCGGGCGAGGTGGATCCCGTACGGCGAAGCGCGGACCTCAAGCAGGTCGACCTGTTCGAGCTCGCGGAGACCTTGACCGAGGCGGCGGAGCGGCAGCAGGATGCGTTCGAAGCCCTCTCGGAGCGCTGGGTCGCCCGGCTTCTCGGCGACGAGCGCGACGCTGAGCCCGCCTCGTTCCACGTCGCGTACATCAGGCGAATGTCCCCGCTCGCCGATCTGTATACGAAAGAGCGCGCGGTGCCGGTCTGCCTGGAGACCCTCGGGCGGCTCGGCTTCGACCTCGCAGGCGAGTCCCGGATCCGCCTCGACCTCGACGACCGGCCGCAGAAGAACCCGCGGGCGTGCGTGATCGCCTCCGATCCGCCTGAGTTGGTCCACCTGATCACGCGTGCCCAGGGTGGCCTGCACGACTATCAAGCGTTCCTGCACGAGGCAGGCCACGCGCTCCACTACGCCGGTTGCGATCCCGCCTTGCCGTACACGTTCAGAAGGCTCGCCCGCGACCATGCCCTCACCGAGATCTACTCGTTCCTCGTCGAGTCCGTAAGCCGCGAGCCGGGCTGGCACGCCGAGCACTTCACGCTGAGGGCGGACGAGGCGGAAGAGCGCGCTGAGAGCACGCGCTTTCTGGAGGTGCTCCTCTTTCGCCGGTACGCGGCGAAGCTCGGGTTCGAGCTCGAGCTCTGGTCCGACTTCGAGCACGCGCCCGACTACGCGCCTGTCTATGCGGAGCGCCTGCGCGAAGCGACCGGCTTCCGCTACCGGCCGGACGGCTACCTGGCCGACCTCGACGACGGCTTCTATTCGGCTGACTACCTGCGAGCCTGGATCCGGACGGCGCAGGTGCGAGCGCATCTGCGGCAGCGCGTCGGCGCCGACTGGTGGGAGCGAGCCGAAACGGGCGAGTTCTTGCGTGGGCTCTTCCGCGAGGGCACCCGCCCGTCCAGCGAAGAGATCGCAGCGCGGGTCGGCTACGACCCGCTGGACACCGGCCCGCTCCTCGACGAGCTCGTCTTGGCGCAGTAGGGTCCTGATGGTGAGGCGGCTTGTTCTGGGGCTCTGCGGCCTCCTGCTCCTGTCGAGCACTGCCGGCGCGCAGCCTTTTTCGGGCTCGCCCTCGCCGACCAGGGTCGCGCACTCGTTCCGGGCCCTTCTGCAGACGCCCGACGGCACGCTCTTGGCGTCGTGGGCCGAGCCAGGGCGCTACGCGGAGCGGCGAGGAGCGTCCCGCACCCGTCGGCCGTTCGTGACCGAGCGCGGTGGGACGACATACGTCGGAAGGGAGCCCGACTTCCCCGGCGCGGTCGCCAGACGCACGTTCATCGCCCGGCCCGATGCCTTCTCGTCGTCCGAGCGCTTCGCTGAGCCCGTCGACTTCGTCCTCGCCCAGGCGCGCCGCGGGACGCGGACGCTTGTGGGGACGACGGCTGGCGGCAAGCCGGCCTGGCGAACCGCGTTTCCCCTTCGCGCGAACGACTGCGCGGGGCTGCGTGCGGGCGGCGCAACGCTCTGGCTCTCTCGCAGCACGCTGCTGCCGCTTCGCCTGGTGGAGCGTCGCGTCGGCCGGACGACCGTGGAGACCTTCGCCTATCGATCGGTCAATGCGGCACTGCCGGCAGCAGACTTCGGGACGCCGCCACTCGGCGCCCGGCCGTTTCGGGAAGACCAGGGCTTCAGGCGCACGAGCCCGGCGGCCGCTGGCGGTCAGCTTTCGTACGCGCCCGAGCTGCCGACCGTTCTGCCATCCGGTTTCACGCGGGCGCTCAGCGGCTGGGCTCCCCGGTCTGCGCGGACCGGCGCCGAGGGCTCGAATCCGGCCAAGCAGGAGCTCTTCGCCGCCGTCTACCGGCGTGGCTTCGAGCGGATCGACGTGACGCAGCGTCTCGCGGGGAGTGGCGGCTGGCTTGCGGATCCATTCGGCGGCGAATGCGTCTTCCAGTTCGAGGAGGCGGCCACCGTCCGCGGCGTCTCGGCTCGGTACGGTGCCGGCCCCTCCACGCCGCCGCACATCTACTGGCGGGAGGGGAGGGTCCTCTACACCGTGAGTGGTCCGTTCCCGAAGGCCGACCTCGTCGCGATAGCCAACTCGCTGGCGCCCGCGCCCTAGCCTCTGCCGAGCCAGATTCGGCACGTTTCAAGCACCCACACGCGCGGCTTTCCGCGATACGCTCGACGCGGGGGAACCGGTAATCCGGGGGGTCCCCCGGGGGAGGGTCTCACGGGTGCGCCTCTACAGATACGTGACGTGGCGCGAGCTGCGGAAAACGGCTCGCTGCAGGCGCGTCATCCGTTCGCCTGGGCCCCGGGGGCGCATCAGGTTGTCCTGGCCCTTCGCGTGCGGGAGGCCGCAGGAGTGCCCGATCTCATGGGCCAGGATCCGTTTCGTCCCCCCGGCTAGTCCGTCCGCGTCGATCGTGATGTAGTCGCCGAACGGGCCGAGCGAGCAGCCGCACTTGCCCACCACGTCGTGGACGACGAACACGGTGAGCGGGGCACCTCGTCCGAGGAAGCGGTACCCGGCCCGGAATCGGTTGGCCCGAAACCAGCGCCCGCCGAGCCCGAGATCCGTTCGCCACAGTCCGTTCGTCGAGCACGGGGCGTCGAGCGCCTCCGGCGGCGCCGGCCCCTCCATCAACGCGACGAGCGAGCCGTCGGCCGGCACGACGCGCGTCTGCGCTTCCCGCTCGAGCACGCGGAGCGACTCTCCGAGGGCCGCCTCGACCTCCTTGACCGAGGCGACAGGCCGGCCGTCGCCGTCGCGGACCACGACGATCCGCAATCGCAGCTTCTTCTCTCGCCGCGCCCCTGCGAGAGTCGCTACGAAATCCGGGGCCCCGACGATGCGGCTCAGGACCTCTCTCACGAGGGAGAGGCTTTGCGTAGCGCCGGCGGCGAGCGGGATCACGTGGGGTTGGTTACCCCACGTCGTTGCCGAATGTCAAGCGCGCGAGCTATTCCCAGGCGCCGTGGATCGCGCCCATGACGAGGAGCGAAACGAGCCAGTACCCGGCGTCGATCGCCCAGAGCGTCCGCGACCGTCCTCCGAAGTACGTCTGCACGGCGATGATCGTCGCGACGAAGCCGATCCAGAGGAGCAGCCCCACCAGCACGCCGTTCGCGAGATCGTCCACCTCGGCCCAGCGAACAACGCGGGCAAGGGTGTACGAGGTCACGAGCGCGGCGATTGCCGACAGGCCGTACCCGATCGACGCGCCCGACATGTCCTCCGCGCTCCGCCCTACTGCGCGCATCCACGGCCGGGCAAAGAGCAACGAGTACCAGAGGGCGCCCAGCGCCATCGGCACGAGGGCGGCGACGGCGACGGCGAGCCAATTCAGTTCAATCTCCTGCATGCGAACCTCCTTCCGGCGGACGGTGACAGGCGGCCCGGACGGGAGGGAGAAACGCACCGGGGCTACACTCAGCGCATGGCCCAGGCGCCAGCCTTGCCCCGCGGCTTCGAGCTTCCGCTCGAGCCGCGGCTGCCGCGCGTCGGCTCGATCGATCAGGTCGGGGTCGAGGAGCGCGCGGCCACGCTCGCGAAGCGCTCGATCAAGCGCGAGGCCAAGCTTTTCGCGCTCGAGCTGGCCGTGCGGATGACCGACCTGACGACGCTCGAGGGCTCTGACACGCCGGGCAAGGTGGCAGCGCTCTCGTCCAAGGCCGTTCGCCCGGATCCGGCCGACCCCACCGTGCCCTCCGTGGCCGCAGTGTGCGTCTATCCCGACCTCGTCCAGGTCGCGAAGGAGAAGGTGGCCGGAAGCGACGTGAAGGTTGCCGCGGTCGCGACCGCGTTTCCCTCCGGCCGCTCGCCGCTCGACATCAAGGTAGAGGAGGCCCGCCGCGCCGTCGAGGCGGGCGCGGACGAGATCGACATGGTGATAGACCGCGGCGCCTTCCTCGCCGGGAACTACGCGAAGGTCTTCGAGGAGGTGCGCCAGGTCAAGGAAGCAGTCGGCGACGTCCATCTCAAGGTCATCCTCGAGACCGGCGAGCTCGGCACCTACGACAACGTCCGCCGTGCAAGCCTGCTCGCGATCGCCGGCGGCGCCGACTTCATCAAGACGTCGACGGGGAAGATCCAGCCGGCCGCGACCCTTCCCGTCACGCTCGTGATGCTCGAGGCCGTCCGCGACGTCTACGAGGAGACCGGACGGAAGGTCGGCGTCAAGGCTGCGGGCGGCGTCCGCCATGCGAAGCAGGCGGTTCAGCACCTCGTCAGCGTGAACGAGACGCTCGGCCCCGAGTGGCTGACGCCGGATCTCTTCCGCCTAGGCGCGAGCACGCTCCTGAACGATCTCCTCCTCCAGATCCGGAAGGAGAAGAAGGGGACGTACCAGAATCCCGATTACTTCACCCTCGACTAGGCGCTCCTCTAGGCGCTGCAGCCGAGGTCGCATCAGGCACCGGTCGGCGCTCGGTTACGTACCCGCTGAGAGACGACTCCTCCGACGCAATGTGAGGCTCATGCTCATCAGACCCGAAGAGCACTTATGTACGGCTGCTTACTTATGTCAAGGGGGTACGACCACATGCATCGCACTCATACCGCGCAGCGACGGCGTCCGCGGGCC
>JACCXC010000185.1 GCA_013697275.1 Actinomycetota bacterium | reverse complement strand
GCGCTTACCACCGGCGACGCTCGTCGTGCACGAGCGGATCGGGCGTCTCGGCGAGTGGGAGATCCCGCTCCGGCGGCACGGCGGCGGCCTGCGTGGCGCGTACGAGCTCACGAAGGTTCCGCGCGGGCGCTACCCCGTCGAGTCGACCCGGATTGTGATCGAGGATCCTTTCGGCCTCGAGCGCGCCGAGGTCGACCTCTCGCGCCCGGAATCGCTCCTCGTCTATCCGCGCATCGCGACGATCGAGCGGGTCTTCTCCGACGCCGGCGCGCAGACCCCCGGCGGACGGCGGCTCCTGCTCCGCCGGCTGACCGGTTTCGAGCTCCATTCGGTGCGCGAGTACGAGCAGGGAGAGTCGCTCCGGCGCGTCCACTGGCCCTCCACGGCGCGGCGCGGGGAGCTGATGGTCAAAGAGCTCGAGGACGCGCCGCGGGACGAGGCGGCGATCCTCCTCGACGGCGATGGCTCGACGGTCGTCGGCGAGCCGCCGGACTCGACCTTCGAGCTCCAGGTGAGGATCGCCGGTTCGCTCGTCCGCGCGCACGCGCGTCGCGGCCGGCGCACCTCCCTCGTCGTCAACTCCCGCGCACGGACGTACCAGCGCGTGCACTCGCTCGACGGCGACTGGCAGCGGGCGCTCGAGATCCTCGCCGCGGTCGAGCCGGACGGCTACACGCCGGCGTCGACCTTTCTGGCGGACGAGTCCGGCGCAGCCGCGCGCTCGCTCGAGCTGACCGTCGTCACTGCCTCGATTGCCCCACGCCTCGTCGACCGGTTGCTCCAGCGCGCGCTCGGCCACCACGCCGCGGCACTCGTCTACGTCGACCCGGCCAGCTTCACGCAGACCGGGGAGCGCGACCGGCAGGCCTCCGCACAGCTCCTCCGCCTGGGCCGCGCGGGAATCCCTGTCGCGATCGTGCGGCAAGGGGAGAGCCTGGTGGAGAAGCTCTCGGCGCCGGAGTCGGCGAGCGCGGCCGGCTTCGCGCTCACAGGGGAGCGCCGCGGTGGGTAGGACGCTCGCCGCGTACGGGCTCATCGCCGCGATTGTCGCGCCCGCGTGGATCGGGCTCGAGAGCGGGGCCTTCCCGTTCGGGGAGGTTCTCGCGCTGACATTCCTCGCGCTGCTTCCCGGGCTCGCCGTCTGGCTTCGGCGCTCGCGGGCGGTCGTCGCTGCCGCCATCCTCGGCTCGACCCTCGTCGCCGGGACGATCGCGTTCGACCTTTCGCTCGCGAACGCGAGACCGCGCGATTCCGAGCGGGACTTCTTCGGCCCGCTCCTCTCCTCGTTCAAGCAGGGATTCCTCGAGTTCTACGACACCCGTGTGCCCTTCGACCCGGGCCGTTTCCCCGAGATGCACGGGGCCGTCCTCGTCGGCGTGTTCGCCTTCCTCCTCCTCGGAGGGATCGCGGTCGCTCTCCGGCGGCCCTTCGCCGCGCTGGGCGTGCTGGTGGTCGGAGCCGGCTGGCCGGCCACGATGACGTCCACCTGGGTCGAGTCGAGCCGCCCACTCGTCACGGGAGCCCTGATCCTCGGGGCGTCCCTCGTTCTCCTCGTCCTCCTGAGCGGCCGCCGGCGCGGGCTCGGCCATGCCGCTGTCGCGGGCCTCGTTCTCGTAGCCGTGTCGGTGGCCGGCTCGACGACCGATGCGGTGGCCAAGCGCGGCTTCGTCCAGTGGGATCAATGGGACTTCTACGACCGCCCGGACGAGCCCGTCGACGTGCGTTACGTCTGGGACGCGAACTACGACGGGATCCAGTTCCCGAAGGAGAAGACGACGGTCCTGAAGATCAAGGCGTCGGGTCCGAAGCGTTCGCTCTACTGGCGCGCTACCACCCTCGACGTCTACGTCGGGGACGTCTGGCGCGAGGACCTCGACCTCGCCGAGACGGTCTCGGGCGACGACCCGATCGACATCACCTCGATCGACCCGCTCCTGCCCGAGGCGGCCGGGAACGAGAAGAACTGGGTGAAGCAGGAGGTACGGGTCGAAGCGCTGGAGGAGACGCGGCTAGTCGGCTCTGCGCAGGCCGTCCGCTGGGAGCGACCGGGAGACCGGCTCGCGCAGGTGTCGCAGAACGGGACGATCATGTTGGCCGACCCGCTCCGGCGTGGTGATCGCTACACGGTTTGGAGCTATGTCCCCAAGCCCGGCATTCGCGAGCTCCGGAGCGCCGGAACCGATTACCCCTCCGAGGCGTTCGACTACCTCCGAGCCCTTCCCGACCAGGGCGTTCCGATCCTGCCGGCGTTCGGAACACCGGACCGCGACGCCCAGATGCGGACCTTTTTCGAATCTGAGGACTTGATCCGCGAGTCGGGGCACATGGCGCTCTACAACGTCGCGGCCGCGGTGACCGGCGAGGCGGACAATCCCTACGAGGCGGCGGTGTTCCTCGAGGCCTGGTTCCGCGGCGAGGAGGGCGGGTTCACGTACGACGAGAACCCGAACCTCGCCGGCATCGGGGAGCCCCCGCTCCTCGCGTTCCTGCGCGAGAAGCGCGGCTACTGCCAGCACTTCGCCGGCGCGATGGCGCTCATGCTCCGCTACGTCGGCGTTCCCGCACGCGTCGCGGCTGGCTTCACCAGCGGGACGTACGACGAGGGCAAGCGCGAGTGGACCGTGACCGACCACAACGCGCACACCTGGGTCGAGGTCTACTTCCCGAAGTACGGCTGGATCCCGTTCGACCCGACCCCGAACCGCGGGCAGCTGACCGCCTCCTACACGCCGTTCTCGACCGGCTTCGACGCGGCCGAGGCGGCCAACCTGGGGGGCGCGCTCCTCGGCGTTCCGGAGATCGCCGAGCAGGTCGGGCGGGCGGGGGGCCTCGAAGGGCGCGAGTCGGGTGCGACGCCGGACGAGAGCGGCGGAGGCGGCGTGCCGGGAGCCGTCGCGGACACGGGTCGAAGCATCCTGTCGCTCGTCCTTCTCCTCGGCCTTGCGGGCGCCGGGGCGCTGCTCGTCGCGAAGGAGCTCCGCCGCCGGCTTCGATTCGCCTCCCGCGACCCGCGCGAGCTTGCCGGCGCCTGCCGCCGCGACCTGGAGGGCTACGTCGCCGACCAGGGCTACACGGTGCCGCGAAGCGCGACGCTCGCCGAGCTTGGCGCGCTCGTCGAGAACCGCTTCGCGGTCGACACGTCCCCCTTCGTGAGGGCACTGACCGAAGCGCGCTACGGTCGGCCGGACGTGGTGGCGCCGGGCGTTCGACGGGCGCGGTCGGAGCTCCGGCGCCTACGGCGGCGGATGAGCCGCCAGCTCGGCCTCCCCGAGCGGATTCGGGGCGCGCTGAGCGTGCGCTCGCTCGGCGTCTGAGGGTTTCCTGAGGGCGAGCAGGCCGAGCGGCGCGAGCGCCGCCACGCAGAGCCATCCGAAGATGTCGCCGACGCGGGTGTACAGCGTGGCCTGGCTGCCTGTCACGACGTCGGCCACGAGCACCGTCCGCCGCTTCTCGAAGCCTGCGCTCGCAAGCGTCGCGCCGTCCGCGCCCACGATCGCCGATCCGTAGCGCCAGTCCGCTCGGACGAATGGCACCCGCAGGGCGACTGCGTGCAGTCGGCTGAGAGCGACCTGCTGGTCGGCGAGCGCTGCCCAGTCGTGCGTGCTCGACGTGAGGAGCCCGGCGCCTCGGGCGGCCAGATTGCGCGGCCACGCGGGATCCTGATTGTCGACGCCGAGCAGGGTTCCGACGCGGATCGTGTGCGCGTCCACGGGTCGAGGAGACGACCGGTTTCCGCCCCGCTCGCCGAGGAACCACATCGGACGCTGCTTCGGCTGCGACCGGGTGATCGTCCCGTCGGGGAGGACGAGCACGGCTGCGCCGTGATCGGGTCCCCGGAGGAAGTACGGGACGACGAGCACGAGACCCGTGTCGGCCGCCACGTTCCTCAGAAGCTGACGGATCCGCTCGTTCGTCGCCGGGTCGACCCAGAGCGTGGCCTCGGGCCAGACGGCGAGCCCGGCGCCGCGCTCGGCGGCTTCCCTCGTGAGCGGCGCCAGGTCGCGGACGAGGTCGACGCTCGCGCGCTCGAGGTCGCGAAAGCGGCTGCGAAGGAAGTGGTTCACCGGCAAGTCGAACTCGGCGGTGTCGTAGCCCGGCTGGATCGCCGCGACGCGAATCCGCCTGCCTCCCTCACCGCTGGGGAGGACGAGGGAGGGGAGGAGGAGGGCGAGCACGACGGCAGCCGGAGCCAGGGCGAGGTGACGGTCGCGCGGTTTCGCGACGATTCCGAGGGCGAGCGTGTAATTGACGGCCACGAGGGCGAAGGTGAGGGCCCAGGGGCCGGCGAGCGCCCCCAGGCCGGCGGCGGGTGACCCTTCCTGGGAAAGGAAGAGCGGGCCCCAGACGCCCCCAGGGTCGTACTTGGTGCGCAGCAGATCGAGCGCCGTCCACGCGCTGGCGGGCACGAGCACAGCCACGAGGGCGGTCGTGATGTGGCCGGGTCGCTCCAGGGAAAGGGGCTGCGGGAAGCGGAGCGCGTAGAGGAGGAGCCCTGCCAGCGGGACGAGGAGCAGGGCGATCACGAGGACAGGCGAGTCGCCGACGAGGACCGGGAGCACCGGGTCGCCCCACTGGTCGCGCGCCAAGCCGAAGGGGAAGGCGGGCACGAGCAGGAGCTCCAGGTAGACGCCGAAGGCGAGCGGGACGGCGGCGCGCGCGAGCCGAGTCCCGGGCAGGGCCAGCGAGACGGCGGCAGCGGGGACGAGCGCGACCCACGCAAGCGCTCCGAAGCCGACGGGCGGCGACGCCAGCCAGAGAAGGACACCACTCGCCACAGGGGCAGCAAGAAGGGCGGCTCTGCGGAGAGTCACCGCACTAGTCTGACGCCGTGGACGCCGTCGTCATGGCTGCGGGGGAGGGGCGGCGCCTACGGCCGCTGACGGAGCGCTGGCCCAAGCCCGTCCTGCCCATCGACGGGCGGCCGGTCATCGCAACCCTTCTCCATGAGCTGGCAGCCACCGGCCTTGAGCGCGCCTGGGTCGTCGTCGGCCACCTGGCCGAGCAGATCGAGTCGCTCGTCGGCGACGGTGGAACGTTCGGCCTCGAGGTGCGCTACGCGCATCAACCCGAGCCGCTCGGCTCGGCGGATGCCGTCGTCCGCGCGCTCGCGGCCGGCGCGACGCCGCCGCTTCTGGTCGTGGCGGCGGACACGGTCTTCACGCCGGGAACCGTCGCGGGCGTCCTCGGGCGCTGGCGTGCCACCGGGACGATCGGCGGTCTTGCCGTTCGACCGGTTCCGCTCGCCGAGCTCCCCGAGCGCTCGGCCGTCCGCGCCGAAGGAGGCCGCCTCCTTGCAGTCGTCGAGAAGCCGGCGCCGGGCTCGCCGCGGAGCCCGCTCGCAGGCGCGCCGCTCTGGTTCCTGGCCGAGGAGCTCTGCGCGGGGCTCACCGATCTCCCAGGCCCGCCGTACGAGCTTGCAACGGCGGCGCAGCGGGCCATCGACCGCGGCGCGGACCTCGCGGCGCTCCCCATCGCTCCGACGCGCGACCTGACGCGTCCAGAGGACGTCGTCGAAGAGAACTTCCCGTATCTTTTGAGAGGGCGATGAGCGAGACGTATGACCTGTTCCAGCAAGGCCGCGAGCACATGAAGAAGGGGATGAACGCCCAGGCAACGGTGCCGCTCGAGAAGGCCAAGCGGCGTGAGCCCGCGAAGACCTCCATCCGCGAGGCCCTGGGCATCGCGTACTTCCGGATTCGCCGTTTCGCGGAGGCCGAGAGCGAGTTCCGTGCGATTCTCGAGCTCCGGCCGGTGGACGACTACGCGCACTTCGCTCTCGGACGCTGCCTCGAGAAGCAGGGTCGCCCCGACGAGGCGCTCGGGCACCTGCGGCTCGCGACGTTCTTCCGCCCGCAGAGCCACGAATACCAACGCGCGCTCGAGGCCCTCGAGCACTAGTCGGTCTGCGCGCCGTCCTCCAGAGAGTCTCGCGAGCGCGCGTCACCGTCGACGGGACGGCTGTCGCAGCGATTGGCCCCGGCGTCTGCGTCTTCCTGGGCGTCGCGGCCGAGGACGACGAATCGGTTGCTGAGCGGCTCGCCGGGCGCGTCGCGCGCCTGCGGATCTTCGAGAACGAGGCGGGCCGGTTCGACCGAAGCATCCTGGAGACGAGCGGCGAGGCGCTTGTCGTCAGTCAGTTCACATTGATCGCCGACACTGCGAAGGGGAGCCGACCGAGCTTCTCCCGGGCGGCGCGGTCGGAGCAGGCAGAGCCGGTGTACGAGTACTTTTGCGCGGCCCTGCGAGCGGAGGGCGTCCCGGTGAGAACGGGCGTTTTCGGCGCTCGAATGAGCGTCGAGCTCGCGAACGACGGCCCCGTCACGATCGTCCTCGACGGATAGGTCACTTGCTATCCTGCTGACAACACATTTCCCCCTGCAGTTGGAAATGGGCGCGCCGCGCCCATTTTTTTCGGGAGCACGCCATGAATCAGGTCTACGAGAAGGAGCGCGAGCTGCACAGAGAGGTCGCGGAGAGGGTCGAATCCCGTCTGGCCGGCGTCGAGGTTCTCGCCGTCGAGCTACGCGGACCGGAGCAGATGGCTGTCTACGTCGATCGCCCGTCGGGGGTCGATCATGCGCTCTGCGTAGAGGTCACAGCCATGCTCCGCGAGTACCTGGGCCGCTACTCGCTCGAGGTGTCGTCGCCCGGCCTCGAGCGGCCGCTGCGAACGCGCGCGCACTTTTCGAAGGCCGTAGGCCGCAAGGTGGCGCTCCGTACCGCGAGCGACGTCGCGGGCCGCCGGCGGTTTCGGGGCCAGGTCGTCCGTGCCGGCGAGGGTGCGGTCACCCTCGCGGCTGACGATGAGATCGACGTCCCGTACGACGAGATCGTGCGGGGGAACCTGATCGACGAAGGGTAGAGATGAGCCGAGAGATCGTTGAGGCCGTCAGGGAGATCGAGCGCGAGAAGGGCATCGAGCAAGACACGCTCGTGCACGCGCTCGAGGACGCCCTGCTCGCCGCTTACAAGAAGACCCCAGGTGCCTCGCGCCACGCGCAGGTCGAGCTCGACGATGCCGGCGATTTCCGCGTCTGGGCCGTCGAGCTGCCCGCGGACACCGAGGAGCGGCTGATCGAGGAAGCGCGCGAGCGCGCGATCACCGAGCTCGAAGAGGCCGAGGCGGAGACTGGGGAGCGCTCGCACACGCTGATCCTCGACGACGAGCTCGACGTGGACTGGTCCGAGCTCCCCGAGGATCAGGTGAAGCGCTCCGACGTCACCCCCGAGAACTTCGGCCGAATTGCCGCGCAGACGGCGAAGCAGGTCATTCAGCAGCGGATCCGCGAAGCGGAGCGCGCGATGATGTACGACGAGTACGTCGACCGCGTCGGCGAGGTCGTGACGGGCATCGTCCAGCAGGCCGGCGACCGGAACAACATCCTCGTCGACCTCGGAAAGGTCGAGGCGCTCCTCCCACGCTCGGAGCAGGTGGACGGCGAGCGCTACGAGCAGGGCAGCCGCATCAAGGCTGTCATCACCGAGGTTCGCTCCGGCACGAAGGGCCCGCAGGTGATCCTCTCGCGGCGCGACTCCGAGCTGATCAAGACGCTTTTCGAGCTCGAGGTGCCCGAGATCGCGGACGGTCTCGTCGAGATCCGCGGTGTCGCCCGCGAGCCCGGGTACCGCTCGAAGATCGCCGTCGAGTCGCACGCGCAGGGGGTCGATCCCGTCGGCGCCTGCGTCGGCCCGCGCGGCTCGCGCGTCCGCATGGTCGTCTCGGAGCTTCGAGGCGAGAAGATCGACATCATCCCGTGGAACAACGAGCCTGCGCGATTCATCGCGAAGGCGCTCTCTCCAGCACGCGTCCGCGAGGTGCTCGTCGACGACGAGTCGCGCGAGGCGACCGTCCTCGTGCCCGACGACCAGCTCTCGCTTGCGATCGGCAAGGAGGGCCTGAACGCCCGCCTCGCCGCTCGCCTGACCGGCTGGAAGGTCGATATCGAGTCGGAGACGGAGTACGCGCGCGCCGAGGCCGACGCGGCCTTCGGAGGCGACGTCGAGGGCGACCACGGCGACTTCTCCGGACGCTGCTCGGCCGTCCTCTCGAACGGCAAGCGCTGTCCCAACGCGTCGCTTCCGAGCTCGCCCTACTGCGGCATCCCCGCACACCGCGAGCTCGCTGCGCGCGAAGAGGCCGGCGAGACGAACGGCGCAGGCACGTCGCAGGAAGCCTCCGGCTCGCCGACCGAGGTCGACCCGGTCGCGGCGGCCGCTCCTGTGGCGACGATCGTGGACGAGCCGACTGACCCTGAGCTCGCTGTCGGCGACGATGCCGAGGAGGGTGAGCCCCCTGAGGCGTCGTGACGGAGCCTGTCCGCACGTGCGTGGGCTGCGGGCGCAAGGCGCCGCAGTCGGAGCTGGCCCGCTTCGCGGCGCCCGATGGGACGCTTGTCGCGGACCGAAAGCGCCGGCTCTCGGGGCGGGGCGCCTACACGTGCCGAAGCGCGGCGTGCTTCGAGCGTGCGCGTGCCAGGCGGGCGTTCGCCCGCACGCTTCGGCGCGCGGTCGCGGTGCCGGCCGGCTTGAACGCGCTTCTGGACGAGGGCTAGGCTAGGTAACGATGGCTGACAGGCATAGGCCGCTTCGACCTCGCGGAGGCGCGCCCGGCGGCCGGCGCAAGCGTCGCGTCGTCATCGACTCGCAGGCGGCTCGCCCGCGCCCCGACGCGCGCGGACAGCGAGACGTTGGTCCGCCGAAGCCGCGAGTCGAGCGCGAGCCCGCGCCGCAGCCGACCGGACCGGTCACCGTCGAGTCGGGCGCCACCGTCAAGGATCTCTCCGCGGCTCTCGGTGTCCCGATGCCGCAGATCATGAAGTTCTTCATGGGCGCCGGTGAGATGGTGAACATCACCCAGTCCCTCTCGGACGAGGCGATCGAGCTGATCGCCGCCGAATTCGAGCGCGAGGTGCGGATCAAGCACGCCGACGAGGAGGAGCTCGAGCCCGAGGTCTACGAGGATGCGCCGGAGGATCTCGTGGCGCGCCCGCCCGTCATCACGATCATGGGCCATGTCGACCACGGGAAGACATCGCTCCTCGACGCCCTTCGTGAGTCTGCCGTCGTCGAGACCGAGGCGGGCGGGATCACCCAGCACATCGGCGCCTACCAGGTCGATCACAACGGCCGCCGCATCACGTTCCTCGACACCCCCGGCCACGAGGCGTTCACGGCGCTCCGAGCGCGCGGGGCGAAGGTGACCGACATCGCGGTCCTCGTCGTCGCCGCAGACGACGGGGTCATGCCGCAGACCGTCGAGTCGATCAACCACGCCCGCGCGGCGGAGGTTCCGATCGTGATCGCCGTGAACAAGGTGGACAAGGAGGGTGCCAACCCGACCCGCGTGCGCCAGGAGCTCGTCACGCACGATCTCCAGCCGGAGGAGTGGGGCGGAACGATCCAGTTCGCCGACGTCTCCGCGAAGACGAAGGAGGGGCTCGACTCGCTGCTCGAGCAGATCCTCCTCGTTGCCGACGCCGAGCTGGAGCTGACCGCCAACCCGTCGACCGGGGCCTCGGGGCCGATCATCGAGAGCCGCCTCGACGTGGGCCGTGGCCCGATCGCCACCATGCTCGTCCAGCGTGGCACCCTCAAGATCGGGGACGCGATCGTCGCCGGTGACGCCTGGGGCAAGGTCAAGGCGCTCCACGACTACCGGGGCGAGCGTGCGAAGGAGGCAACGCCGGGGACACCCGTAGAGATTCTCGGCTTCGACAAGCCGCCCGGGGCGGGAGAGCACGCCTACGTGGCAGAGAACGACCGTCAGGCGCGCCAGCGCGCGGGCTTGCGTGCGCAGCGCGTGCGCGCCGAGCAGCTCGCGCGGGGCGCGAAGAAGGGAATCTCGCTCGAGGAGCTCTTCACGCAGATCGAGGCAGGCGCCGTACAGGAC
>JACCXC010000134.1 GCA_013697275.1 Actinomycetota bacterium | reverse complement strand
ACCGTGAAGGTCTCGGGCCCGTGCGCCGTCGCGAGCGCGGCGGCCAGCGGCGCGGCGGCGGGCGCAAGCCCGGCGGCCAGGTGGAGCGCCCTCGCACGGACGAACAGGGAGTGTCGGACGCGGGCCGCGAGCAGCCGGTCGTCGAGCCTGAGGTTCCGACGGTGCCGGCCGAGGTCACCGCGGCGCCGGATACGACCACGCAGAAGCAGATGCACGACGACCCGGCGAAGCTCGACCAGTCCGGCGACCCGCCGACGGAGAAGCCGGACGGCGAGGGCTCGGACAGCGGTAAGTCGAAGGGCGGTAAGAGCTAGCCATGCTGATGCCGCGGAAGACCAAGTTCCGCAAGCAGCAGCGCGGGCGACGCCGTGGCGCGGCGAAGGGCCAGCAAGTGGTCAACTTCGGCGACTTCGGGCTGAAGGCGCTCGAGGTCGGCTGGGTGACGAACCGCCAGATCGAGGCGGCCCGGATCGCCATGACGCGCAAGATCAAGCGCGGCGGCAAGGTCTGGATCAACGTCTTCCCCGACAAGCCGGTTACCCAGAAGCCGGCCGAGACGCGGATGGGCTCCGGCAAGGGCTCCCCCGAGGGCTGGGTGGCCGTCGTGAAGCCCGGACGCGTGATGTTCGAGCTCGCGGGTGTCCCCGAGGACCTCGCGAAGGAAGCGCTGAGGCTGGCGGGGAGCAAGCTCCCGATCAAGACGAAGTTCGTGAAGCGAGAGGCGGATCTCTTTGAGAACTAGAGAATTGCGTGAGCTGTCCGACGACGAGCTGAAGCGGCGTCTCGCCGAGACCCGCGAGGAGCTCTTCAACCTGCGCTTTCAGGACGCGACCGGCGCGCTCGAGAACACCGCGCGCCTCGGCCTGACCAAGCGCGACATAGCTCGAATCCTGGGCATTCAGGCCGAGCGCGAGAACAGGCTGGAAAGGCGATAGATGGCACGAGCGAGAAAGAAAGCCGAAGACCTCGTTCCGGACGAGAACCCGCTCGGCGAGCTCGCCGAGGCGGAGGAGGCCGTCGCCGAGGAGCCGGCTGCCGAAGACCCTGAGGCCGAAGAGCCGCAGGCGCAGGCCGAAGAGCCCGTCCCCGCGGAGGAGCCCGTGGCTGCGGAAGAGCCCGTGGCCGAAGCCACCGACGAGCCGCCCCAAGCGGACGAAGCTCCTACGGAGGAGCCCATCGCCGAAGCGGCGGCACCCGCGGAGCCGGCAGCCGAAGAGGCCCCCGTCGAGGAGCCCGTGGCCGAAGAGGCCCCCGTCGAGGAGCCCGTCGCCGAAGAGGCCCCCGTCGAGGAGCCCGTCGCCGAGGAGCCCGTCGCCGAAGAGGCTCCCGTCGAGGAGCCCGTCGCCCCGGCCGAGGCGCCGCCCGCGCGGCAGAAGCGCCGCTCGACGAAGACGAAGGCCGAGAAGCGCGCCGCCCGCGCGGCGAAGCCGAAGCCGGCCCGCTCGACGGAGCGCAAGCCGCTCGTGCGCCTAGCGAAGCCTGAGCACCCACGCGGGCAGCGGAAGGAGCGCCGCGGCGTCGTCGTCTCAAGCGCCATGGACAAGACGATCGTCGTCCGTGTGGACATGGTGCGGCCCGACCGGCGCTACAAGAAGGTCGTCCGCCACTCGAGCAAGTTCCACGCGCACGACGAAGGGAATCAGGCGAACGTGGGCGACATCGTCCGCATCGTCGAGACCCGGCCCCTCTCCAAGACCAAGAATTGGCGCCTGGCCGAGGTGATCGAAGCAGCGCGATGATTCAACAGGAATCCAGACTCAGGGTCGCGGACAACACAGGAGCACGCTCGCTCCTCTGCATCCGCGTGCTCGGAGGGTCGCATCGCCGCTACGCGCGAGTGGGCGACGTGATCGTCGGCACCGTGAAGGTGGCCACGCCGCAGGGCACGGTGAAGAAGGGCGAGGTCGTGAAAGCGGTCGTCGTCCGCACCAAGAAGCCCTTCGGCCGAAACGACGGTACCTCGATCGCCTTCGACGAGAACGCCGCGGTGATCATCGACGCGCAGAACAACCCGCGCGGAACGCGCATCTTCGGGCCGGTCGCGCGTGAGCTGCGGGAGAGGAACTTCATGAAGATCGTCTCGCTCGCCCCGGAGGTTCTGTGATGGCAGCCGCCATGAGGATCCGGAAGGGCGACATGGTCCAGGTGATCTCGGGCAAGGATCGCGGAAAGCAGGGCCGCGTGATCGAGTCGAATCCGCGCGACAAGCGGGTGATCGTCGAGAACCTGAACATGGTCAAGAAGCACCGGCGGCCGAAGGCGATCCGCGACTCGGGCCGAATGGGCCAGCCGCAGGTACAGCCGGGCGGCGTCTTCGACGTGGCCAACCCACTGCCCGTCTCGAACGTGATGGTCGTCTGCCCGACCTGCAACCGGGCGAGCCGCGTCGGCTACGAGTTCCGCGAGGCCAAGGGCGGCAGGGTCAAGGTGCGGGTCTGCAAGCGGGCCGATTGCGGGGAGATCCTCGACCGCTGATGCCCGCCGCGACGAAATCCCGCAAGACCTACACCCCCCGCCTCAAGCAGCGCTACGAGGAGGAGCTCCGCGCACGCCTTCAAGAGGAGCTAGAGCTGAGCTCGATCATGCAGGTGCCGCGCCTCGAAAAGATCACGCTGAACATGGGCGTCGGCGAGGCGAAGACCAACGCCAAGGCGCTCGACAGCGCCATGGACGAGCTCACGCTGATCGCCGGCCAGCGGGCCCAGCTCCGCCGGGCGAAGAAATCGATTGCGGGCTTCAAGATCCGCGAAGGCATGCCCATCGGAACCAAGGTGACTCTGCGGGGCGACCGCATGTACGACTTCCTCGACCGGCTCGTCTCGATCGCGCTTCCGCGCATCCGGGACTTCCGCGGCCTCGCACCCCAGAGCCTCGACGGCCGGGGGAACTACTCGCTCGGCGTCCGCGAGCAGATCATCTTTCCGGAGATCGACTACGACGACGTCGACACCGTGCGAGGCCTCGACGTCACGATCACGACCACGGCGAAGACCGACGAGGAAGCGCTCGCGCTCCTGCGCGCGCTCGGTCTTCCCTTCAAGCAGGACTAGGAGGAACGGTTTGGCGAAGAAGAGCCTGATCGCGAAGGCCGCGCGGCCGCAGAAGTTCGCGACGCGCAAGTACAGCCGCTGCAACCGATGCGGCCGGCCGCGCGCGGTCTACAAGAAGTTCGGGCTGTGCCGCATCTGCCTGCGCGAGCTGGCGCACGACGGCGCGATCCCGGGCATGACGAAGTCGAGCTGGTAGCGAGATGCTGACCGATCCAGTCGCAGACATGCTCACGCGCATCCGCAACGCCAACAAGGCGCTGCAGGAGACGGTCACGATGCCGTCGTCGCGGATGAAGATCGAGATCGCCCGCCTCCTGGAGGAGGAGGGCTACATCCGCGGCTCCAGGGTGGAAAAGGGCGAGTCCTTCGATACCCTGGTCGTGGAGCTGAAGTACGGGCGGAGCCGCGAGCGGGTCATCACCGACCTGAAGCGCGTGTCGAAGCCCGGGCGGCGCGTCTACGCCAAGAAGGACCGCCTCCCCCGCGTACTCGGCGGGATGGGCACGGCGATCCTCTCCACGTCCGACGGCCTCGTCACGAGCCGGCGTGCGCAGGAGCTCGGCGTGGGCGGTGAGGTCGTGTGCTTCGTCTGGTAGTGATGGCAGCCCCCAACCGAACATCTCGCGCCCACCGGCTCGCTGCAAAGCGGCGCCATGCGTCGTCCTCAGTCGCGCTCGGAGCCTCCGGCTACGAGCGCTCCTTGCGTCCTAGCCTGGCTTGCTTTTCGCGGCCGGTGAACCCGATCTGCTCGGCTGGTGACTGCGGATGAGTCGAATCGGAAAGCAGCCCATCCCAGTCCCCGCAGGCGTGAGCGTCTCGATCTCGCCCGGGCGCGTGATGGTCAACGGTCCGCTTGGCGAGCTCACCCAGGAGGTCCCGCAGCGGATCGCCGTCGAGCAGGAGGACGCCGAGCTGCGCGTGACGCGGCCGACGGAGCGCGGCACGGATCGCGCGCTCCACGGGCTGACCCGCACGCTCGTGGCCAACATGGTCGAAGGCGTCACGAAGGGGTTCGAGAAGCGCCTCGAGATCCAGGGCGTCGGCTATCGGGCCGCTCTGCGCGGGACGTCACTCGAGCTCAGCGTCGGTTACTCGCACACGGTGGTCAAGAATCCGCCCGACGGCATCTCCTTCGAAGTGCCGACGCCGACGGAGATCGCGGTCAAGGGGATCGACAAGCAGAGGGTCGGGCAAGTGGCCGCCGAGATCCGCAAGGTGCGCCCGCCCGAGCCGTACAAGGGCAAGGGGATCCGCTACCAGGGTGAGTACGTGGCCCGCAAGGTCGGGAAGCGAGCCTAGTGCCCGTCCTCTCGCCGCGGAACGCGCGGCTTCGCCGCCACCATCGCCTGCGCCGGCAAGTTTCGGGCACCGCCGAGCGGCCGCGCCTGGTCGTCTTCCGCTCGAACCGAGGAATCGAGGCCCAGCTCGTCGACGATGTCGGCGCGCGGACGCTAGCCTCCGCACGCCACACGGAGCTGAAGAAGTCGTTCAAGGGCTCCAAGACCGAGCAGGCGGCCGAGGTCGGCAAGCAGCTCGCGCAGGCTGCGAAGAAGGCCGGCGTCGAGGCCGTCGTCTTCGATCGCGGCGGCTACCTGTACCACGGGCGCGTGAAGGCGCTCGCCGAAGCTGTACGCGAGGGAGGTTTGATCTTTTAGATGGCCGTTGACGTCAGGGAGTCCCGCGAGCTCAAGGAGCGCGTGGTCGAGATCAACCGTGTGGCCAAGGTGGTCAAGGGTGGCCGGCGCTTCTCGTTCACCGCGCTCGTGGTGATCGGGGACGAGGTCGACCGCGTCGGCGTCGGCTACGGGAAGGCGCGGGAGGTCCCGCTCGCCATCTCCAAGGCCGTCGACGACGCGAAGAAGAATCTTTTCGAGGTGCCGAAGCACGGGCAGACGATCACGCACCAAATCATGGGCGAGTTCGGCGCGGCCCGGGTGCTCCTGCGCCCGGCGAGCGAGGGAACCGGCGTCATCGCCGGGGGCGGGGTGCGAGCCGTCCTCGAGCTGGGCGGAATCCGCGACATCCTCGCCAAGAGCCTCGGGACGCCGACGCCGATCAACATGCTGAAGGCGACCGTGGACGGGCTGAAGAAGCTTCGGCGGCCGGAGGAGGTCGCCCGCAGTCGCGGAGTACCGATCTCCAGTGTGCTGCCGTACAAAGCGCGTCTCGCGGAAGAGGTCCCCGCCGATGTCGCGCCGGCCGAACCTGCCGAGGCTGCGGTGGAAGAGCCGGCCGAGGAGAGCCAGGATGGCCAGGCTTAGGGTCACACAGACGCGCAGCCAGATCGGCCAGAGCGAGCGCCACCGCGGCACGCTGCGCGCGCTCGGGCTCGGCAAGATCGGGCGCTCGGTTGAGCGCGATGACTCGCCAGAGACCCTGGGTATGCTCAGAAAAGTTCGCCATCTCGTCCAGATCGAGGAGGCCTAGGTGCCGCCCGAGGAAGAGCTTTCGCTCTCCAACCTGAAGCCCGCGCAGAAGCGTAAGGCCCGCAAGCGGGTCGGCCGCGGCCTGGCCTCCGGCAAGGGCCGGTACTCGGGTCGCGGGATCAAGGGCCAGAAGTCGCGTTCGGGCTCCCATACGATGCGAGCCGGCTTCGAGGGCGGCCAGATGCCGATCTACATGCGCCTCGCCAAGCAGCGTGGCTCGACCTCGAAGGATGCGATGCCGATCGGCCCGCACCGCACCTCGACGATCCCGGTCAACGTCGCCGAGCTCGAGCGAGTTTTTGACGCAGGCGCGGACGTCACCCTGGAGACACTGATCGAGAAGGGCCTCATCAAGAACACCAAGACCGACGTGAAGGTGCTCGGGAACGGCGAGCTGAAGAAGAAGCTGACCGTGACGGCGCACGCGTTCTCGGCGAGTGCGCGCGAGAAGATCGAAGCGGCGGGCGGGACGGTCACCGCTTTGCGCGACGCGACCACCGTCGTCCCAACGAAGAAGCGCCGTAAGCGCGCGAGGGCCGAGACCCCTCAGACCGCGTCCGAAGGGTCCGTTGGAAGCAACGAGGCGGACGGTTCGGACCAGGAAAATACGACTAAGCCGGAGGCGTAGGTGTTCTCCTGGCTGACGAATGCGTGGCGCGTTCCCGAACTGCGCCGGCGTGTCCTCTTCACGGCGGTAATCCTCGCGCTCTACCGGCTGGGCAGTTGGATCCCGACTCCGGGCGTCGACCCGCAGGCGATCGAGGACTACTTCGCCGGGCAGGGAGGCACGATCCTCAACCTGCTGAACATCTTCTCGGGCGGCGCGCTCTCCCAGTTCGCGCTCTTCGCCCTGGGGATCATGCCGTACGTCACAGCCTCGATCATCCTCCAGCTGATGACGGTCGTCATCCCGCGGCTCGAGCAGCTGCAGAAGGAGGGCGAGGCCGGCTACGCGAAGATCAACCAGTACACGCGCTACCTGACGGTCGCGCTCGCGGCGCTCCAGGCCGCCGGGTACTCGTATCTCTTCGACCGCCAGGGCGCGCTCAACCTGACGCTCAGCCGCTTCGTCCTGATCGTCATCTCGCTGACCGCCGCGACGACGCTCCTCATGTGGATGGGCGAGCTGATCACGAAGCGAGGGATCGGCAACGGGATCTCCCTCCTCATCTTCGCCTCGATCCTCTCGAGCCTCCCGGGCGGGATCCGCGCCTGGTACGAGGGCGACGCGTTCGAGCGGCTCATGTTCCCCCTCATCGCCATCGCGATCATCGTGGCCGTCGTCTTCGTCCAGGAAGGCCAGCGGCGGATCCCGATCCAGTATGCGAAGCGGATGGTGGGCCGCCGCATGACGACCGGCGGGACGACTTACATGCCGCTCCGGGTCAACATGGCCGGCGTAATCCCGATCATCTTCGCCGCGGCGATCATGGCCTTCCCACCCACGATCGCCCAATTCTTTCCCACGACGCAGAGCTTCATCAACGAGCACTTCCAGCCGAGCGACCTGATCTACGTCTTCCTGCAGGGCCTCCTGATCGTGATCTTCACCTACTTCTACACGGCGGTCCAGTTCAACCCGATCGATCAGGCGGACAACCTGCGCAAGCACGGCGGGTACGTCCCGGGGATTCGGCCCGGGCCGCCGACCGCCCAGTACCTCGACCGCGTGCTGACGCGGCTCACCCTACCGGGCTCCCTCTACCTCGCCCTCGTCGCGACGCTGCCAACGCTGTTCATTCGGTACGGCGGCTTCTCGCAGGCGACGTCGGCGGCCCTCGGTGGCACCTCGATCCTGATCGTCGTGGGCGTCGCGCTCGACACCATGCGCCAGATGGAGTCGCAGATGATGATGCGCCACTACGAGGGCTTCCTCCGCTAGCGCCCGTCCATGCCGCTGGACGTCGTGATCCTCGGGCCGCCGGGGGCGGGCAAGGGAACCCAGGCGATGCGGGTCTCGGCCGAAACCGGCCTTTCCCACATCGCGACCGGGGACATGCTCCGCGCTGCGATCGCCGCGGAGAGCGGCCTCGGGCAGCGCGTCCGCCCGATCCTCGAACGCGGCGATCTTGTCCCGGACGAGCTCATGATCGAGTTGATCCGGGCGCGTCTCGCCCTCGACGACACCTCGAACGGCTTCGTCCTCGACGGATTCCCGCGCACGTTCGCGCAGGCCGAAGCGCTCGACGCAATGCTGGCGGACCTCGACCGCAGGGTCGGGCTCGTGCTCGAGTTCCAGCTGCCCGACGAGGTCGCTTACGAGCGCCTGCTCGAGCGCGGCCGGAGCGACGACGAGCCCGAGATGATCCGCCACCGGCTCGACGTTCAGCGCGTGCCGGAGGAGGTCGTGACCTACTACCGCGCGAAGGGGAATCTCGTGGGCATCCACGCCGACCGCCCGGTCGACGAGGTCTTCGGCGAGGTTCAGGACGTCCTCGCGACGGTGGCCGCCCGATGATCATCCGCAAGTCGGCCGGGGAGATCGAGGCGATGGCGCGGGCGGGTCGCGTGGTCGTGGAGACGATCGGGATCGTCGGCGAGGCCATCGCCCCTGGGGTCACGACGGCCGAGCTCGACGAGCTGGCCGAGGAGCACATCCGCTCGCAGGGCGGAGAGCCCACCTTCAAGGGGTACCGCGGCTTTCCCGCCTCGATCTGCGCTTCGCCGAACGACATGGTCGTGCACGGCATCCCGGGCAGCTACCGGCTGGCGGAGGGCGACGTGCTGTCGATCGACGTGGGGGTGACGCTCGACGGGCTCGTGGCGGACTCGGCGCACACCTTCGGAGTCGGGGAGACCGACCTGGAGGCCCAGCGGCTTCTCGAGGTCTGCGAGGGCGCGTTACTGGCCGGCATCGGGGAGGCCCAGCCCGGAAATCACGTCGGGGACGTCTCGGCCGCGGTGCAACGCACGACAGAGGCGGCCGGGTTCTCGGTCGTCCGCTCGCTCGTCGGTCACGGGGTCGGACGCTCGATGCACGAGGAGCCGCAGGTGCCGAACTTCGGTGAGCCGGGTCGCGGCCCGAAGCTCGTCCCAGGAATGACGATCGCGATCGAGCCGATGATCACTGCCGGGTCCGAGGAGGTCTTCGTCGCCGACGACGGCTGGTCGATCCATACCCGGGACGGCTCCCTCGCCTCGCACTTCGAGCACACAGTCGCCGTGACCGAGGCGGGGCCGCGGATCCTGACCGAGGAGCCCGTCGGCTCTTTGCTACCATGACCGATTCGCGGCTCCCGCCGGGCATCGGCGTGGCCGCAGCCCATTCATGAAAGTACGACCGTCCGTCAAGCCGATGTGCGACCGCTGCCGCGTGATCAAGCGGCACGGCCGGGTGCTGGTCATCTGCACGAACCCGCGCCACAAGCAGCGGCAGGGATAAGGGAGAGAGAGATTTGGCTCGTATTGCCGGTGTGAACCTCCCGCGCGAGAAGCGCCTGGAGGTCGCGCTCACGTACATCTACGGTGTCGGCCCCTCGACGGCGCGCAAGGTTGCAGCCGAGCTCGGGCTCTCGCCCGACGAGAAGGTGCGCGACCTGACCGACGCCGAGATCACGAAGCTGCGCGGCTACATCGACGAGAACCTCGAGGTCGAGGGCGACCTGCGCCGCGAGCGCTCGCAGAACGTCAAGCGGCTTGGCGAGATCGGCTCGTACCGGGGCGTGCGACACCGCCGCGGCCTCCCGGTGAACGGCCAGCGGACGAAGACGAACGCACGCACACGCAAGGGCCCGAAGAAGACCGTGGGCCGCGGGAAGAAGAAGGGTTAGCGCGTGGCACCTCCTCGAAAGGCGTCCAAGGGGCGCACGCGCCGCCGCGTCAAGAAGAACATCGCGATCGGCCAGGCTCACATCAAGACCTCGTTCAACAACACGATCGTTTCGCTGACCGACAAGGACGGGAACGTGATCGCGTGGGAGAGCGCAGGCTCCGCGGGCTTCAAGGGCTCTCGTAAGTCGACGCCGTTCGCAGCGCAGGTCACAGCCGACTCATGCGCCAAGAAGGGCATGGAGCACGGCCTCCAGAAGGTCGAGGTCTTCGTCAAGGGCCCGGGGTCGGGCCGCGAGACGGCGATCCGTTCGCTCCAGGCCGCCGGCCTCGAGGTGCTCGGCGTGAAGGATGTATCTCCGCAGGCTCACAACGGCGTCCGTCCGAAGAAGCGACGGAGGGTCTAGAGCCATGGCAAGAGAAAACCTGGGCAAGAAGTGCCGTGCCTGCCGGCGCGAAGGTATGAAGCTCTTCCTGAAAGGCGAGCGCTGCCTGACCGAGAAGTGTTCGGTCGAGCGCCGGAGCTACCCGCCGGGCGAGCACGGCCGCGGCCGCATCAAGCAGTCCGAGTACCTGATCCAGCTCCGCGAGAAGCAGAAGGCGCGCCGTTACTACGGAATTCTCGAGAAGCAGTTCCGCGGCTACTACAACAAGGCGTCGCGCCGCTCCGGGATCACAGGCGAAGAGCTCCTTCGGATGCTCGAGCAGCGACTGGATAACGTCGTCTACCGGCTCGGCTTCGCCGCCTCGCGCGCGCAGGCGCGCCAGTTGATCCGTCACGGGCACTTCCAGGTGAACGGACGCCGGGTGAACATCCCGAGCTACCAGGTGCGCCCGAACGACGTCGTTTCGATGAAGGCCGGCAGCCCCGCCGAGCAGGTCATTCGCGACGCCACCGACCTGACCGCCTCGGTCACCCCGTGGCTCCAGGCGGACCACGACAACCTGACCGGCAAGATCTTGAAGCTCCCCGAGCGGGAGGAGATCGACACTCCCGTCCAGGAACAGCTGATCGTCGAGCTGTATTCGAAGTAGGGCTGGCTTTGCCCGGCCCGTGAACTGCAGAAAGCTTTAGCGAAAGGAACGCATGGCCACGAGAACTATTGCGACCGACTTCCAAATGCCTCGCATCACGCACGAGGAGGTCGACGCGAACCACGGCATCTTCGCGATCGAGCCGCTCGACCGCGGCTTCGGCTACACCTTCGGCAACTCGCTGCGCCGTGTGCTGCTCTCCTCACTCGAGGGCGCCGCAGTCACCTCGCTGAAGATCGAGGGCGTCGCGCACGAGTTCACGACGCTTCCGGGCGTCCGCGAGGACGTCATGGACATCATCCTCAACCTGAAGAGTTTGATCTGTCGCCTGCACGGCGACTCGCCCGAGATCGAGGTGCGCCTCGACAAGCGTGGGGCGGGCGCGGTCAAGGCGTCTGACATCGAAGCGCCCGCCGATCTCGAGATCCTCAATCCGAACCTCGAGATCGCGAACCTCTCGGACAAGGGCCGCCTCGAGCTCATCCTCACGATCGGCCGGGGCCGCGGGTACGTGCCGGCGGAGCTCAACCGCGGGCCGGAGCATTCGATCGGCACGATCCCGGTCGACTCGATCTTCTCTCCCGTGCGCCGTGTCTCGTACGAGGTGGAGGCCGCGCGCGTCGGTCAGCGGACGGACTACGACAAGCTGACGCTCGACATCACGACCGACGGCTCGCTCGACCCGCGCGACGCGATCGGCGAGGCTGCGGAGATTCTCATTCGCCAACTCGCGATCTTCACCGATCTCGACCGGATCGAAGGCCTGAACGACGTGGGCACGGATAACGAGATCGAGGCGCCCCAGGCGCACGGGATGGAAAACTTCCCGATCGAGGAGCTCGAGCTCGGCGTCAGATCGTACAACTGCCTGAAGCGCGTAGGGATCGAGACGATCGGCGACCTCGTTACGAAGAGCGAGGACGAGCTTGCTGCCATTCCGAACTTCGGGAAGAAGTCGATCGAGGAAGTGCGTGAGACGCTCCAGGCGCACGGCCTGAACCTTCGCGAGGAATAGAGACCCGATGCGTCACCAGCGGTCAGGACGCAAGCTCGGACGCGACTCTGCGCACCGGAAGGCGCTCTACTCGAACCTCGCCGGCGCGCTGATTGAGCACGGCCGCATCCGTACGACCGAGGCGAAGGCCAAGGAGGTGCGGCCGATCGTCGAGAAGATGATCACGCTGGGCAAGCGGGGCGACCTGCATGCACATCGCCAGGCCGTTGCCTTCCTGCGTTCCAAGGACGTCGCGCACAAGCTCTTCGCCGACGTTGCACCCCGCTTCGCGGAGCGCCCGGGGGGCTACACGCGAGTCGTGAAGCTGGGGCCCCGTCCCGGCGATGCGGCGCCGATGGCGTATCTCGAGCTCGTGGACTACGTCCCCGGGCGCGTCGCGGTCGCTCCTCAAGCCTAGGAACCCGGACGCGAGCGGGGACCGTGCCGCGCCGTGCCGTCGTGAGGCTCCTGCTCGAGTACGACGGAACCGGCTTCTCCGGCTGGGCGCGGCAGCCGGGTCGCCGGACGGTCGAGGAGGAGCTGCGGGGCGCCCTCGACCGCGTCTTTTCTTCCTGGAGCGGGCTGGTCGTCGCCGGCAGGACCGACGCAGGCGTTCACGCGCGGGGGCAGGTCGCCAGCTTCGCCGCCGAGGGTGGACCGCCGCCCGAGCGTGCAGCGGCAGCGCTGAATGCGCGATTGCCCGGCGACGTCCGGGTCGTCGCCGGGGAGGAGGCTCCCGCGAACTTCCACGCGCGCTTCTCGGCGCGATCGCGGACGTATCGCTACCGGATCTGGGCGCGTACGACGCCCTCGCCTTTTGAGGCCGGACGCTCGCTCTGGCACCCGCGTCCGCTCGACGAGGGCCGGCTCGCGGAGTCGGCGGGGCTCCTCGCGGGTGAGCATGACTTTCGCGCGTTCACGAAGACCGAAACGCGGCACGCGCTCTTCATCCGGTCGGTCGCCGAGGCACGATGGGAGCGCGACGGTGACGCGCTGCACTTCTGGATCACCGCCGACAGCTTTCTACGCCACATGGTGCGCACACTCGTCGGGACGATGCTCGAGGCGGAACCAGCCGCGCTCGAGCGGCTTCTGGAAGGCCGCCCGCGGATGGAGGCGGGCCGGACAGCCCCGCCGCACGGTCTCTACCTGGAGCGCGTCGACTACGGAACCGGCGCAAGCCGAGAGCCGGGAACCGAAGCCTCGCCCCGCCCGGGGTGGGGAGTCGACCACCCTCCACCCGCCTTCCAGGCTATCGCCGAACAGCGCGCGGGTCCGTGACGGGATGTGCCGATTCTGTGCTCACCGCCGGGTTGCGCTCGGGGCCCCTGGCTAGCATCAGCCTCGATGCGCTACCCGACCGTTCTCTTCGATCTCGACGGCACCTTGATCGATTCCGGGGCCATGATCCTGGCCTCCTTTCGTCATGCGACGCGCACCGTGCTCGCCCGCGAGATCGCCGACGAGGAGCTCGTCGCCGCGGTCGGCGGAACCACGATCTACGACCAGATGCGGACCTTCGATCCGGAGCGGGTGGACGAGCTCGTCCGGGTCTACCGCGAGCACAACACGCCTCTTCATGAAGACCTCCAGGCGTTCGAAGGGGTTCAGGACCTGCTTTCGCTCCTTCGCTCCGAGGGGAGGCAGCTCGGCATCGTGACGGCCAAGCGGCGGCGCACCGTCGAGCTCGCCTTTCGCGTGCTCGACCTGGAGCGCTACTTCGGCTCGGTCGTCACTGCCGAGGACAGCGAGCGCCACAAGCCCGATCCCGAGCCCGTCCTTGCAGCGCTTGGACAGCTCGGCTCGCGGCCCTCCGAGGCCGCGTTCGTCGGCGATTCTCCCTTCGACATGGGCGCGGGCAAGTCCGCGGGCCTCTTCACCATAGGGGTCTCCTGGGGTGGCCTGCATACAGCGGAGCGCCTGCACGAGGCCGGGGCGGACACGGTTGTCCACGCGCCCGCCGAGCTGATCCGTGTCCTCTAGCGCCGTCGCCCCGCAGGAGCGCGCGGCGGAGCTCCGTCGGCTCGTCGAGCATCACAGCCATCGCTACTACGTCCTCGACGACCCCGAGGTCTCCGATGCCGAGTTCGACCGCCTGTTCGACGAGCTCGTCGAGCTCGAGCGCCAGCACCCGGCGCTCGCGACCGCGGACTCTCCGACCCAACGGATCGGCGCGCCGCCTACCGAGTCCTTTCCGAAGGTGCCGCACCTCGCGCCGATGGGGTCGCTGGAGAAGGTGACCGACGAGGCAGGGCTACTCAAATGGGCCGCCGACGTGCGCAAGCGGCTTGGGACGGAAGAGCCGGTGAGCTACGTGACGGAGCCGAAGATCGATGGGTCGGCGATCTCGCTCCTCTACGACGAGGGCGTTTTCGTCCGAGGCGCAACGCGAGGCGACGGCACGCGAGGCGAGGATGTCACGCCGAACCTCCGCACGATCAAGGCGATCCCCCTCCGAATGAGGCTCAGTGATGGAGAAGAGGCGCCGCGCCTCCTCGAGGTCCGCGGGGAGGTCTACCTTCCGCTCTCGGCCTTCAACCGGCTGAACGAGCGGCTCGTGGCGGTCGGGAAGAAGAACGCCCCGAACCCCCGGAACGCCGCGGCCGGCTCGCTCCGCCAGAAGGACTCGCGGATCACCGCGTCGCGAGAGCTCTCGATCTGGGTGCACGGCCTCGGGCACGTGGACGGTGTCGAGCTCGAGAGTCACGCCGAGGCGATCGAGTGGCTGCGCGAGCACGGCTTTCGTGCGAACCCCTTCACCGAGCGGCACGACTCCGTCGAGTCCGTGGCGCGCGTCTGTCGCGAGTGGGAGAAGCGGCGTGTGGAGCTCGATTATGAGATCGACGGGATCGTGATCAAGGTCGACTCGCTCGAGCAGCAGCGTCGGCTCGGCGCGCTCCACGGCCGGCCACGCTGGGCTCGCGCCTACAAGTGGGCACCCATGACCGCCCAGACCAAGCTGCTCCGGATCAACATTCGGGTGGGGCGAACGGGGAACCTGAACCCCTGGGCGCAGCTCGAGCCCGTCGAGGTGGGTGGGGTGACGGTCTCCACGGCGACCCTCCACAACGAGGAGGACATCAACCGAAAGGACATCCGTAAGGGCGACACGGTTATCGTCCAGCGCGCCGGCGACGTGATCCCGCAGGTCGTCGGCCCCGTCCTCCCGCACTCGAAGGGCTCGAGGCGGTTCAGGATGCCCGCCAACTGCCCGCTCTGCGACACGGAGATCGTGAAGCCGGAGGGCGAGGCGATGCACCGCTGCCCCAATCGGGCCTGTCCTTCCCGGGGCCTCGAGACGCTGATCCACTGGGTGATGGCGGCGATGGACATCGAGGGCGTGGGCGAGCAGTTCGTGCGCCGCTTCTGGAACGAGGGGCTGCTTCGCTCGATGCCGGACCTCTACCGGCTCACGTCCGAGCAGCTCATGGAGCACGAGGGGTTCGGCGAGATCTCCGCCCGCAAGGCGATCGAGTCGATCGAGCGCTCGAAGGAGCAGCCGTTCATGCGCGTCCTCTTCGGGCTCAACATCCCGCAGGTGGGCTGGGTGACCGCTCAGAACCTTGCACGCCATTTCGGGACGGTCGAACGGCTGATGGATGCGAGCCAGGAGGACATCCAGGCCGTCGAGGGGATCGGGCCGGACCGGGCCGAGGCGATCGCCGAATGGTTCTCGGACGAGGAGAACCGGGGGCTCGTAGACGAGCTCGCCGCACTGGGGCTTACCTTCGAGGCGGGCGAGGCCGAGCGGCCACCCGAGGGCCCGCTGACCGGGAAGACGTACGTGCTCACGGGGACGCTCGAGCGCTGGACGCGCGAGGAGGCTGCGGCCGCCCTCGAGGCGAAGGGCGCGAAGGTCGGAAACTCGGTCTCCGGCAAGACCGCCGGGGTCGTCGTCGGCGAGGAGCCAGGCTTGAAGCTCCAGAAGGCGGAGCGCGTCGGTGTCCCCCTCCTGACCGAAAAGGAATTCGAGGCGCTAGTTCGCGGCTAGGACCTGCGCGAAGCGATCCTGACCGCCCCGCGCGTGCCACCACGGGATCGCGTCGCCGTTCTGGAGGACCGAGAAGACGTACCGTGTTCCGGCGAAGCCAGAGAGGGCGGAGGCGTTCCGCGTCGTGCCGGTCTTCGCGCGCACGCGCCCGTACGCGGGCGGCCGTTCCATTCGATCCTCGAGCGTGCCGTTGATCCCGGCGATCGGAAGGGACCCGAAGAACGCATTGCCGATCCGCGGGTCGCTGGATCCCGAGACGAGCATGGTCGTGAGTGCGCGAGCGGTCATGCGGTCGGAGAGGGAGAGGCCGGAGCCGTCCACGATGCGGACTCCGGCGAGCGGGACGTCGCGTTCCTGCAACACACGGGTGACGACTCGTGCCCCGGCGCCGGTAGTCCCTCGCCCGAGCTCGCGCGCGCCGAGCTTCTTCAAGAGCATCTCGGCGACGAAGTTGTCGCTCTCGCGGTTCATCGTCCGGACGAGTACAGCGATCCGCGGCGAATTGACGTCGGCGAGGACGGCCGCGCCGGAGGCGGCGACGTCGTGGTGTGCCCCGTTCGGAACGTGGATGCCCGCCGCGACCAGAGCTGCGCGAAACGCATTCGCTGCGGCTAGGGCCGGATCGTCGACGACGACGCGCCCGACCTTCGCCCGTGCCACGACCAGCGCGGACAGCGGCGGGCACTCTTCCTTGTAGAAACGCGCGCGCCACCCGGGAGCCGTGCGGCGTCGGTCGAAGTAGGTCTCGTCAACCTCGAGCGCCTCGGTCACGCGCCGGATCCCGCTCGCGGCCACCTCACGGGCGAGGAGGCGCAGGTCGTCATGGCCGAGGGCCGGGTCACCGAAGCCCTTCAGCACGAGCCGGCCGCGCCAGAGGGTGCCATCGAGCTCGCCCTCGCCATACACACGCGTCGGAATCCGGGCGTGGGGTCCGAGCTCCTGGAGGGCGGCCACGGCGACTGCGAGCTTCTCGTTCGAGGCCGGGCGCAGGGAACGGTCGGGATTCTGCGCATAGACGACGGCGCCTGTCGGGATCTGAACGGCCAGGACGCCCGTCGCGCTCCAGGACAC
>JACCXC010000105.1 GCA_013697275.1 Actinomycetota bacterium | reverse complement strand
CGTCACGCTCGCGTACGGTCGCGCGGGTCGAGCCGGCTGGCGAGTGACGCAGACGATCTCCGTCCGGAACCTCTCGACGCGCATCCTCGACGTCGGGTTCGGCATCACCCGCGACCGCTGGGGGAAGCCCGAGATCTCCTTTTCGGCTGCGCCTGCGAACCTCGCCCTCCGGCCGGGAACGTCCGCTGACGTCACCCTGGTCGCGTCCGCGTCCGGCCCGCTCGAAGGGGACGCCGCGGGCGCGTTCGTCGTCTCCCCGCGTGGCTCGCGGCCGGTTCGCGTCCCGTGGGCGGTCAGCTTCCGCGGCGCCGACGAGGAGCCGTTGGTCAGCTCGGTGGCAATCTCCGAGCGCGCATTCGTGCCCTCGGACAGCGGGCCCTCGGTCGTCGCCTTCCGGATCGGCCGCGTGGCGGATGACGGAAGCGGGCATGCCCTCGATGCCGTCCAGCTGCTCGAGGCTGAGCTCTGGGCCGCGAACGGGCGGCAGCGACTTGGCGTGCTCGGCCGGCTGAACCACCTCCTGCCCGGCCGCTACGCATTTGGACTAACGGGCCGCGGCCCTCGTGGCAACACCCTCAGGCCGGGGGACTACGTCCTGCGTCTGCGGGCTCAGCCCGTGGCGGGTGACGCAGGGGCACGCGTGACGAGCGTCGACGTGCCGTTTACTATCCGCGGCGAATGAGCGCGGTCCAGGCGCCAGAGCCCTTCACCGAGCGCAGCCCGTGGGAGACCGCCCGCGAGCAGCTGCGGCGCGTCGCCGACGTCGTCGGCCTCGACGACAACATGGTCAACGTCCTCCTCGAGTGCAAGAAGGCGGTCGAGGTCTCGGTGCCCACGCGCATGGAGGACGGATCGGTTCAGGTCTTCGACGCCTTCCGCGTCGTGCACAACGTCGCCCGGGGCCCCTCGAAGGGTGGGATCCGGTACCACCCGGCCGTCACCCTCGAGGAGACGAAGGCGCTGGCCATGTGGATGACCTGGAAGTGCGCGCTGATGGAGCTTCCCTTCGGCGGCGCCAAGGGCGGCGTCGTCTGCGACCCGAAGGCGCTCTCAGTGCGGGAACTCGAGGGCATGACCCGCCGCTACACGACAGAGATCATCAACCAGATCGGCCCCGAGGTGGACATCCCGGCCCCGGACGTCGGGACGAGCCCCCAGGTGATGGCGTGGATCTTCGACACCTATTCGATGAACAAGGGCTACTCGGTCCTGGGCGTCGTCACGGGTAAGCCGCTCCAGGTGGGCGGCTCGCGCGGGCGCGAGGAGGCGACTGGCCGCGGGGCAGCGTTCTGCACGCGTGAGGCTCTGCGAAAGAGCGGCCGCGACGTCGACGGCGCCCGCGTCGCCATCCAGGGCTTCGGGAACGTCGGCTACAACCTGGCCGACATCCTGAGCCGGTGGGGCGCAACGATCGTCGCCGTTTCGGACTCGACGGGAGGCATTCACGCTCCTGGGGGCCTCGACGTGCAGGCTGCTGCCGCGCACAAGCGTGAGAACGGCGCGCTCGCGGGATTCGGCGAAGGGGACGACCTCACGAACGAGGAACTCCTCGCGCTCGACTGTGACGTGCTCGCTCCCTGCGCGCTCGAGCATGCAATCACGCGCGACAACGCCTCCGAGGTCAAGGCCTCGATCATCTGCGAAGGGGCGAATGGCCCGACGACGCTCGAGGCCGACGAGATTCTCGAGGACCGTGGTGTCCTCATCCTCCCGGACGTGCTCGCAAACGGCGGCGGGGTCGTCGTCTCGTACTTCGAGTGGGTCCAGGGCCTCCAGGAGTACTTTTGGAAGGAGGACGAGGTGAACGAGCGGCTGAACGACATCATCACCCGTGCGTTCGCCGAGACCTGGCGGACGCACGAGGAGCGGTCGATCTCCATGCGCCAGGCTGCCTATGCGATCGGCGTCGGCCGCGTCGCCGAGGCGACCACCACGCGCGGGCTCTACCCATAGCGCCGGAGCGGCGCGTCACCCTCTACGCCGCCGCGGGCTGCCACCTGTGCGAGAGCGCGCGACGCGTCCTCGAGAGCGTGCGCGAGGAGATTCCCTTCGCGCTCGACGAGGTCGACATCGCGGGAGACGCAGTCCTGGAGGGCCGCTACCGCGAGCGGATTCCGGTCGTTGCGATCGACGGAGAGGAGGCCTTCGAGTACTTCGTGCTCCCGGCCGCCCTGCGCCGTCGCCTCGCACAAAGTTAAGGCTTTGTAACGCCTCCAGGTACGGCAGAGCCTGGCAAACGGCGTCGGTATGCTCTGTCACAAGAGTGTCCTCCCGGCTGGCCGCCATGTCTCCTGAGAATGTCGAGCGCGCATCGGGCGATCGCCTGACCGTCGGCGTCGCCGCGCGGCTGAGCCAGTACCTGCGCGTCCTCACGCAAGCCAAGAAGATGGGCAAGGAGGGGATCTCCTCCCAGGAGATCAGCGAGTACACGAACATCAACGCGACGCAGATCCGGCGCGACCTCTCCGGCTTCGGGAAGTTCGGGAAGCGAGGCGTCGGCTACAACGTCGACGCGCTCTCGGGCGAGATCCGCAAGATCCTGAGAACGCAGGGGCAGCACAACATCGCGCTCTTCGGTGCCGGCCGCCTCGGGCAGGCTGTAGCGAGCTCCTCGGTCTTCGCCGACCACGGCTTCAACATCGCCGCAGCCTTCGACACCGACTCCGACAAGGTCGGCCAGCCGATCGACGGGATGCAGGTGCTCGACTACGAGTCTCTGACGAACGTGATTCGCGAGAAGAACATCATCGTCGCCGTCCTGGCCGTGCCGGGCGAGGCCGCACAGCAGGTGGCTGACGACGTCGTCCACGCCGGTGTGAAGATCATCTTCAACTACACGGATGCGCTCCTGCACGTCCCTGCCGACGTCGCCGTGCACACGACGAGCCCGGCCGTCGAGTTGCTCTACGCGCTCTACTTCTACCTGGCCTAGGGACTTTCCACGACGACCTGGATGGGGCCGCCGGGTCGGGCTGCCAGCTCGCGCGCGACTGCGTCCGGATCGGAGGCGCGCACCACCACGCGTCGTCCGACGACGCGAGCATCGAGACCTCGCGACTTGAGAAATGCCGCCACCTGGCGAGGTGGGCCGGCGACCGACGCGACGGCCATCCCTTCCTCGGCCAGCGTCGGGGCGTCGAGCTCCTGGTCCAAGGTGTCGCCGCCGCCTGCCCCCTCGTCCGCCTGCGCCGACTCACGCCCACCTCCGCCGCTCGAATCGTCGCCGCCGAAGTCGATGCTCGCGACGGCGGCGACGAGGGCGAGCACGACCGTCAGAGGAGCGAGGAGCGCCACGAGGCGCATCGGGGAGACGTAGACCCTGCGTGGAGGCTCGTGGGCGTCGAGGTCTGCCGAGACGCGTCGCCGGAGCTGCCTGGGCGCTTCGACGGCAGGCGCCGCCCGGAGCGCGGCACGCCCTGCCTCGACCTCGCCCACGGCCCGCGCGCAGATCGGGCAGGCGTCGATGTGCTGCATGAGTGCGTTACGCCGGTCGCCCGGGAGCTCGCCCTCGGCGAGCGCGAGCAGGTCGAGCTCGCTGGGGTGCCCCTCGGCCATCACGTGTTGGACTCTCCGCGGGCTCCGGCGGTTCCGAGCCGCCGCGCTAGCTCCGTCCGCCCGCGGAAGAGCCGCGACTTCACCGTACCCTCGGCCGCTCCGGTCACCTCGGCGATCTCGGCGTAGGAACAGCCGAGGATGTCGTAGAGGACGACGACCTCGCGCTGAGTCTCGTCGAGGGCGTCGAGCGCCGTCTGGATCTCGTCGGAGAGACGGCTCTCGGCGAAGCGGTCGCGCGGGTCTGGTGCCACGTCCTCGAGTTCTGCGGGCTCCGCGCTTCGGCGCGTTCGCTGGTCGTGCGCTGCGTTGACGCAGATCCGGTAGAGCCAGGTCGAAAAGAGGGCATCTCCGCGAAAAGAGTCGAGCCGGCGCCACGCTCGGAGGAAGGCATCCTGTACAGCATCCGCCGCCTCGTCCCGCGAGCCGAGCGTGCGGGCCGCGAGGGTGAAGAGCCTCGCCTGATGGCGGTCGACGAGCCGTTCGAACGCGAGGCGGTCGCCCCGCTGCGCCCGCCGTACGAGGTCTCCGTCAGGATCTCTCGCGGCCACTCGTGAAGATTCTCATCTGGCACGGCTACCTCCTGGGCGGAACGGGCTCGAACGTCTACACGCGCTCGCTCGCGCGTTCCTGGAGCAGGCTCGGACACGAGGTTGTCGTCTTCTGCCAGGACCCCCATCCGGAGCAGTTCGACCTCGGCGGCGCGATCGTCGTTCGGCCGGATCTGCGCGGCGGCTCGCTTCCCGTCTTTGTCCTCGACCGCTACGAGGATCTCGAGGCGCGCCTCCTGCAAGACCTCGCGCCTGCCGAACGTCTCGAGTTCGTGGAGCGAAACGCCTGCGCTGTGCGCGAGCACCTTCCGGCCGACTTCCTGCTCGCGAATCACGTGCTCCTCGGCGCCCCGGTCGGGGCGGCGGTCGGGATGCCGTTCGCCGTCAAGGCCCACGGGTCGGAGCTTGAGTTCTCGATCCGCGGGAACGCAGACCTTGCTGCCTGGGCGCGCCAAGCGCTCGGCGACGCGAGCTCAGTCTTCGCCGGCTCCGAGCACATCCGCCGTGTGCTCGAGGACGTGCTCGGGCCGGGCGAGCACCTGGCCCGCGTGCGCGTCGTCCCGCCCGGGGTGGATGTGGACGCGTTCCGGCCCCGACCGCGCGATGAGGCCCTCAGGGCCCTCATCGAAGAGGCTCGCCGCGACCCGCCGAACCCTGGCCGGCGGCTAGAGCGACTGCCGGACGAGGGGAACGCCGACCGGTTCGCCGAGTTCCTCGCCGGCGAGGAGCCGACGCTCGTCTACGTGGGGAAGCTCTCCCACGAGAAGGGGGCCGACCTGCTCGTGGACGCGCTCGAGCACGTGGACGCCCGCGCCGTCCTCGTCGGCTTCGGGCCGCTGCGGGATGACCTCGCGGCGCGGGCGGGCGGGCGGCTGCTCCTCAGCGGCCCGCTCGAGCATCGCCACCTCGTGCACCTCTTTGCCCTCGCAGACGTGAGCGTGACGCCGTCGGTCTTTCCCGAGGCCTTCGGCATGGTCGCGGCCGAGGCGGCGGCAGCCGGATCGCCGCCGCTCGTCGCGCGTCATTCCGGCCTGGCGGAGATCGCCGCGGGTCTCGAGGAGGAGTACCCGCCTGAGTATCGCGCCCTGACGAGCTTCGCTCCCGGGGACGCTCGCGACCTCGCTGCGAAAGCCAACGCGATTCTCGGGCTTCCGCAGGGCGAGTGGAAGCGCCTCTCCGGGGCGGCCAGGCGGACTGTCGTGCGCCGCTGGAGCTGGGAGCACGTGGCTGGGTCAATACTTTCTTCTTGATACTTTCGGCCTCATGGGAGAGGCGCAGCGCCTGTCCCCGGACGAGCAGCTGCGCCTCGCCCGGGAGCAGTTCGAGGAGGCCGAAGACCTGACCGTCGCGGTCGAGGAGGAGTTCGCGCTCCTCGATCCGCAGACGCTTGGTCTCGTCAACCGCTTCGAGGAGCTCCAGGAGGCGAGCGCGGGGACCGAGCTGGAAGGCTCGCTGGTCGGCGAGCTGATCGCCTCCGAGGTGGAGATCCGGACGGGTCGGTGTGACTCGTTCGCCGAGGCGGCGGCCCGGGTGGTCGAGCGCCGCGCGCAGCTCCTGCGCATCGCCGACGGTCTCGGGATCTCGCTCTGCGGTGCGGGGACGCACCCTTGGAGCCCGTGGCAGGAGCAGCGGATCATCGACACGCCCCACTACCGCCGAAACGACGAGATCCTCCGCTACGTCGTCTGGCGTAACAACTCGTTCGGCCTGCACGTGCACACCGGGATCCAGGGCGCCGACCGAGCCGTTCGGGTCGCCAGTGCCCTCCGGAACTACCTTCCCGAGGTGCTCGCGCTCTCGGCCAGCTCGCCCTTCGTGGAGCACTGCTTCACCGGCCTCCATTCCGCCCGCACGGAGATCTTCACCAAGTTCTTCCCGCGCTGTGGGGTCCCGGACGCGTTCGAGAGCTGGGCGGACTACGAGCGCTACGTCCGCTGGCTCTTCGCGAGTGGATCGATCAGCGAGCACACGCAGATCTGGTGGAGCGTGCGGCCCCATCTCGCCTTCCCGACCGTGGAGATCCGGATCTGCGACGGCCAGCCGCAGGTTGCCGAGGCGCAGGCGCTCGCCGCGCTCCTCTACTCCTTGACCGCGCGGATCGCTCGGGCCCTCGATGAGGGCGAGCCGCTCCGCTCGTTCCAGCACCACCTGATCGAGGAGAACTTCTGGCGCGCGATCCGCTACGGCCTCGCCGGCGATCTGATCGACCTGGGCTCGTTTCCCGAGCCCCGGGTGCGGCCGGCCCGCGCGGCGCTCGAGGAGCTCATCGAGTGGGTGCTCCCAGTCGCCGAGGAGCTGGGCGCGGCCCCGTACCTGGCCGTTCCCGCGGCCACCCCGGCAGAGCGTCAGATCGCGCGGTACGAGGCCGGCGCCTCGCTCCAGGAGATTTACGCGGACGAGGTGCTAGAGCCCGCTCGTGTCTGACGATCAAGAGCAGCTCGCCCGCGAGCTTGCGGAGGAGCTCCGCCAGCTCCGGGTCGAGGACATCCTCCTGAACGCACTCATGACCGTCTCGGCCGTCGGGTACCGCAGCCTCGGCGCGTCGGACGAGACCCGCGAAAAGCGCGACCTCGACCAGGTGCGGCTGGCGATCGAGACCATGCTGGCGCTCACGCCTCTTCTGGAACGCGTCGTGCCGGCCGACCTCATCCGCGACTTCCAGGCGTCCGTCGCCAATCTGCAGCTCGCGTATGCGAAGGCAGCCGGGCAGCCCGGTGGCTAGAGTCCGCCGCCGTGTCTGCGCGGGCTGAGATCGGGGTCTTCGGCGGCTCGGGGTTCTACTCGTTCCTCGAAGACGTCGAGACCGTCGAGGTCGACACGCCCTACGGCAAGCCGTCGGGCCCGTTCACGATCGGCGACGTCGGCGGCAAGCGGGTCGCCTTCCTTCCCCGCCACGGGCCCGACCACGAGCTTCCACCGGCGCAGATCCCCTACCGCGCGAATGTCTGGGCGATGAAGGAGCTCGGCGTGCGACGCGTCATCGGGCCGAACGCATCCGGCTCGCTCAAAGCTGAGATCGGGCTCGGCGAGTTCGTCGTCACCGACCAGTTCGTCGACCGTACTTCGGGCCGGGCGGACACGTTCTACGAAGGGCCCGAAACGACGCACGTCTCCGCGGCCGACCCGTACTGCCCCGACCTTCGCAGGCTGCTCGTCGAGACAGCTCAGGAGCTCGGGATCCCGGTGCGCGACGGAGGCACGGTTGTCGTCATCCAGGGGCCGCGCTTCTCGACCCGCGCGGAGTCGAAGTGGTTCCAAGGCCTGGGGTGGGACACGATCAACATGACGCAGTACCCGGAGGGATATCTCGCCCGCGAGCTCGAGCTCTGTTACGCCAATATCTCGATGGTCACCGACCACGACGTCGGCGTGGCGGGCGCCGACCCGGTCTCGCACGAGCAGGTCGTGACCGTCTTCAACGAGAACAACGAGAAGCTTCGCAAGCTGCTCTTCGCTGTCATCCCCAGGATCGAACCGCAACCGCAGGACGCCTGCGCGACCGCGCTGCGCGGCGCGCGGATCTGACCGCTCGCGTCCGGACCTTGTGATAGAAGTCCGCGTCGGCAATCCGGCTCTCCGAGAGGGTTTTTGCGGTCTCGAGGGAGTTGAGGACGGCAACTTCGTGAGAGAGACAGGGAGCGAGCGGTGAGCGATTTCTTCCAGGAACACAGCGTGCTGTTCGGCCTGGTCTGCGCGGCGCTGGGGATCGCCTGGGCGATCTTCCTGACCGTCCGCCTCCTCCGTCTGTCGCCGGGCAACGAACGCATGCAGGAGATCGGGCACGCGATCCAGGAGGGAGCCTCCGCGTACCTGCGCCGGCAGTACCTGACGATCGCCGGTGTGGCCATCGTCCTCTTTCTCGGGATCGGCCTCTGGAACGACCTCGGGTGGGGCACGGCTTTCGGCTTCCTGATCGGGGCCGTCTTCTCGGCCGCTGCGGGCTTCATCGGGATGAACGTTGCGGTGCGTGCGAACGTCAGAACGGCCGAGGCTGCCCGGCGCGGGGTGAAGGCCGCTCTGAGCGTCGCGTTCAGTGCAGGCTCCGTGACGGGACTTCTCGTCGTCGGGCTTGGGCTCCTCGGCGTGGCCGGCTACTACGGCGTCCTGACGAGCTGGTTCGACCGCGACTCAGAGGAGGCAACGCGCGAGTTGATCGGACTTGCCTTCGGCGGCTCGCTCATCTCCGTCTTCGCGCGTCTCGGCGGCGGGATCTACACGAAGGCCGCGGACGTCGGCGCCGACCTCGTCGGCAAGGTGGAGGCGGGCATCCCCGAGGACGACCCGCGAAACCCGGCCGTCATCGCGGACAACGTGGGCGACAATGTCGGCGACTGCGCCGGCATGGCCGCCGACCTCTTCGAGACGTACGCCGTCACGGCCGTCGCCGTCATGTTCCTCGGAGCGATCAGATTTGGGAACACGGACCTCGTCGTCTACCCGCTCGCGATCGGCGGCGTGGCGATCATCGCGTCGATCATCGGCAGCCAGTTCGCGCGGGTCGGCCGCGGGGGCTCCATCATGAATGCGCTCTACAAGGCGGTGCTCGTCGCGGTCGTCCTCTCGGCGCTGGGGTTCATCCCGGTCACCGCCGCGTTCGACACCGACCGCTTCAGCTTCGGCGAGCTCTACGGGTGCACGCTGATCGGGCTAGGTGTGACCTTCCTGCTCGTCGCGATCACCGAGTTCTACACGGGGACGCGGTGGAACCCGGTCAAGGGCATCTCGCGCGCCTCTACGACGGGCCATGCCACGAACATCATCGAGGGCCTCGCGATCGGGATGCAAGCGACCGCGCTCCCCGTGATCGTGATCGCCGCGGCCATCGTGGGCGCGAACTCGCTCGCGGGCCTGTACGGAGTGGGGGTGGCCGTGATGGCACAGCTCGCGATGACCGGCCTGATCGTGGCGCTCGACGCCTACGGGCCCGTAACCGACAATGCGGGAGGCATCGCGGAGATGGCCGATTTGCCCGAAGAAGTGCGCGGTGTCACCGATCCGCTCGACGCGGTCGGCAACACGACAAAGGCCGTCACGAAGGGCTATGCGATCGGCTCGGCCGGCCTCGCGGCGCTCATCCTCTTCGACGGGTTCACATCGGAGTACGCCGAGGAGGCCGGGAAGGCGATCACCTTCAACCTGAGCGACTCGTGGGTGATCGCCGGCCTCTTCATCGGAGGCCTCATGCCGTTCCTCTTCGCCTCGCTCGCCATGCAGGCGGTGGGTCGCGTCGGCGGGCAGGTCGTCGAGGAGGTGCGGCGCCAGTTTGCAAGCGACCCGGGGATCATGGCCGGGACCTCGCGGCCCGAGTACGGCCGGACAATCGGCATCGTGACCGGTGAGGCGATCAAGCGGATGATCCTCCCGAGCCTGATTCCGGTCGTCTTCCCGATCGTCGTCGGGATCATCGAGCCGCGGATGCTCGGCGGCCTGCTGATCGGGACGATCGTGACCGGGATCTTCCTGGCTATCGCGATGACTTCGGGTGGCGGGGCTTGGGACAACGCGAAGAAGCTGATCGAGGACGGCGAGTACGGCGGGAAGGGCTCCGAGGCCCACGCGGCGGCCGTCACGGGCGACACCGTCGGTGATCCGTACAAGGACACGGCGGGCCCGGCGATCAACCCGATGATCAAGATCGCGAACGTGGTCGCGATTCTCATCATTCCGCTGCTCGTCGCGATCCACGGCTAGTTCGTCACACCGCCGCTACAGACTCGGCGCGACCGACGCGCCACCCGCGCGACTTTCGGACATAGGCTGAACCTGAGCAGGGGGCGGGTCGGGACCCGTAATCAGACGCGCGCGCGGCTACCGGGAGGGGACCCGGGGCGGGCGGTCGGCACCTCAGGCGTTTCCCGCACTGGCTCCTCTATGAGCCCTAGCCGGCGCGCGAGCCAGGCCTTGGTGGTCGACTGGAGGGCCAGCGTCACGACGATAGCGAGCGCCACGACCGTGAAGAGCTCCTCCTCGTTCGGGACGCCCTCGGCTGCCAGGAGACCGACGAGAGCCACGGGCACGACTCCGGTCTCGCGCGTCCAGGCGACGAACGTCATCTCTTCGCGGCTCCACCGCCCTCGCCGATCCGGCAGGAGGGAGGCCATGACGGTCAACGGTCGCGCGACCAAGAGGAAGCACCGCGAGGGTCGCGAGCGCGGGCGCGGCATTGTCGGCCATCGCCCCGAGCGGGAGATTCGCGCCGACGACGACGAAGACGAAGAGGACGACGACGTCCGTGATCCGCTCGGAGACGTAGCGGAGCTCACGATCGTGCTGCTCGGCTCGGCCCAGTCGCAGCGAATCTGCGTTCCCGGCGACGACGTCCGTGACGAAGGCGCCCATGTAGCCGCTCCCGCCTGCGGCGTCCGTCGAGACGTAGTTCGCAGCGACGACCGCAGCCAGGACGACGGCGGACGACTCCCGCCACAGTCCCGCGCCGCCATGACTCAGGACGAGCGCGAGCACGAGACCGAAGACGAGCCCTAGCGCCGTCGAAACCGCGAGCTCCCGCACGAAATCAACGAGGGGCTCCGTGAGCGTGCTCCCGTCGCTCAGCACGAACGCCGCTACTGAGAGCGCGAGCACGGCTCCGGTCGCGTCGTTCAGGGCGGACTCGGCGATCACGGTCTGGGCCACCTTCCGGCGCACGCGCAGCCGCTCGAAGAGCGGGATGAGGATCGCCGGGTCGGTGGGGGCGAGCACGGCGCCAATCAGAAATGCGACCTCGAACGGGACGCCGAAGGCCCACATTGCCGCCACCCCGACGATGAGAGCCGACAAGACGACCCCAGGGATTGCGAGCAGCGTGAGTCCGACGCCCACGCGCGAGAGGACGGAGAGCGAAAGCCCGAGACCCCGTAGAAGAGGATGAAAGAAACTCCGAGGGAGAAGAGGAGCTGAACGCCGATCGAGTCGAGCGGGACGTCGAGGGCGTCGAGCAGCTCGGGCCCGAGGAGGATGCCGGCTACGAGCAGCACGATCATCCGCGGCAGCCGAAGGATTCCGGCCACGAGCTCGGAGACGAGACCGGCCGCAAGGATGATCGCGAGAATCTCGATGACGTCGGGCGAGCTCACGCCGGGCCATTCTCCTCGCGAGGCCGCGATGTTCGCCGTACTCTTGCGTTATGCGGCGCGTGACGCTCATCCTCGCCGCGGCCATGGCCGTGTACGCGACCGGCTGTGGCGGCGACGGAGCCGAGAGGCAAGCTGCGCCGAAGAGCGGTGTCGAGACCCACCACCCGGTGGCCGGTCACTTCAAGCACGACGGGACGAAGCTCGAAGACTGTGCGTCGGGCGAGCAGCGCTGCGTCGAGCAGGCGTACGGAAACCTCGCCTACGAGCAGGGGCCCGAACAGGCGCTCGTGGCCTTCGACCAGGCGATCGCGGCCGAGCCCGAGGTCGAGTCGAATTGCCATCGCATCGCGCACACGATCGGCTCGGCCGTTTTCGCACGTCTCGACGGCAACGTCTCGGAAGCCTTCGCGCGCGGTTCCGCCTCCTGCTGGTCGGGCTACTACCACGGCATTCTCGAGCGCGCGTTCATCGGGGTCGCCTCACGAGACGAGATGGGTGCCGTCGCCCGCAAGCTCTGCGCCGATCTCGAGGAGGGAAGCACGACGTTCCTCCTCTACCAGTGCGTTCACGGCCTTGGTCACGGGCTGATGATCCGGAACGGCTACGACCTGCCGTTCTCGCTCTCGATCTGCGACCGCCTGGCGACAGACTGGGATCAGACATCCTGCACGGGCGGCGTCTTCATGGAGAACATCGCCTCGTCGTACGGCGTGGAGTCGAAGTGGCTCCGCGACGACGACCCGGTATACCCGTGCCCGGCGATGAAGGAGCGGCACAAGCTCTACTGCTACCTGATGGTCACCTCTCGGGTGAACACTTTGAACGGCTACGACTGGCGCAAGACCGCGGGAGCCTGCGCAAAGGTCGAACGCGACTGGGTCTCGACGTGCTTCGAGTCCTACGGACGCGACGCGTCTGGGTTCTCTCGCCAGGATCCGCCCTCGGTCGCGCGCCTATGCGGCTACACGAAGCGCCATGCGGTCAGCTGCTTCTATGGCGCGGCCCGCGACATGACTTCGAACTATGCGAACGGCCGCCGTGCGAGTGAGCTCTGCGGCCTTGCGGCAAGGCCGCTCAGGGCGCAGTGCTACTACGGGATCGGAACGATCCTCGGGAACCTAGCCTCCTCGACGGCCGAGCGGCGCCGCTCGTGCCGTGATGTTGCACCCGCGCCGTACCTCGCGTCGTGCCTCGCGGGAACGGGTGAGCGGGTGAGCGGCGTGGTCGAGCCCTCCGCCTAGGCGCTAGGCCGGGCGGCGCCGGCGGATCTGGGGCCCCTGCTGCCCGAGGGCTGCGTAGGCGAGCGCTTGCAGCGATTCGTTCAACGTGGAGAGCTCGTGAGCGATGTGGCCGAGCGACTCGGTCGAGTCCATGTGGCGGTTGAGCGTCCGCACCTCGTCGCACAGCCGGTCGAGCCGCTCGAGCAGCGCGTCGAGCTGCCGGTCGTCCAGGTGCTTCCCTTCGATCATTCGGCCTGATGGTAGCCAGCCGCTGCGGCGAGCTCGTGCGCGCTCGTGAGAACACCGTCCAGCCGCGGTACACCCGCGCGCACCTCGTCGACCGAGCGGGCGACGCCCAGGAGGGCGAGCGCGACGCGTGCCAGTTCCGCGGGCGCATCCGTGGTGACGACGATCCGGGCACCGCGGGACTTGATGGCGCGAAGCGATGCGTTCGCCGCGGGGTCCGGCCGCAGGTGCACCGGGGCGTGATCCTCGGCGAAGCGGGTGAGAGCGACCCGCCAGTCTCCGACCCCTGTCGCCGCCCACGCGTCGAGCTTCTCCGCCGCCGCGACGCGATCGTGCGGAAGAGCCGTCGGATCGAGCCGGGCGATCGTTGCGAAGCGGCGAGCCGCATCCACGAGGAACGCGTCCCAAAGCGGCCGGGTGTCCCCGAGAGCTCCGTCCAGGTCGATCTCAACTCTCTCGCTCACCGGCGGCGCGCCAAGACGACGACTCCGGCCACGACTCCGACCGTGTCGATCGCCCAATCGAACGGCGAGCCGACGCGACCCTCGACGAAGGACTGGTGAACCTCGTCGGTGACGGCGTAGAGCGAGCCGATCGCGATCGCGAGGCGAACGGCCGAGAGCGCGCGGAAGAGCAGGGCGCCGAGGAGCCCGAATTCGAGCGCATGCGCGATCTTCCGGCCGATCAGATCCCACATCCCCAGGCCCGTCCCCAGGTCGGGGACAGAAGAGAGCAGGAAGATCACACCGGCCCAGACGAGCACCGGCGCCCACACGAGGAACCGGTCGAGGGCCACGAGGTCAGTGTAGGCGCGGGGCTTGCCCCGCCCGGGACTGCCGACGCGCCCAGGTGTTAGGGTCTCGCCCCACATAGGGCGAGCGGTCAAGGGAAGCCGGTGCAAGTCCGGCACGGTCCCGCCGCTGTGAGGGGAGACGCTCCTTCGCCACGACGTCACTGGCCTCGGCCGGGAAGGCGGCGAAGGGGGGAGCCCCGAGTCAGAAGACCTGCCGTTCGCCGACCCGTTCCCCTCGTGGAAGGAGGAAACGTGCTTCATCGCACTCTCGTCCCCGTCGGCGCCGCCGCGCTCGCGCTCGCGCTCGCGACGCCGGCTCTCGCCGTTCGCGTGCACGTGCGCGTGGAAGGCGCGAAGGTCAATCTCTTCGGCGCGACCGAGCCCGGCCTCACGCCGGCGACCGGGACGATCACGCCCCCCTCGGGCCCAGCTGTGACCGTCAGTGCCGAGACCGCGTTCGGAGCGCTCGAGGCGGCAAGCCGCAAGGGAGAGCTCTTCTACCGCGTCGAGGCCTTCTCTTTCGGGCCGTACGTCGCGCAGGTCGGCCGTCTCTCGGGGACGGCTACGACCGGCTGGGTCTACAAGGTGAACGGCGTGTCCCCGCCCGTCGCCGCCACCGCGTATGTGCTGAAGGCGGGCGACCGTGTGCTCTGGTACCATGCCACCTTCGGGCCGACGGGCGGGCCCAAGTCGCTTCGTTTGCTTCCGGAGTACGTCGTCGGGTGCCCGGGCGGGAGCGGCTCCTGCTCGACCCCGCGTCTCACATGCGCTCGCGCCGTACTCGAGGACGATGCCGGCCGGCGGACACGGGCAACCGGGGTCGTCTTTCGGCTCGACGGCCGGCGCGCGCGCGGTTCCGGCACGAAGATCTGTCCTCGAGGTCACTGGCACACGCTGTCCGCGACCGTCGCGGGAGCCGTCCGTTCGCAGGTTTTGGTGACCCCGCGGCGCGGCTCGGCGTCCGGCTCGGGTGGCGTTGCGCTCGTGGGTCGTGCGTAGCGGCATCGTCACCGTTTGCCTCGCGCTCGTCCTTGCCGCCTGCGGTGGCGGGGGCGAGAGCGGGGAGGCGGGCCGCGCAGACGCGGGAGGCCACGGGCCGACGGCTCAGCTCTGGGTCACGCACGACCGCGGCGAGAAGGTGGTCGTCGACGCGACCGTGCCCGCCGGCTTGAACGCAATCCAGGCGCTCGAGCAGCACGCGGACGTCGAGACGCGCTACGGCGGGCGGTTCGTGCAGGCGATCGAGGGCGTCGAGGGGGGCCTCGAGCGTCGCCAGGACTGGTTCTATTTCCTGAACGGGATCGAGGCAGACCTGGGCGGCGCGGAGGTCACCGTTCGGGCGGGCGATGTCGTCTGGTGGGACTTCCGCTCCTGGCGGGACGAGCTGCGCCAGCCGGTCGTGGTCGGCGCATTTCCCGAGCCCTTCCTGCATGGTTGGGACGGGAAGCGCCGTCCTGCCGAAGTGCGCGGGCCGCCGGAGCTCGAGGAGCAGGCGGGCGCTCTTCTCGAATTCCTCGGTGGCCCCCGGGGCCAAGGTGAGCCGAACCTCTTCGAGCTGCGCATCGAGCCCGGCGCAGAGGGAGCGACGCTGACCGCCCGGCGAGGTGCACGAAACGATTCGCCTGTCGTCTTCACCCTGGCCGGCTCCATGGCGGCGCTGGAGGCGACCGCGGAGGCCGTTACGACCTCGCCGGAGCTCCTGCGCTTCCACTACGAGGCAAGCTTCGACGACGAGGGGCGGATCCGGGAATGAAGCTCGCGCCAGCGCCTGCCACCCTGCTCTTCACCGGGGCCGCTGCCGCCGCGCTCCTCGCGCATCATCTGGTTTCGCTGGCGATTCTGGCCGCTGTCCTCCTCGTCGTCTGCCTTCACGCGCCGGTGAGCCGCCGCAAGATCTACCTCTTCGGCGCCCTGACGACCGGTCTCGGGATCTTCCTCGTCTCGCCGCTCCTCGCCGTCGTCGGCTCCGACGTCCTCTGGGCCGGCCCACACGTGCCCGTCCTCGGTCGCCTCGACGTGACGACGGAGGAGCTCGAGCTCGCGGCGCTCAGCGGCCTGCGCGTCATCGCCGTCGCGCTCGCCTTCGCCGCGTACGCCCTGCTGGTTGACCACGATCGCCTGGTCGCCGCCGCGCGATTCGCGCCCCGTTCGGCCC
>JACCXC010000087.1 GCA_013697275.1 Actinomycetota bacterium | reverse complement strand
TCGTTTCGGTGACCAGGAGAGCGGAGAGGGAAGCGTCACTACAATCGGAAGAGGTGGCGGACCTGCAGGAAATGGTCATCTACGGGGTCTCGTTCGACATGGTCGGAAAGCAGCCGATCGTGCTGCTCAAGACCGCCGACGGGAACAAGTTTCTCCCGATCTGGATCGGGCATCCGGAAGCGGCCGCGATCCTGATGAAGCTCCAGGGCGCCTCTACCCCTCGCCCGATGACGCACGACCTCTTCACCGAGATGCTCGGGCAGCTCGACGCGCAGGTCAGCCGGATCGCCGTCACGGAGCTTCGGGACAACACCTTCTACGCGACCGTCACGATCGCGGTGGACGGGTCGGAGATCGAGGTCGACTCCCGACCGAGCGATGCGATCGCGCTCGCCGTCCGGGCCGAGGCGCCGATCTTCGCCGCCGACTCCGTGATCGAGGAGAGCGCGATCGAGTTCGAGCACGAGGACGTGAACGAGGAGGAGGTCGTCGAGGAGTTCAAGAAGTTCCTCGACGAGGTGAAGCCCGAAGACTTCAGCGCCTAGCGGCGCGACCGCTCACGAGACCTCTCGCTTCGTCAGCTCGAGGAGCTCGTGGAAGATCGCCTGGAGGCCCTCGTCCGTGAGCGGCCCGCGGTTCGCGCGGGCGAGGTAGCTGACCATCCAGTCCTCGCGGTCCGGGTCGACGAACTCGTACCCGCGTGAGGTCTTGTACTCCTTCAGTCGCGCGACCAGCTTGAGGCGCTTGTTGATCGCCTCGACGATCGCGAGGTCGTTGTCCGAGATCTGCTCGCGCAGCTGGCGGACCACGGGATCCGCGCTCGCCTGGTCGCCGGCCACCTACGGATAGACCAGGATGCGCGTCCCGATCTTCCCCCAGCGCGCATAGAAGCCCGGCGCGAACCAGAGAGGCGTCCGTACGCAGCCGTGGCTCGCGGGCCAGGGCGGCACCGAGTGGTAGCCGTGGATCGCGAACCCGCGCAGGAAGTAGATCGAGTAGTACATGTGGTTGAGGCTGCCGCCGGGCCCGAGGCGGTAGACGCGCCAGCTCCCAACGGGGGTGTTGCCGGTCGCGCCCGTCGAGACGTGGACTACGCTCGCGACCTTACCGCGCACGACCTCGAACATGACCTGCTTCGTCTTCGAGACCTCGATGTGCGTGCCGCTCGGCGAGAACGCGCGCGGCACGTCGGCGCGGACGAGGCGGCGCCACAGGTCGGCCCCGACCCGGCCGGTCCGCCGCATCCCGTGCACCTTCTGGAAGGCGAGCACCGCCTCGTAGGTGTCGTAGCCGTAGTAGGAGTCGACGCCCCGCAGGACGTAGTGCAGGTCGTCCAGGCGGGCCTCGAGCCCGCGCACGGCGCTTCCGCTCGAGCCGAGCGCGAGGTTCGAGCCGCTCACGAGGAAGGAGCGTGCCACGCGCACGGCGGCGTACCCGGTCTTGGGCGCGAGGAAGAGCGACCAGCGGACGCGGCCGGGGAGAGTGGCCGGCAGAACGAGGCGGAAGTTGCCCCGCGCCCCGGGCCGCACGCGCGAGGTCTCCTTTCCGAGCTTGAGCATGAGGCGCCCCGCGCCGGCGGGCAGGAGGCTTCCCGTCAGGACGAGCCGCTCGCCGACCGCGCGGCCTCCGCGCACGCGGGCCTCGAGTCGCGGCCGCATCCCGAGGACGGCCTGCGGCGAGGCGACTTGCGTTGCCGCGTCGAGCTGCGCGACGGCGTAGGCGCGCGCGGCGTAGCGGGCGAGTGCGGCCAGGCGGTACGAGCCGTCCGGCTGTGTCGCGCCCTGCGTGACCAGCTGCCAGGTCGAGCCGGCCTGGACGTACACGGCGACCGGGACCCCGGGCTGCGCCGGCGCGAGCACTCCGGCGAACGTCACGGTGCCGCCGTAGGGGACGATGCCGGGCTCCGTCCGCAGGGTGAGGGTGGCCGCTCCGACGGCTCCCGGGAGGGCGAGGGCGAGGGTGCCCGCCAGGAAAGCGCGCCGTAGCACGTTCGTATTGTGCGGATGACCGTCGGCTAGAACAAGGCCGCGAGCGCTGCGGGCGGGTTGTCGTCGAGTGCGGCATAGAGCGCGGCGAGGATCCCGACGAGGTTGTAGCTCGCGTGCGCGACGAATCCCGGCCAGACGCTGACGCTGCGGTAGCGCACCCAACCGAGTGCGAGTGCGAAGAGCCCGAGTGCCGGGATCCCGGCCAGGATCCCGTGGGCGAACGCGAAGACGACGGCCGTCCCGACGACCGCGGCCGGCTCGCTCAGGAACGCGAGCACGCGGACGCCGAGGCCGCGGAAGAAGAGCTCCTCGGCGAAGGGCACGATGAGCACGATCACGGCCGCGTTCAGGGCGAAGGCGACCGCGCGTCCTTCCTCCCAGCGATCGGGTGCTAGGCCCTGCTCTTCGCTGGCGTGCAGGTACGGCTCGAGCAGCGCCGCCACGATCACCGAGACCAGGGTGACGCCGAAGGCGATCCAGAGCCAGCGGAGCGGGAAGCGACGGAGACCGAGTGCCTCGGCTGGATCCCGGAAGGCACGGGCGATGAGCCAGGTGAGACCGACGATCACCGCGTAGATGACGACGCTTCCCGTGGCGAAGCTGTAGTCGAAGAGGGTGTCCGACTCGGTCTCCCCCTCCGAGGTCGCGCGGAGCGCGAAGGCAGAGACGACGAAGAAGATTGCGATCGCGAGCCAGGCCGCTAGCGCGACCGTTGACCTAGACCAGCGAGATGGCTCGCTCGAAGTCGGCGACGACGTCGTCTCCATCCTCACAGCCTACGGAGACCCGAAGCGTGCCCTGGGAGATGCCCGAGCGCTCGAGCTGGTCGGGCGTGAACTGGCGGTGGCTCGTCGAGGCCGGGTGGGAGGCGACCGTCTCCACGCCCCCGAGGCTCGTTGCACGCGCGCAGAGCTCGAGACCGTCGAGGAGCCGCTCGGCGCCCTCGAGCCCTCCGGGAGCGTCGAAGGCGAGCATCGCGCCGGAGTCGTCCAGCTGGCGCATTGCGAGTTCGTAGTCCGGGTCGGTGTCCAGGCCGACGTAGCGGACGCGCTCGATTGCCGGATGGTCGCGGAGAAATCTCGCGAGGGCGAGCGCGTTCAGCGACTGGCGCTCCAACCGGAGGGCGAGCGTCTTCAGGCCGCGCCGGACGAGGAAAGCGGCGAACGGGTCGAGCGTCCCGCCCGTCTCGTAGCGGTGCCGCCGGGTGCGCTCGACTAGCGCTCTCGAGCCGGCGACGACCCCGGCCATGGCGTCGTGGTGGCCCCCGAGGAACTTCGTCGCCGACTCGCAGACGAGGTCGGCGCCGAGCTCGAGTGGGCGACAGATCGCCGGCGAGGCGAACGTGTTGTCTACGATCAGGAGCGCGTCGCCCTTCGTCTCGGCGAGTGCGCGGAGGTCGGTGAGCGGGAAGCCCGGGTTGGCGAGAGTCTCGACGTAGCGCACCTTGGCAGACCGCTGCCAGGCCTCCGGCTCGGTCGCGTCCAGGTAGACGACCTCGACGCCCGCCCTGCGCAGGTGGCGCTCGACGAGCGCGTACGTGTTCCCGTAGAGCTGGGTCGGGGCAAGGAGGGTGTCACCCGGCTCGAGGCTCGAGAAGAGGGCGGCCGCGATCCCGGCCATCCCCGAGGCGAAGACCTCAGCCGCCTCGGCGCTCTCGGCCGCGGCACAGGCGGCGGCGAGCTCCTCGACGGTTGGATTCCTGAGTGAGCCGTAGAGGAAGCCGTACTCCTCGTCCGACATGACGCGTCGAAACTGCGCCGCCGTCTCGAACGAGAAGGTGGTGGCGAGGACGAGGGGGGTGACGACCGGCTCCCCGGGACCCTCGCGAAGGTCGCCGCCGTGAATGAGCCGCGTCGCGAGTCCTTTGCGCCTGTCGTCCGTCATCTCTCGAGGCCGAGTCGAGCCGGGAGCGTAACGAGCGGCGCCGGCTCGAACGCAAGGCCCGCGGCCAAAGCGCCGAGGCGGTCGTTCTCGTCGTCGCCCACGTGCACGGCCTGGGCTCGCTCCACGCCGAGCCGTTCGAGCGCGAGCCGGAACGGGCGCGGGTCGGGCTTCGCGACGCCCGCCTCGGCCGAGGTGACGACCGTCTCGAAGCGATCGCCGAGGCCCGCGCGCTCGAGGTACCCAACCAGCGAGCAGTCCCAGTTCGACACGCAGGCAAGGCGGAGGCCCGCATCCCGCAGCCGGTCGAGCGCGTCGGCGACGCCTGGCAGTAGCCGGAACTCCAGTGAGGCAGCGAAGTGGGGCGCGAACGCGGCTGGGTCGAGCGGCGCCCCGGCCTCGCGCAGGAATACGCCGGCGCACTCGACTCGGAGCGCCGTGAGGCTCGGGCTATCTCGCCCGAGGTGCGAGCGGGGCAGGTAATGGACGACCTCGGCGCGGAAGGCTCGGGTGACCGTCTGCTCGCCCGCCTCGACGCCGTGGCGCGCGAGAGCTACGCGCAGGCGGGGCACCGGGTCGAGGAGCTCGACCGCAGTCCCGAACGCGTCCACCGTGACGGCAGCGAGCGGCCTACGAGGCATCGCCGTGCAGAGCGCGAGCAATGGTGTCGAGCGCCTTGGCGACACGTGGTCCCGCGGTCGTGACGAGATCGGTGGCGACGTCCTCGACGCGCGGGAGGGATGCGCTGCCGCAGCGCTCGAACTCGAGCTTGAAAGGTCGCGGCGACTCTTCGTCGAGGATTCGCAGCACGACGTCGGGCTGGAGGGCGAGCACGTCACACGCGTCGAGCGGCCCGCTCACGTCGAGGCCGACGAGCTCGCCACCCGCCCCCCGCACGAGCTCGGCGGCGAGCGTCTCCTCGCCCACCGAGACGAAGAAGCCCGTGTCGGCGAAGACGCGGACGGCGGGCTGCCCGCGCACGCGGCGCTCGACCCGCGCCTGCCCGTCGCGGATCGAGGTCGCTAGGGCCCGCGCGCGTGCCGGGTTGCCGAGCAGGAGGCCGAGCTCGAGCGTCGCGCGTACGACGTCCTGGATCGAGCGGTCGGGCTGGACGTAGACAGGGGATCCGTCCGCGGTGGCCTCGAGGGCGGGAGGGTCGGTCTCTGTCGACGCGATCACGAGATCCGGCCTGAGCGCGCGGGCCGCATCCGCGTCGACCAGGCCGCTGGGTCGAACGACTCCGGCGGCCCCTGCTGCCTCGGGGAGGTCGATTCCCGACGGGACTCCCACGAGCTGCCCGCCCGCCCCGAGCGCCGCGACGAGCTCGGCTGCCGCGGGCGTAAGCGCGACGATTCGTTCGGGCGGGCGTTCGAGGACTGTGGGCGCTCCGCCGGCCCCGGGGACTGTCGCGGGGTACGGGGACAGGGCGTCGACGGGCTCGCCACGCTCTCCGCAGCCCGTCAGCACCAGGGCGGCGGAGAGGAGCGCGAGGACGCGCGCGGCGGCCATAGGACGCAACTGTAGGTGCGGCTCGGCGCGCGTCCGGGCAGGAAGCGGCGCCCGGTCAGGAGAACTCATCCTTGATGAGCGAAGAGACCTGGCAGCAGCTCGCCGTCGCGGGCGGGATGATCGTCGTCGCCTTCTTCGCCGCGCGTCTCGTCGACCGCGCGCTCATGCGCCGCCTCGAGCTTCCACCCGAGGCTCTGACGCGTTACCGCGTGCTGCGCCGGAGCGTGACCGCAACAATCGTCGCGCTCGGGATTCTGAGCGCGCTTCTCGTCATCCCGCAGGTTCGCGCGGTGGCCGGGGGCGTGCTCGCCTCGGGCGCGGTCGCTGGCCTCGTGATCGGCATGGCCGCCCGCTCGACGCTTGCAAACTTCGTCGCGGGTGTTCTCGTCGCCGTCACCCAGCCGCTGCGCCTGGGGGACGACGTCGAGGTGGGAGACGCGGCGGGGACCGTGGAGGAGATCGCGCTCACGTACACAACCCTCCGCAGCGCTGAGGGCGCCCGCTTCTTCATCCCGAACGAGCTACTGGCCTCCGATACCATTCGAAATGCGACCATCGGCGGCGCCGAGCAGCTGATGCAGGTCAGCATCCCGGTCCCGCTCGCCGCCGACCTCAACCGTGTCGTCTCGCTCGTCGAAGAAGAGGCACGTGTCGCAACCAGCCCGTCCGAGAAGCAGCCGACCGCCCAAGTGACCGACTTCGAAGCACAAGCTCAGACCGCCGTCGTCACGGTCGATGCGTGGGCTCCCCGCGGGGAGGTCGGCCTGGCCGCGTCCGCGCTTCGTCTCGCGGTGCACCGCCGCCTTCGTGCCGAGGGGATTCTCTGATGCCCCCGTCGCGCCGCTCGAATGGCAACGGGAACGGAAAACGGGCAAACGGGCAAGGGAACGGGAACGGAAAGGGCAGCGGCATCCTGCCCAACCGTGGCCGGCGTGAGCGGGTGCGCCGCCGGCGAGCCGAGAAGTCGAAGAAGCGCGCGATTCTCATCACCGCGCTCGCCGCGGTCACGGTCTTGATTGCCGCCGTCGCCGCCGGAACGCTCACTGGAGCCTCGGCGGCGCTTCAGTGCGATCTCTCCTCCCTCCGGCCGGTCACGATCGGCCAGAACTCGTTCATCTACGCCGCGGACGGCTCTCTGCTCGGCTCCATCCCGGCGGAAAAGAACCGCCAGCCGCTCAAGCTGAAGCAGATGCCCAGGGCGACGAAGCGTGCAACCGTCGCGATTGAAGACCGCCGCTTCTACTCCCACGTCGGCGTCGACGTCTCGGGCGTCTTCCGCGCCGCGTTCAAGAACATCGAGGCGGGCCAGATCGTCGAGGGCGGCTCGACGATCACGCAGCAGCTCGTCCGCAACCTCTACATCGGGAACGAGCGCTCGTTCACGCGCAAGGCCAAGGAGGCGTGCCTTGCGCTCAAGCTCGACGCCAAGTGGTCGAAGCAGAAGATCCTCGAGACGTACCTGAACCAGGTCTACTTCGGAAACCACGCCTACGGGATCGAAGCTGCGTCGCAGACGTACTTCTCGAAGCCGGCCAAGAAGCTTTGGCTCGCTCAGGCGGCGCTCCTCGCCGGCCTCCCTCAGGCTCCGTCGGTCTTCGACCCCTTCAACCGTCCCGTCGAGGCCGTCCAGCGGCGAAACGACGTCCTGCGGGCGATGCTGCAGGCCGCCTACATCGACGTCGGCCAGTACGAGAAGGCGACGCAGGCACCACTCAAGCTGAGGCGCGGTGAGCTGTACACGCGAATCCGCGAGCCGTACTTCTTCTCCTTCGTCCGCGACCAGCTGCTCAAGAAGTACGGGGTCAGCACAGTGCGAAGCGGCGGCCTCAAGGTGTACACGACGATCGACCCACGCTTCCAGCGAAACGCGATCGAGGCGATCAAGTCGACCCTCCCGTACCCGGACGACCCGGCCTCGGCGATCGTCTCGATCAACCCGGCGAATGGTGCGATCCGCGCGATGACCGCCGTGGCCCCACAGCGGAAGAACCTGCAGTTCAACCTGGCCGCGCAGGGCCGGCGCCAGGCAGGCTCGGCCTTCAAGACCTTCGTCCTCGCCGAGGCCGTGGAGGAGGGGATCAATCCGAGCTCGACCAACTACCTCTCGGCGCCTTTCCGCTGGCAGCCCGACCCGACCTGCGACGAGTCTGACGACCCGAACTGCGTCTGGAAGGTGGAGACCTACGGGGGCGACTACGTCGGGCCGACGACGATCGCGGCCGCGACGCTCCGCTCCGACAACACCGTCTACGCGCGGCTGACGCTGGACGTCGGTCCGGAGAACGTCGTCGAGATCGCGCACCGGATGGGGATCAAGACGAAGCTGGAGCCCGTCGCCTCGATCGGCCTGGGCTCGAACTCGGTCTCGGTGCTCGAGATGGCGTCCGCCTACGCGACCCTCTCTGCGGGCGGGGTCTTCTCGGAGCCGATGGCCATTCGCCGAGTCGTCCTCGCGAACGGAAAGGAGGACGACCAGGCCGGCTGGGGCAAGGCCCGGCGAAAGCGTGTCTTCTCAGACGGTGTTGCCTACGAGGTGACGAAGATTCTCGAGCGCAACGTGCAGGCGGGCACGGGCACGGGCGCGAACTTCGGCCGGCCCGCGGCAGGCAAGACGGGGACGACCGAGAACCACGCCGACGCCTGGTTTGTGGGCTACACGCCCAACCTGGCGACGGCGGTCTGGGTCGGCTACCCGAACGCGCAGATCGAGATGACGAGCGTCCACGGCATCAGCGTGGCCGGCGGCACGTTCCCCGCGACGATCTGGAACCTCTTCATGTCCCAGGCGCTCTCGGGTGTCCCGGTCGCCGATTGGGAGTACCCGAACGATCCGGCCGACTGGAGCTCGTTCGACGGTCAGTACGCCTTTGACGGCGCGCTCCCGGCGAGTACCGGGACATCGTCGACCGGCAAGACGACGTCGACGGGGAAGACGACGACGACCACGGCTACGACTGCGCCACCTCCTCCGCCACCGCCGGCCCCCACCCCGCGACCGCC
>JACCXC010000073.1 GCA_013697275.1 Actinomycetota bacterium | reverse complement strand
GGCGTGCACGTCGACCTGGCGCCCGTCCTCGACGCTCCCTCCGGGCCGCTCGGCGGGCGCCACTTCGACCGGCCTTCGCTCGCGCTCGCCTTTGCCCGGGGCCTCGACGCGGGTGGAGTCGCCGCCTGCGCCAAGCACTTTCCGGGGCTGGGGGCGGCCCTGATCTCGACCGACAACCAACTCGTCGTCCCCGCGCGGATCCTCCCGGCGGAGCTCGCCGCCTTCCGGGCGGCCGTGCGGGCCGGGATCCGGTGCGTGATGACGGGCCATGCGTACTACCCGCGCTTCGGCCGCGTTCGCGCTCTCGCGCATCCCGAGACCTACCGGATGATTCGCGCGCTCGGGTTTGACGGCGTGATCGTGACCGACTCGCTCAGCATCGTTCGCACCGGGCCGTTGCCCGTGCGCTGGGCGCTTCGCGCGATCAGGGCGGGCGCCGACCTCGTGCTCTTCACGAGCCCCGAGCACGCGCGGCGGGCGATCGCGGCGCTCATGCCTCTTGCCCGCCGCGGGCTCCTGGACGAGCACGTTCGCCGTGTGCTGGCGCTGCGCGAGGAGCTCGTCAAAAAGGGCTGACGCGAGCCAGCGGATCGCGCTGGTAGATTGCCGCGCCTATGCGCGCGGAGGTCGATGTCGGACCGGTGCGCGAGCGCCGCCGTGCGCGGCCTCGCCGAGCCCTCCTGCGCGCGGTCCCGTGGCGCCGCCTGGCCGTCTGGGTCGGCGGAAGCCTTCTTGCCTTCGCACTCGTGGTGGGCGTTCTCTTTGCCGGCTCGTCGCGCGAGATCGCCGCGGGCGTCCGGGTCGCCGGGGTCAACGTCGCCGGCCTCACGCCCGAGGAGGCGGCGGCCGCGCTCGGGAAGCAGTCAGCGCGGTATGCAGGCCGCGACGTCGTCTTCATCGCCGACGGCGAACGGTTCCCGCTCAGCCCCAAGGATCTCGACGCTCATGTGAACTGGGACGCCGTGGCCGCGGAGGCCCAGAGCCGCGGCAACTGGCCGATGCCGTTTCGCGGGATCCGCCGCGTCGGCGTCCGGCTCTTCGGCGTTGAGGTCACCCCGGCGGCCGAGCTGTACGAGCCCAGGTTCGACTACGAGCTCGAGCGGATGGCCAAGGCGCTCGACACGCCCGGGCGGAACGCGGCGATCGTCCTCGAGGGCCTCGAGACGAAGATCGAGCCCCATCGTGAGGGGAAGACTCTCGACCGTTCCGGGGCGAAGCAGCTCATCGCGCGTGCGCTGGCCGGCTTCGACCGGGCCTCGGTCGCCCTGCCTGTCGCGATCGGCCCACCCGCGGTCACGAGCGACGACCTCGAGCCGGTGCTTGCGCAGGCGCGCACGGCCCTCTCGGCGCCGGTCCGATTCGGCTGGAAGGACGCGCACTGGACCGTCCAGCCCAAGGAGCTCGCCGAACTGCTCCAGCTCCCCGCGAACGGACGCACGAAGCTCGCCGTGGGGGGCCGGGCCGCCGAGCGCTATTTCGGCGTCCTGAGCCGCGCGGTCAACCGGATACCGCAGGAAGCCTCGTTCGCCATTACGACGGAAGGGCGGGTACGTGTCGTGCCGAGTGCGAGCGGCCGAAAGCTCGACGAGGAGGCGAGCGGGAAGGCGCTTCTCACAGGCGCGCTCTCTGCTGACCGGCGCGAGGCCGAGCTCGTAGTGCGCCTTGCCGAGCCGCGGCTCAACACCCAGCGGGCCCGCGGGATGAAGGTGACGGACGTGCTCGCGAGCTACACCTCGCCGTACTCGGGCACCGCGGACCGCATCACGAATCTCCAGCTCGCCGCCCGGTTGATCGACGGGACGACGCTCGCGCCCGGTCAGGAGTTCTCCATCAATCGCGTCGTCGGGCCACGGACGACCAAGCGCGGCTTCAAGCCCGCGCCGACGATCATCGAGGGCGAGTACAAGGACGCCCCCGGCGGGGGTGTCTCCCAGATCGCGACGACGGTCTTCAATGCCGCCTGGGAAGCGGGGATCAAGATCACGTCGCGAACGGCGCACAGCCTCTACATCAGCCGCTATCCGCTCGGGCGGGACGCGACCGTCAACTACCCGGACGTCGACCTGAGGTTCGAGAACGACACGGACAACTGGATGGTCGTCCGGGCGCAGTCGGGAGGCGACGGGATCACGATCAGCCTGCTCGGCGCCCCGACCGGGCGCCGGGTCGTGAGCGAGCCCGGCGAGCTCCGCGTCACCGGCCCGCCCGAGACCGAGACGGTGCCCGATCCGACGCTCTACGCCGGCGAGGAGGTGGTCGAGGACGCTGGTGAGCCGTCGCGCGCGATCGCGGTCAAGCGGATCGTCTACGTGAACGGAAAGGTGCTCTACAGCGAAACCTGGTACACGAGCTACCAGTCGGAGCCAAAGATCGTCCGCGAGGGCACGATCCCCCTCCCCGACCCGCCGCCTCCGCCCCCGCCGCCAACCGCTCCTCCACCGAGCCCTCCGCCCGCGTCGACGGGTCCGACCCAAACCGGCCCAGGCCAAACGACGCCGACGACTACGACGGCGCCCTAGCGCTCCCTAGTTCCGCTCGACCCGCTCGATCGCCTCGACGAGCCAGGGCGGGACGCGCACCGGGCGGAGAGAGCTCGCGTGAACGGTCGCATGGGCGGTCCAGCCGGCGCCGATCGCGCCGACGGGTTCGCTCACCCGCTCGATCACGTACTCGAACCGGAAGCGGGCTCCTCGCACTTCCGTGATGCGCGTGTGGATCCGCAGCCGGTCGTCGAAGCGCGCAGGACCCCGGTAGCGGACGTGGGTCTCGATCGTCGTCGCCTCGACGCCCTGCTCGATCATGCCGCGGTAGCCGCCCGGGAAGCGGGCGAGATAGGCGACGCGGGCCACCTCGAACCAGTTCAGGTAGACGGCGTTGTTCGCGATGCCCTGAGCGTCCGTCTCGCTGAAGCGGACGCTGAGGTCTTCGGAGAAGCGGAACCCTTCCAAGGCCGGGAACTTTCGCAGCGCTGCGCCAGTCAGAGCAACCGAGATGAAGAACTTCGCCAAGGCAGTCCTTCTCGCGCTCTTGGTTCTCTTGCTCGCGGCGTGCGCGGGCGGCGACGACTCTGGGGCCGACGGAGATGGCGGTGGCGCGGACGCCGCCCTGACCGTCGCGGCCGAGGGTGAGGTCGCGGCTTCGGACGAGGGCGGCGGCGCGCGCCAGGCGGTTCAGCAACTCCCAGGCGTCGGCCTGCGGATCGTCAAGACCGCGTCCCTTCGGATCAGCGTGGGGAAGGGCGGCTTCGAGAGCGCGGTGGACGAGGCTCGTTCGGTCGCCTCCGGGCTCGGCGGGTTCGTCGTCAGCTCGAGCGCGGGTCAGGCCGGTCGCGGCCGGCTCGTACGCGGCTCGCTGGTCATCCGCGTGCCGGGGCGCTCATACGAGCAGGCGGTGCGCGAGCTTCGTCGGGTCGGCCGCCTGGAGCGCATGAGCGACGACGCCCAGGACGTCTCGTCCGAGTTCGTCGACCTCGAAGCCCGAAGGCGCCACCTAGAGGCGGTGGAGCGTCAGCTCCTCTCCCTGCTCGACCGTGCGAAGACCGTCCCTTCGGCCCTGGCCGTCCAGTCGCAGCTGAACGAGACGCAGCTTCAGCTCGAGCAGGCGCGCGGGCGGCTCGGCTTCCTCGAGGACCAGACGACCTACGCGACCATCAGCGTCACGCTCGGCGAGCGTGGTGCCACCGCGGCGCCGGGCGACGGCGGCTGGGGCATCGTCGACGCCTGGGGCGACGGCGCCCGGGCCTTCACGACCGTGACCGGCAAGGTCTTCGTCGTCGCGGCGGGCGCGGCTCCGATCCTCTTCCTGCTTGGCCTCGCCTGGCTCGCCGCCCGATACCTCCGGCGGCGTATCGCCTTCCCGTGGGGCGCTTCGCGCTCCTAGCTCATGGGTAAGGTCTCTCCGACTTCGAGGGAGGGATGCATGGCCGACCAGGGCAACAAGGAGACCGACGCGAGTGTGCTGAGCAGGCTCGCGAACCGCGGTGAAGACGCGCTCACGCGCGTCATGGACGAGCTGGGCCGAAACCCGCGCGTGACGGACGCGCTCGCGAAGGCGATGGACGCGAAGGGCAAGGTCGACACGACGACGCGCAAGACGCTCGGGCAGGTCGGGCTAGCCGCCGCAGGCGAGATCGGCGAGCTGCGCGGGCGCCTCGAACGCCTCGAGAATCGTCTCGCCGCACTGGAGGGATCGGAGAGTGGGAGTGCCGGCGCGGGCGGAGGTGCGAGCCGCAGGTCGGTGCCATCCACGAAGGCGTCGGGCGGGACGACCAAGAAGAGCACGTCCTCCCAGACGACCTCCGCGAAGGACACGACCTCCTCGAAGAGCGGTACGGCGAAGGGCGCCGCGAAGAAGTCGAGCGGCGGCTCGAGCTCGGGCTTGAAGAGCTAGGCCACCCGCAGCCGAAGGGCGCGCGGCACGACCTCGAAGGTGACCGGGGTCGTTCCGGGCTGCTCGCCGTCGAGCGCGACCGGGAGCCGTCGTTCAGCTTCGACTGTGACCGAGGCGGCTCGGACGAGCTCGATCTTGGGGTGGGAGAGGTGCTTCCCGCGGTAGACCTTCGGAAAGGTCCGGGCGAAGTCGGCCTTTGTCACGTCGCCGATCAGGACGACATCGAAGAGCCCGTCGTCCACCGAGGCGCCGGGCGCCATCCGCATCCCGCCCGCCGTGTACTCGCCGAGCATCGCGAGGATCTCGAAGAAGCGGCCCTCACGGATCTCTTCCCCGGCGGTCACCCTGACCTCCTCGCTCTTCCAGCGGCTGAAGACGGCGACAGTCGCCCAGACGAAGGAAACGCGGCCGCCGAGGGCCTTCGACGTTTCGTTCGCACGGCGGGCGATCGCGCCGCTGATCCCGGCTCCGCCAAAATTGGCGAACCACGACTCGACCGGCGCGCCGTCGGGTGCCGGGTAGCGGGCGCATCCGAGGTCGACCGTACGGACGGAGCCGGTGCGGGCGGTCTCGAGCGCGCGATCGAGGTCGGTCGGGATCCCCTGCGACTGCACGAAGTCCTTGCCCGTGCCGCGCGCGAGCACCGCGAGCTCGGCTCCTCCGCCGGCTCGCATGAGCCCGTTCACGGCCTCGAAGACCGTCCCGTCCCCGCCGACCACGACGAGCGTCCGGGCACCGTCCGCGACCGCCCGTTCCGCGAGCTCGGCAATCTCCCCCGGGCGAGTGCTGACGAGTGCCTCGCCATCGAGGCCCGCGGCCGACGCGCGGCGCGAGATCTCGGGCCAGCGCTTCCCCGTGGACCCGTTTGCCGAAGCTGGGTTGACCAGAAAGACGACGGCCGCCACGCGGCGGCCTAGTGCTCGGCCGTGACCGTGCTGAGCGCGAGCTCCGTCATCTGGTCGACGGCCGCCCGGAGCTCCTCGTCCGAGATGCGGGTGAATTCCCCCTCGACGATGATGTCGCTGACGGTCAGGAGGCAGCCCGCCTGCACCTTCCTCAGCGCGCCGAGCGTGAAGAGGACCGCAGCCTCCATCTCGACGCCGAGGATCCCGCGCTCCGACCAGCGCCGTGCGCGATCGGTGTCCGGGTCGTAGAAGACGTCGCTCGAGACGACCGGCCCGACACGCACGCGGCGGCCGAGCTCCTTGGCCGAGTGCACGGCCGCGTGGACGAGCTCCCAGTTGGCGGTCGGGGCATGCGGCTCGCCACCGACGAGGTGGACGGCCGTCTGATCGGCGGGCACCGCCGAGATGGCGACGATCAGGTCGCCCAGGGCGAGGTCCACCTGGAGCCCCCCGCAGGTGCCGATCCTGAGCAGGCGAGTGCACCCGAGCTCGATCAGCTCGTGGATCACGATCCCGGCCGAGGGGCAGCCCATCCCGGTCGACTGGATCGACACGGGGCGCCCCTGGTACGTGCCGGTGTAGCCGAGCATCCCGCGCTCCGCGTTTCGCTGCTCGACGCCCTCGAGGAAGGTCTCCGCGACGTACTTGGCCCGGAGCGGGTCGCCGGGGAGCAGGCATGCCTCGGCGTAGTCGCCGGGCTCGGCGCGAACGTGGATCGGCACGCGCGGAATCTAACTCTCCTATCGTCCCTGCGTGGCGCGGCTCGTCCGATCGCCGGATCTCGGGGACGTTCTCGCCTTCTGCGACGAGGATCCTGTCGAGCGCGTGTTCCTCGAGGACGTCGCGCGGCGTGGCCTCGGACGGTTCGTCGCGCTCAAGGAGGGCGGCCGGCTCGAGGCGATCTGCCACGTCGGGGCAAACCTGGTTCCCTCGGGACGCGGGACAGCGCGCTTCGCGGAGGTGGCCGAGGGCGAGCCGCGCATGATCGTCGGAGAGGAGTCGGCGGTCGGCGAGCTCTGGGGAGCACTGCGAGCCAGGCTGCCCGAGCCGCTCGACGACCGGCCGGGCCAGCCCGTGTACGTCCTCTCGGAGGCGCCCGCGCCCGGGGAGAGTGAGCTCCGCGGGGCGACCCTCGAAGATCTGGACGTGCTCGTGCCGGCCGCGGCCGAGGCGTACGTCGAGGAGGTTGGCGTGGACGCCTACGCGCGTGACCCCGCCCTCTTCGAGTGGCGGACGCGCGCCCAGGTCGAACAGGGGCGCAGCTGGATCTGGCGGCGCGACGGGCAGGTCCTCTTCAAGGCTGAGGCCTCCGCCTGGACTCCGAAGGTCGTGCAGCTGCAGCAGGTCTGGGTCGAGCCGGCGCTCCGCGGGCACGGCTACGCCAAGCGCGCGCTCGCCGATCTCTGCCGACTCCTTCTCTCAGGGACTCCGACGGTCTGCCTCTTCGTTCGGCCGGAGAACGAGCCCGCGATCCGCCTGTACGAGGCGGTCGGGATGCGGCGCACGATCACGTACCGCTCGGTGATCTTCGAGTAGTCCAGGGGGAAGGCACTCGTTCGAGTGTCACCCGTGCGGGCGATTGCCGGGCGACCGGCGCGGTCTGATGCTGAGCTGGGTTGCGCGGAATCGGCGTCATTGCGGCGGCGCTCGTCCTCGCCTTTGCGGTCGGCTTCGCCGTGCGCGGGGAGGCTCGTCCGAGCCGCGCGGGCACTCGTGCGGCGCGACCGACAAGCGCTTCATCCAGACGGCGAGCGCGAACATGACCGCCCTCGGCCTCTGGGCGGAGGGGTACCGAAGCGGCGACCTCGACGCCGCTCACGTCGCCGAGCAGGCGCGAGACGCGGCCAAGAGGATCGGCTACGTGCGGCCGCGCGATCCGTCACTCCGGCTCGCACAGCGCTACCTGGACAGCATGTTCCAGGAGTACGGGCAGGCGGTCTCGCTTGCCGCCAAGGAACGCGCCCGCGCCGGCAAGTCCATGCACCGCGCCTATGGCCTCGCCAACTTCGCGCGGGAAGTCTTGCTCGAAGCGCAGCCGGCGCTCGCCAAGTTCGGCTGCGACGTCGGGGCGTTGCTGTAGGGGCCTGACGTGTTCGGCCCGCGTACCACGTGAGGCTTCGGGCCGGACGTATCAGGCCCCCTACAATGACGCGATGGAGGCGACGGGGCTTCGGGCCCGGATCGAAGAGCACGTCCGTCGCCACGAGCTGATCGCCCCCGGTGGCGAGGTTCTCTGCCTCGTCTCGGGCGGCGCCGACTCGACCTGCCTCTGGCACGCGCTTCGCTCGCTCGGCTACCGCGTGGACGCGCTCCACGTGAACCACAATCTTCGCGGAGAGGCGTCCGACGAGGACGCTCGCTTTTGCCGCGAGGAGCTCGGCGCCGAAGTGGTCGAGGCACCTGCTCGGCATGGCACCGAAGCCGAGCTGCGCGACCTTCGCTACTCCTTCGCCCCGGACCGGCTGCGTGCGACGGGGCACACCGCCTCCGACCAGGTGGAAACGGTCATCTTCCGGCTCGTTTCGTCCGGACGGCCAGGCGGGATCAAGGTCCACCGTGAAGACGGAGTCGTCCGACCGCTTCTCTCCCTCTGGCGCGAAGAGACCGAGGCGTACTGCCGCGCCGAGGGGCTGGTCTTCCGCTCGGACGCCTCGAATGAAGACACGAAGCGCGGCCTGATCCGCGCCCAGATCCTGCCGCTCCTGCGCGAGCTCCACCCCGGCGCCGACGAGAACCTCCGCGCGCTCGCCGACGAGACGCCGCGCCTGCCGCGAGCGATCGAGACACGGCTCAAGCAGTTGCTCGCAACACGGGCCGGCTCCAAGGAGGCAGACCTCGGCGGCGGCCTTCGCGCCGTGCGGGAGTACGAGCGCGTCCGCCTGGTCGACGGGCGGGCCGAGTGGGGGCCCTGGACGATCGAGGGAGACACGGACGAGCTCGAGGTACGCCCCTGGCAACCGGGCGACCGGCTGGCGGGGCGGACGAAGAAGGTGCAGGACGTGTTCGTCGACGCCAAGGTTCCTCGCCGCGAGCGAAGCGACTGGCCGCTGGTCGTTCGCGGCGACGAGGTCGTCGCGGTCGCGGGGATCGCGAACGCGCCGGGCTGGGAGGGCCGCGTCAGCGTCCGCAGGACGAACGAGAGGAGCGAGACATGACGGAGCCCTTGACGAGCGCCGTCAGCGAGGCCGCCGACGAGCTCGCGGCCGGCGTGGGCGAGATCCTGATCGAGGAGGAGACCCTCCAGGCCCGGATCGGCGAGCTGGGCGCGCGAGTCACCGAGGACTACCGAGGGACCGATCTCCTGCTCGTCGGCGTCCTGAAGGGCGCGATCTTCTTCATGGCAGACCTCATGCGCCGCATCGAGATCCCCTGCGAGGTCGACTTCATGGCCATCTCCAGCTACGGCGAGGGCGTGGACTCCTCCGGCGTCGTCCGGATCCTGAAGGATTTGGACATGTCGATCGAGGATCGAAACGTGCTGATCGTCGAGGACATCGTCGACTCGGGCCTCACGCTCTCGTACCTGATCCGGAACCTGGAGGCCCGCCACCCGCGCTCGCTCGACGTCTGCGCCCTCCTGACGAAGCCGGAGCGGCGCGAGAACCAGGTGGATTGCCGCTACGTGGGCTTCGAGATCCCCAATCGCTTCGTGATCGGGTACGGCCTGGACTTTGCCGAGCGCTACCGCAACCTCTCCTACATCGGGGTGTTGCGAGACGATCTCATCGCGCAAGCTGAGGAGCGGTAGGCAACCGCCGGACGGCAGTGGGCGAATACCCCGCTGCTAGGCTTTCTTCAAGGACTGGAGCTTCGTGAGCCGCTTTTTCCGTAGCGCACTCTTCCCCCTCATCCTGATCGTCCTGCTCGTCTATCTGGCGTCTCAGACGCTGCTCCCGAACCGTGACGAGCGTCAGAAGATCGCCTACAGCGAACTGATCGCGCGGGTCGACGAGGATCCGACCGCGGTGCGTGAACTCGTGTTCACCCCCAAGAGCCGCTCGATCGAGGCGAAGATCGGATCGACGCCGATCAAGACGAACTATCCGAGCGACCAGTCCCAGGCTGCGCTGCAGGAGAAGCTCGAGTCGCGTGACGTCGCCTTCGACTCGAAGGGGACCGGCAATTCGCGGTGGTCGTTCCTCACCTACCTGCTGCCGTTCGTCCTCTTCTTCGGCTTCTGGATCTTCCTCATGAACCAGGTGCAGGGCGGCGGCTCGAAGGTGATGAGCTTCGGGAAGAGCCGCGCAAAGCGCATGGCCCCCGACTCGCCGAAGATCACCTTCAAGGACGTGGCCGGCGTGGACGAGGCGGTGGAGGAGCTGCACGAGATCAAGGAGTTCCTCGAGAACCCGAAGAAGTTCCAGGCGCTCGGCGCGCGGATTCCGAAGGGCGTGCTTCTCTACGGGCCGCCCGGCACCGGGAAGACGCTCCTCGCGCGCTCGGTCGCGGGCGAGGCGGGCGTGCCCTTCTTCTCCATCTCGGGCTCAGACTTCGTCGAGATGTTCGTCGGCGTCGGTGCCTCGCGCGTCCGCGACCTCTTCGAGCAGGCCAAGCAGGCGAGCCCCTGCATCATCTTCATGGACGAGATCGACGCGGTCGGCCGCCACCGTGGCGCCGGCATGGGCGGCGGCCACGACGAGCGCGAGCAGACGCTGAATCAGCTCCTGGTCGAGATGGACGGCTTCGAGATGAAGGACAACATCATCTTGATCGCGGCAACGAACCGCCCGGACATCCTCGATCCTGCGCTTCTTCGCCCGGGCCGTTTCGACCGCCAGATCGTAGTCGATCGCCCCGACAGGCTCGGCCGTCGCAAGATCCTCGAGGTGCACGCCCGCGGAAAGCCGCTCGCGCACGAGATCGACCTGGACACACTCGCCGCGGGCACGCCCGGCTTCACCGGGGCAGACCTCTCCAACCTGATCAACGAGGCGGCGCTCTTGGCGGCCCGCCACGGCAAGAAGATGATCGGCCAGGACGAGCTCGAGGAAGGGATCATGCGCGTCATCGCCGGCCCGGAGAAGAAGGCGCGCCTGCTCTCCGAGAAGGAGCGGAAGATCACCGCCTACCATGAGATGGGGCACGCGCTCGTCGGCC
>JACCXC010000071.1 GCA_013697275.1 Actinomycetota bacterium | reverse complement strand
GATCCACGCGGCTTCGAGCTCGACTACCTCCCCGAGGAGCTGCGCGGGCGGCGGTACTATCGCCCGAGCGACGAGGGCGAAGAGGGGGATGTGCGTGATCGAGACCGGCAGCAGGGCGCCTGACTTCGACCTGGAGGTCCACAAGTCCGAGCGCGTACGGCTGACCGACTTCCGCGACCGCCGGAACGTGCTGCTCGTCTTCCACCCCTTCGCGTTCACCCCGGTCTGCGAGGACGAGGCCCGCGACCTGGAGGAGAACCAGGCGTCCTTCGAGTCCGCCGACACCGACGTCGTGCTCGTCTCGTGCGACTCGGCGCCGACCCGCCAGGCGTGGAAGGAGCAGCTCGGGCTCAGCTATACGCTTGCGGCGGACTTCTGGCCGCACGGTGCCGCCGCGAAGGCGTACGGCGTCTTCGACGAGACGCGCGGCGCGTCCGTCCGGGGCACATTCCTGATCGGCAAGGACGGCATCGTCGTCTGGTCGCTCGTGAACGACGACGACGCGCGCCGCGGCGAGCTCGTCTCAGGGCCGCTCGGCGCAACGCGCTCGTGATGCTTCATGCACATGAGTGGGGCGAGCGCGGCTCGCCGGTCGTCGTCTGCCTGCACGGGATCACGAGCCATGGCCGCCATTTTGCGAAGCTCGCCGAAAGGCTGGCCGGCCACCTCCACGTCGTCGCGCTCGACTTGCGCGGGCACGGCGGCTCGGAGTACGAGCCGCCCTGGCACCTCGAGCAGCATGTCGAGGACGCGATCGACACGCTGCAGGAGCTCGGACTCGTCGAGCAGCCCGTCCGCTGGCTCGGGCACTCCTTCGGCGGCCGGATCGCGTTCGAGGTCGCCGCCGCCGCGCCCGAGGCCGTCGAGCGGTTGGTGCTGCTGGATCCGGCCCTCCTGATCTCCGGCAACGCGGCGCTGAACGGCGCAGAGGGCGCTCGTCCCGACCGCTCGTATGCGAGCGTCGAGGAGGCGATCGACCGCCGTTTCGAGGAGAGCCGGCTCTCGCGGGCGCCACGTGAGCTCGTCGCGGAAGAGCTGCGCGCCCATCTCGTCGAGCATCGCGACGGCCGCTGGCGCTACCGCTACCTGCAGAGCGCAGTCGTCGCCGCCTACGGCGAGATGAGTCGCGAGCCGCCGCCGTTCGAGCTCGCCCACGTCCCGACGCTGCTCGTGCTCGGCGAGGACTCGTACATCCCGTACGACCACCTGCTCGACGCGCACACCGCCGTCCTCGGCGACGAGCTCGAGGTCGTCCGCGTCCCCGGCGGGCACACAATGCTCTGGGACGCCTTCGACGAGACCGCAGACGCGGTCGCGCGCTTCCTGAGCTAGGGGCCTGTCCGGAAAGTGGTCGCGTGCCAGGCGCCCCGATCCACTTTTTGGACAGGCCCCTAAGCCGCCAGCGCGGCGCGCGTATCGACGGCCGCGGCGAGGGCATCCACGACGGCGCGGAGTTCGGCGAGCAGCTCCGCATCGATGCCGTTTGCAAGCCGGACGTCCGCCTTGGGGACGGCAACCGTCTCCTCCAGGGTGCGCGCGCCGAGGGCGCCCAGCACCTTGCGCGTCTCGGCAGCGGCCCCGACGCCGCCGAGCATCCCCGTGCTGGACGAGAGCACAGCGACCGGCTTGTTGCGCACAGGCGACTCGGCGAGCGGCCGCGAGGCCCAGTCGAGCGCGTTCTTGAGCACGCCCGGAATCGAGGAGTTGTACTCGGGCGTCGAGATCAGGATCCCGTCGGCCTCGGCGAGGGCGGCCTTGAAGCGCTCGACCGCCGCGGGCAGGTCGCCGGGGCGGTCGTCGTCGGCGTCATAGGGCGGGATCTCCTTCAGCCCGTGGTAGAGCTCGATCTCGATCCCGTCGGGCGCGGCGGCGGCAGCCCCGCGCAGGAGGTCCGTGTTGTGCGACCCCCGGCGAAGGCTGCCGCTGACCGCGAGAATCCGCACGTGCTACGCCTGCACCAACGCGAGATTGGCGGTGATCGTCACGTCGTTGCCGAGCGCGGGATCGCCGGTGGGGAGATCCATGTTCCAGCTGATCCCGAAGTCCCGGCGGTCGACGACCGTCTCGACATCGAAGGCGATGCGCTCGTTGCCGTACAGGTCCTGGCCGGGCCCGGTGGCGGTGCCGCTGATCGTGACTTCCTTCGTCTCGCCCCGGAGGGTGAGCTCGCCGGTGATCCTGACCGCGTCGCCGGCGCGCTCGATCGACGTCGACGTGAAGCGGAGCTCGGGGTTCCGCTCGGCGTCGAAGAAATCGGGCGACTGGAGGTGGCCCGCGAAGTTCGGGTCCTCGATCGCGACGCTTGCGACCTTGGCGCTGCCCTCGAGGTTGCCGTCGGCGAGCTTCGCGTCGAACTCGCCGAACGTGCCGCGGAAGGTGCCGAAGCTGCTGTAGGAGACAGCGAAGCCGATGTCGGAATGAACCGGATCGAGGCTCCAGGTTCCGGGCGGAATTGCAGTAGCGTCCTGGGTGGTGCTCATTGTGGTTCCCCTCTCGTCGTGGTAAACTTTGAGTGCTCAACTACTCTAGAGGATAAACATTGAGTCGGCAAGTAAATGAGGCCAAGCCCGTAGAGCTCGAAGCGTTCGCGCGACTGATGCGGGCGCAGGCGATCCTGCGCCGCGAGCTCGAAGCCGAGACGCTCACCCCGCGCGGGCTCACGATCAACGATTTCGAGACGCTGCTCCACCTCTCGAAAGCCGAGGGCCAGCGCCTGCGCCGGACCGACCTCGTCGGGCGGCTGATGCTGACGCCGTCAGGCGTGACGCGGCTCCTGGAGGGCCTCAACGAGGCCGGGCTGACCGAGAACCACGAGTGCGACGGGGATGCGCGCGTCACCTGGGCGCAGCTGACGTCCGCCGGCGCCGAGACGCTCGAGTGCGTCGGCGTCAACCACACCAAACGGCTGCGCTCCCTCTTCCGCGGGACGCTCAGCGAGGACGAGGTGGCTCAGCTCTCGGAGCTCCTCGGCCGGCTCCCGGGCGTCGGCCCGGGCTCCTGCGCCGGGTAGATGACGTAGGCGCCCGGCTCGAGACTGAATCACCGGCGACGCCGATGCGCCTCGAGCGGCGCGATGGGCGGCTCGTTGCCGTTCCTCACGAGCCTGCCGATACTGAAGTTCCTCTCAGGTGCGCTAGGCGATCGAGCAGCTGCGCCGGTGGCGGCGGTTGACTTAGGCAGTCTGATTAGTCGACGTACTCGTCCGCGACCGACAAGACCTCGTCGAGCGTCGCGAGGCCCTCTTCGAGCTCCTCG
>JACCXC010000059.1 GCA_013697275.1 Actinomycetota bacterium | reverse complement strand
GCTCTGGCGGCGGCGCTGGCCGTCGCCCTCCGCGCGGCTCGAGCCCTCGCCGAAGCCCTCCGGCATGATCTCGCCCTTGTTGACCCAGACCTTCACGCCGATCCGGCCGTAGGTCGTCTTGGCCTCGGCGAAGCCATAGTCGATGTCGGCCCGCAGCGTGTGGAGCGGGACGCGGCCCTCGGAGTAGCTCTCGGAGCGCGACATCTCGCCGCCGCCGAGGCGACCGCCGCATTGAATCCGGACGCCCTGGGCGCCCGAGCGCATGGCTGAGGCCAGCGAGCGCTTCATCGCGCGGCGGAAGCTCACGCGGTTCTGGAGCTGCTCGGCGATCGACTGCGCGACCAGCTTCGCGTCGAGCTCGGGGCGCTTGATCTCATTGATGTTGATGTGGACGTTCTTCTTGGTCATCCCGTGGACGTCTTTCCGCAGGGCGTCCACCTCCGCGCCCGACTTCCCGATCACGATCCCGGGGCGGGCCGTGTAGATGTCGATCGTGATGCGCTGCTTGTCCTTGCGGATCAGGATGTCCGAAAGGCCTGCGTGGCCCAGCTTGCCGTAGATGTGCTCCCGGATCTTGACGTCCTCGATCAGATACGCCGGGAACTCTTTCGTGCCCGTGTACCAGTTGGACTTCCAGTCGTGGATGACGCCGACCCGCAGGCCGCCGGGATGAACCTTCTGTCCCACTAGGACTCTCCTCCCTCGTCGGCCTTCTTGCGCGGGGTGCGCTTGGGCTTCTCCTCGTCGGCGTCCGCCTTCGGCTTGGCCGCGCGGGTGCGCTTCGGCTTCTCTTTCGCCTTCGGCTCCTCTGCCTTCGGCTTCTGGGCGCGCTTCGGGCGCGTCTTCGGCTTCTCCTCGGCCGCTTCCGCCACCTCGGTCGTCTCGGCGACCTCCGGCTTCTTGCGCGAGGCGCGCTTCGGCTTCGCCCCTTCGACCGGGGCCTCGGGCGTGACGGTGGCAGCCAGCGGGGCGCGAGCCTCGGGGAGGGCGCTGCCGTCCGGCTGGGCAAGATTGATGGTGATGTGGCAGGTGCGCTTGCGAATCCGCGCGACGCGACCGCGGGCGCGGGCGCGCCACCGCTTCAGCGTCGGGCCTGCCCCCACATATGCGGCCGAGATGACGAGCTCGTCACCGGCCAGGCCGTGGTTCGCCTCGGCGTTCGCGACCGCGGAGTTGAGGACCTTCTCGAGATCCCGAGCAGCATCGCGCGACATGAACGCGAGGATCGTGCGGGCCTCGGGAACGGTCCGCCCACGGATCTGGTCCGCGACGAGCTGCGCCTTGCGCGGCGCCGTGCGCACGTAGCGCGCCTGGGCGCGAACCTCGGTTCTCGGTGCCTCGACTGTTGCCATGCCTACCGTTTGACCTGCCTGTCTCCGGAGTGACCGCGGAAGGTCCGCGTGGGCGCGAACTCACCGAGCTTGTGACCGACCATCGACTCGGTGATGAAGACGGGGACGTGCTTGCGCCCGTCATGTACCGCGATCGTGTGCCCGACCATCTCGGGGAACACGGTCGACGTGCGCGACCAGGTGCGAAGCGGGCGCTTCTCGCCCGACGCGTTCATCGCCTCGACGCGCGACATCAGCCGCTCGTCGACGAACGGTCCCTTCTTGCTGGATCGGCTCACTTAGCGTCTCTCCTTGCCGCGGCGGCGGCCGCGGACGATCAGCTTGTCGGAATCCTTGTGCTTCTTTCGCGTGCGCTTCCCGAGCGTTGGGACACCCCACGGGGTGACGGGGTGACGGCCGCCCTTCGACTTTCCCTCGCCTCCGCCGTGCGGGTGGTCGACCGGGTTCATCGCCGAGCCGCGCGTTGTCGGGCGCTTGCCGAGCCAGCGGCTGCGGCCCGCCTTGCCGCTCGAGATGTTCTCGTGGTCGACGTTCCCGACCTGGCCGACGGTCGCGCGGCAGGTGGCCGCCACGCGGCGCATCTCTCCGGACGGGAGGCGCAACGTCGCGTAGAGGCCTTCCTTGGCGACGAGCTGGACGCCTGAGCCGGCGCTTCGCGCCATCTGTCCGCCGCGGCCGGGCTGCAGCTCGACGTTGTGGACGAGCGTGCCCGTCGGGATGTTCGCGAGCGGGAGCGCGTTCCCGGGACGGATGTCCGCCTCGGGGCCGGACTCGACGGTCTGACCGACCACGAGGCGCGCCGGCGCGAGGATGTAGGACTTCGCGCCGTCGGCGTAGTGAAGGAGCGCGATTCGCGCCGACCGGTTCGGGTCGTACTCGATCGCAGCCACCTTGGCCGGCACACCGTCCTTCGTCCGCTTGAAGTCGATCACGCGGTAGCGGCGCTTGTGGCCGCCGCCCTGGTGGCGTGTGGTGATGCGCCCGTTGTTGTTTCTCCCACCCGTCTTCTTGATCGGCTCGGTAAGGCTCTTCTCCGGCGTACGCTTGGTCACGTCGGCGAAGTCGGAAACGGTGCGGAAGCGCCTCCCGGGGCTCGTGGGCTTGAGCTTCTTCAGGGGCACTAGACGGCGGCTCCCTCGAAGATCTCGATGCGGTCGCCGGCGCGGAGCTGGACGATCGCCTTCTTCCAGCCCGGCCTGGTGCCACGGGAGAGTCCGCGGCGCTTCGGCTTCGCCCGCACCTTCACGATGTTCACGCCCTCGACCTTGACGTCGAAGAGCTCCTCCACGGCCTGGCGCACCTGCGTCTTGTGCGCCTTGTCGTGCACGCGGAAGGAATACTTGTTGTCCTCGATCAGGCTGTAGCTCTTCTCGGAAACGACCGGGGCGATCAGGACCTGGCGCGCGTGGAGGCTCACTTCGCCACCTCCTGGATCCGCGCGAGTGCCGACTCGGTCACGAGCAGCGAGCGGGCCCAGACGAGCGCGCCCACTTCGACCTCGGACGGTTGGAGCACGAGCACGCGCTCGAGATTGCGGAACGATCTGACAACCGTGTCCTCGTCCGGCTGGGCCACGACCACGAGCGGGAGCGTGGGGCCCCAGCCCGCAACGAGCGCCGCGGCAGCCTTGGTCGAAGGCACCTCGAAGCCGCCCGCGTCCACGAGCCCGAGCGACCCGCGCGACGCGTGCACGGCGAGGGCGCCTCGGAGCGCCGCCTTGCGAGCTTTCCGGTTCACCTTGCCGCCGTAGCTCCTCGGCTGGAGCGCGAACGCGTGACCGCCGCCGGTGAACTGCGCGGCACGGGTCGTGCCCGCGCGCGCGCGTCCAGTCCCCTTCTGGCGCCACGGCTTCGCCCGGCCTCCCGAGACGAGCCCGCGACTCTTCGTCGCCGAGGTGCCCCGGCGAGCCGCCGAGGCCTCAGCAATCACGGTCTCATGGATGAGATGCGGCTTCACTTCGGCCGTGAAGATCGCTTCTTCGAGCGCAACGTCCTTCGTCTTTTTGCCAAACGCGTCCATGAGTGGTGCCTTTGGGGCGGCCATCAGCGGCTGTCCTCCCGCACGATCACGGTGGCGTTCCGGTGACCCGGGACCGCTCCGCGCAGGAGGAGCAGGTTCTCCTCCGGCACGCGGTCGACGACCGTGAGGCCGACCTGGGTGACGCGCTTCGCGCCCATGTGGCCGGCCATGCGCATGCCCTTGAAGACGCGCGAAGGCGTCGCGGAGGCGCCGATCGACCCGGGGGCGCGGACGTTGTGCGAGCCGTGCGAGACCGGGCCGCGGCTGAAGTTGTGCCGCTTGATCGTTCCCTGAAACCCCTTGCCGATCGAGACGCCCGAGACCTTGACCTTCTCGCCCGGCTCGAACGCTTCCACCGTGACGGTCTCGCCCGGGGTGAGCTCGTGCGGTCCGCGGATCTCGACGAGCCGCCGATACGGGCCTACGCCGTTCTTCTTCAGATGGCCGAGCTCGGGCCGCGAGAGCTTGCGCTCTGCGACCTCGTCGAAGGCGAGTTGGAACGCGTCGTAGCCGTGCTCGTCCCGTGTCCGGACGGAGACGACCGGACACGGGCCGGCCGCGATCACGGTCACGGGCACGAGGCGGCCGGTCTCTGCCTCGAAGACCTGCGTCATCCCGACCTTCTTGCCGACGATGCCTTTCACAGCTTGATCTCGATGTCCACTCCCGCCGGAAGGTCGAGCCTCATGAGCGAGTCGACCGTCTTCGGCGTCGGCTGGTGAATGTCGATCAGGCGCTTGTGCGTGCGGATCTCGAAGTGCTCACGGGAGTCCTTGTCCTTGAAGGGACTGCGGATGACCGTGTAGACGTTCTTCTCGGTCGGCAACGGGACAGGGCCCGTGACCGTGGCCCCGCTTCTCTGCGCCGTGTCGACGATCTGGACCGCCGAGCGGTCGAGCTGCTGGTGGTCGTACGCCTTGAGGCGGATCCGGATTTTTTGCTGTGGCATCTCTGGTCTCGATTCCCGGGCGGGGCAAGCCCCCCTTCGGATGGGCTACTTGCTGATCCCGGTGACGACGCCGGCTCCGACGGTGCGGCCGCCCTCGCGGATCGCGAAGCGAAGGCCCTCGTCCATGGCGATCGGTTGATGGAGCTCGATCTCCATGTTCGTGTTGTCCCCCGGCATGACCATCTCCTGGCCCTCCGGGAGCTTGATCGAGCCGGTCACATCCGTCGTCCGGAAGTAGAACTGCGGCCGGTAGCCGTTGAAGAACGGCGTGTGGCGTCCGCCCTCGTCCTTCGAGAGGACGTAGACCTCGCCGCTGAAGTTCGTGTGGGGCGTGATCGAGCCGGGCTTCGCGAGCACCTGACCGCGCTCGATCTCCTCGCGCTTGATCCCGCGGAGGAGCGCACCCGCGTTGTCGCCGGCCTGGGCGAAGTCGAGTGTCTTCTGGAACATCTCGAGCCCGGTGACGACGGTTTTCGCCGTCTGCGGGTGGATGCCGACGATCTCGATCTCGTTGCCGCTCTCGATCTTGCCCTGTTCGATCCGGCCGGTCACGACCGTCCCGCGGCCCGTGATCGTGAAGACGTCCTCGATCGGCATCAGGAACGGCTTGTCCACGTCACGCACCGGCTCGGGGATGTACGAGTCCACGGCTTCCATGAGCTCGAGGATCTTCGGGACCCATTCGTCGTCGCCCTCGAGGGCCTTCAGCGCCGAGACCGGGATGACCGGGACGTCGTCGCCGGGGAACTCGTAGCGGGAGAGGAGCTCGCGAACCTCCATCTCGACGAGCTCGAGGAGCTCGGGGTCGTCGACCATGTCGGCCTTGTTCAGCGCGACGACGAGCGCCGGCACCTCCACCTGGCGGGCGAGGAGGATGTGCTCGCGCGTCTGCGGCATCGGGCCGTCGGCCGCCGAGACCACGAGGATCGCGCCGTCCATCTGGGCGGCGCCCGTGATCATGTTCTTGATGTAGTCGGCGTGCCCCGGGCAGTCGACGTG